>JAOUQQ010000066.1 GCA_029879245.1 Chromatiales bacterium | reverse complement strand
AAAAAAAGGGTAGTCCTTATTAGAATGGCATACCGGGGGGTAGTTTGCCCTTCATCCCCGGCAATCCACCAAGACCGCGCATCATCTTACTAAGACCGCCCTTGGACATCTTCTTCATCATCTTCTGCATCTGGGTAAACTGCTTGAGCAGGCGGTTCACATCCTGCACCTGAGTGCCGGACCCCGTCGCGATACGCTTCTTTCTGCTCCCCTTGATGATGTCGGGGCGTTGCCGCTCTTTCGGTGTCATGGAGTTGATAATTGCCTCTAACTTATTGAATTCCTTATCATTCACCTGATTTCTTGCCGCCTCCGGCACATTTGCCATACCCGGCAGTTTGTCCATCAGGGCATGCACGCCACCGAGATTCTGCAACTGGCGCAACTGGTCGCGAAAGTCCTCCAGGTCGAAGCCCTTGCCCTTCTTGAGCTTCTCGGCCATCTTCATGGCCTGCTTATGATCGACCTTCTGCTGTACCTCCTCAACCAGAGAGAGCACATCGCCCATATCGAGGATGCGCGAGGCGACGCGATCAGGGTGGAACGGCTCCAGGGCGGTCGATTTCTCACCCACACCCATGAATTTGATCGGCTTGCCGGTGATCTGACGTACCGACAGCGCCGCACCACCGCGGGCGTCACCGTCGGTCTTAGTGAGGATGACTCCGGTCAGCGGCAGGGCATCGCCAAAGGCCTTGGCGGTATTGGCGGCATCCTGACCGGTCATCGCATCGACCACAAAGAGGGTTTCAACAGGGTTGACCGCCGCGTGCAGCCGCTTGATCTCCCCCATCATCTCCTCGTCGATATGGAGGCGACCGGCGGTATCAATCAGTACCACGTCGATATACTTCTTGCGCGCCGCGTCGATGGCACCCCTGGCGATATCGACCGGATTCTGGTCACCGCTGGAGGGGAAAAACTCCACCCCCACCTCACCGGCCAGGGTCTGCAGTTGCTGGATCGCCGCCGGGCGGTAGACGTCGGCGCTGACCACCATCACCGACTTCTTCTTTGTCTCTTTCAACCAACGCGCCAGCTTTCCCACGCTGGTGGTCTTACCAGCACCCTGCAGGCCCGCCATCATCACCACGGCGGGCGGGGTGGCGGCGAGATTGAGCTCCTCGTTGGCCTCACCCATCAAGCTGATCAGCTCATCGTGCACCACCTTGACCAGCGCCTGGCCGGGGGTGAGGCTCTCCGTCACCTCCTTACCCACCGCACGTGCCTTGACGTGGTCGACGAACTCGCGCACCACCGGCAGAGCCACATCGGCCTCCAGCAGGGCCATGCGCACCTCGCGCATGGTCTCTTTGATATTCTCTTCGCTCAGACGACCGCTGCCGCGCAGATTGCGCAGGGTCTGGGTCAACCTCGATGTCAGATTATCGAACATGATGTACAGTGTTCCTGATTGGATGGTCGTGCCCGAGCACGACGGGTGATACAGCGTGACAGGCGGGCATTATAACGCCAAACGCTCGCCTCCTGTCAGGTGGTGCAACTTGCGATCCGGCATTAAATTGCGGCATTCATCGTAGATCATATCTTCCTCACCCGGTTTTGCGTGGGTGAGATAAATTTGCGGGTCGTGCTCCAATTTACGGAGATCGTCGGCTAATAGTTGCGGACAGTAGTGTTTGGACATCTCACACAACGCTAATTCTCCACTGGAGAATGCCGCCTCGACGATCAGGTGATCGAGGCGTGGCAGGGCATTGAGCCCCTCCCACAGTGTGTCATTTGTTGTGGTATCCCCACTAAAGGCGAATGCCCCTCCGGGGTATTCCACCACATACGCAACGGTAGGGATAATATGATTCACCGGTATCATGCTGAAGTGGTTGTCACCCACCGTTACCCGGTCCCCTGGCGCCATCTCCTCCAGCACCATCACCGGTAGCTCCTCACTAGGCAGCGAGGTGAAATCGGGCCACACCACCCAGTTGAAGATATGATCACGTAGTGCCTTGAGGGTATGGGGCAGGCCGTGCACCACCACCGGTTGCTGCAGTTGGTCAAAGACGCTGTCGATCAACAGCGGCAGCATGTGGATGTGATCCATATGTGCGTGGGTGATGAAGATATGACGAATAGCGACGAGTTCCTCCAGCGTGAGGTCAGCCACACCACTACCCGCATCGATCAACACCTCGTCACCGAGCAGGAATGAGGTGGTTCGGCGTCCATCGCCGCCAATCCCACCACTACAACCCAATACCCGTATTTCCATTCAGGCTCTCCACACCCTTAAGCTGTGTTATCACAGCCACTTTTTCTCCCAAATCTATAACGTGGGAGTTGCTTCGTTTGTCGCACTATAGGTTGATAAGCCGCTGAATACAACGGATTATCCCCACTCTGGAAACCCCGAATGATAGCAGAGCCGCACCCGCTTGCAGAGCGACACGCTTCACACTTCATCCGTCCAGCTTCATGGCATCGTCCAACAGGGCTTCAACCCTCAGGCCTCATGTGCGAACATTGCCCGACCCAGACACGCGAGAACAGAAGGCACAATGGACACTTTGGCGATTATCCTTCCCCCCCTGCTCTATCTGCTGGCCGCCGGAATGCTACTGCGCCGCCTGGCTGCCGGCGTGGCCGCCACGGCCAACAGCAAAATGATCGCCATTGTCACGGCATTCATCGCCTCCTCCCTCCACGGCTATAGTGTCTACAGCGGAGTTGTGATCGGCGAAGGGATCATCCTCTCCTTTTTCCTCGCCCTCTCTTTTACCAGCTGGCTGGCAGCGATACTGATTCTGCTAACCTCCTTGCGGCAGCCAATTGAGAATCTCGGCATCGCTGTCTTTCCCTTCGCGGCACTCAGCCTGTTACTGCAGGGATACCACGCCGACAGCGGTTTTCCGCTCTCCTCGGCCAGCAGTGGGCTACAGGCCCATATCCTGATCTCGGCTATCTCCTATAGCCTGCTGACGCTGGCCGCACTACAGGCCATTATGCTGGCGATTCAGAACAAACAACTGAGAAACCGCCACCCAGGTGGTTTTATTCGCGCCCTGCCACCACTGGAGACCATGGAGAGTATTCTGTTCCAGCTTATCGCTATCGGCTACCTCCTCCTCAGCCTCTCCCTGATAACCGGTCTACCTTATGCGCGTGATCTGATCGCTCAACACCTTGTGCACAAGACCGTACTCTCGGTCACGGCATGGTTTGTATTCGCTATTCTTCTGTGGGGTCGCTGGCGATTTGGCTGGCGTGGCCGCAAAGCGGTTCGCTGGACTCTCAGTGGCTTCGTTACACTGATGTTCGCCTATTTTGGCAGCAAAATGGTTCTTGAATTGATCCTAGCCACTCGGGCTGGTGCTTGACAACAGCCACTTTCCTGCCTGTAATGATTATCCACTAGTAGTTAATGAGGTAACTCCCTCTTTGTTAAATGACATTCCCATATGGGTTCTCACCGGACTCATCGCCTTTCTCATTCTCGTCTCTGCCTTCTTCTCTGGCTCTGAAACAGGCCTCATCAGTCTGAATCGCTATCGTCTGCGCCACATGGCCCGTGATGGACACGCAGGGGCAAAGCGTGCCCATGAGCTGCTGAAGCGCCCGGATCGACTGATTGGTCTTATTCTTCTGGGCAATAATTTCGTTAATATCCTTGCCTCCGTGCTGGCTGGCGTGCTGGCGGCAAGGCTCGTAAGTGAGAGCATTGCGCCACTGGTGGCCACGGCAGTACTAACACCACTGGTACTCATATTCGCCGAGATCACTCCTAAAACATTGGCCGCAATCCGCCCGGAACGTTTTGCCTTTCCCGCAACCAGCATTCTCAGGCCATTGGGCTGGGTACTCTCCCCCTTCGTTACCTTATTCAACACCATACCCAGTGCGTTACTGCGTCTGTTTGGGGTTAGTCAGCAGGAATTAAGTGAGCACACCATTGGGCAGGAAGAGTTACGTACCGTTGTCAACGAGGCGGGGGCAATGATTCCTCAGCGTCACCAACGAATGCTGTTGGGGATCCTCGACCTGGAGAAGGCCACGGTAGAAGACATCATGGTGCCCCGTAACGAAATCGTCGGCATTGATCTGGAGGATGAGTGGGAGCAGATCCTGACGCAGCTACGTACGAGTCAGCACACCCGTCTGCCCGTCTACCGCGGCGATATCGATCAGGTGATCGGCATTCTGCACCTGCGTAATCTGCTCGGTCAGCTACACAAGGCTGAATTCACCCGCGAGGGGTTGGAACAACTAGTTCGTGAAAGTTATTTCATCCCTGAGGGAACGCCACTCAACACTCAACTTCTCAACTTCCAGAGTCAGCGTCGCCGCATCGGTATGGTAGTGGATGAGTACGGGGATATTCAGGGGCTAGTGACTCTAGATGACATCCTTGAGGAGATCGTTGGTGAATTTACCACCGACCCATCCACCAGCAGCAAGGATATTCACCCTCAGGAGGACGGCAGTTTTCTGGTTGACGGCAGCGCCAATATCCGCGAATTAAATCGCATCATGAAGTGGGAGCTGCCCACTGATGGTCCCAAGACCCTTAACGGTATGATCACCGAATACCTTGAGACTATTCCCGAGACAGGAACCAGTCTGTTACTGGAGGGGTATCCCATCGATATTGTTCAAACAGGTGCCAATACAGTCAAGACGGTACGTATCGACCCTTCATTGAGAAAAGGACCCGAGGCATCCATAGTGTCGTCCTGAAAGCACAACTCAATAGTGCGCGTGATAAATAACTGTACCAGTCCCCTGAAACTAGGCTTATAATGTTCCGTTAAATCAACAGGTTGTTTGAATCGGGAATTTCGGAGTTATCAGTGTCCAAACTGACCCTGCTATTTAAAGGCAAGAAGCTTAAAGTGGTTCAGTTGCCGCGAGGTGAAGTGGCCATCGGCAGCGATCCCGGATGCCAGGTACATATTGACAGTCTGGCGATTGATCCTCGCCATGCAACCATTACCACAGAGGACAATGTCTCCATACTGCGTGACCTGAGTGGCCCGCAGGCAGAGGGGGCTCTCATGGTCAATGGCACCAAAGTCTCAGAGCACACACTGCAGGATGGTGAAAACATCCAGATCGGCAAACACACCCTCGAGTTCAGCTTTTCTCCCACCAGCGACGCAGATGACACCTATGCTGCCGCCAAGGAAGCTGCCACCAAAAGCGCCTGGCTACAGATCCTGACCGGCAACAATGTTGGCAAAACCATCAACCTGAAAAACAAGATGACCAATCTCGGCAAGGCGGGTGTACAGACCGCTGTCATCGCCCGTCGGGGAGACGGCTACTTCCTCACCCACCTGGAGGGTGAACATTCACCCAAGGTCGATGGGGTGCCCATCGGTGAAAAAAGTCATAAACTGGAAGATGGAAGTGTCATACAACTGGGGAATGTTAAGATGCAATTCACCCTGGCCTGAGAAATAGAGGTGAACCATGAGTAATGAACAAAACGCAGAAAATCGTCGGATCTTCACCCGCATCCCCATGGACAAGGAGATCACCCTCGCCTGCGGTGCACATCAGTGGCGGAGTCAACTGCTCGATATCTCCCTCAAGGGGGCACTGCTGGCCGTACCCAATGATTTCGAGGAGTGCCCAGAGTGCACCTGCCGTCTGATGTTTTTGCTCAACGATACCGATGTCACCATAATGATGGTCGGTTATATTGTGCATCATCAAAATGATCGACTTGGATTCCGCTGCGATAACATCGATCTGGATAGCATCACCCACCTGAAACGGATGGTGGAGCTCAATCTGGGTGATGAGCACTTGCTTGAGCGTGAACTGGAAGAGTTGATCGCCAACTAGGATCACAGCGCGACTATAGCTGCTCCAGCGCCTCGCTCAATCGACTGACCCCAACTACCGCCATCCCCTCCACAGCCCGTTTTCCCAGATTGGCCTTGGGCACGATGGCACGAGTAAAACCGTGTTTGGCTGCCTCCCTGAGACGCTCCTGACCATTGGGCACCGGACGGATCTCCCCGGCCAAACCCACCTCACCGAAAACAATTAATCCTCCAGGTAACGGGCGGTTACGCAGACTGGAGAGTACCGCTAACAACACAGCAAGGTCCGCTCCCGTCTCACTCAGACGCACCCCACCCACCGCATTGATGAAGACATCCTGATCGTGGGTAACCACCCCTCCATGGCGGCTTAATACCGCCAGCAACATCGCCAGACGGTTCTGCTCCAGCCCCACTGTGACACGGCGCGGATTACCAAGCTGGCTCTCATCGACCAGCGCCTGTACCTCCACCAGCAGCGGGCGGCTCCCCTCCATGGTGACCATGATGGCGCTACCCGCCACCGCTTCATCGTGACTGGAGAGGAAGATCGCCGAGGGATTGGAAACCTCCTTCAGCCCCTGCTCGGTCATCGCGAAGACCCCCAGCTCATTGACCGCGCCAAAGCGGTTCTTGAAGGCACGCACCACCCGGTAGCGTGAGCCGCTGTCACCCTCGAAATAGAGCACCGTATCGACCATGTGCTCCAGCACGCGGGGCCCGGCTAGCTGCCCCTCCTTGGTCACATGACCGACGATAAAGAGGCAGGCCCCGCTCTGCTTGGCAAAGCGCACCAGCTGGGCCGCGCTTTCGCGCACCTGGGCCACCGAGCCGGGGGCCGACTGCAGCTGTTCGGTGAAGATGGTCTGGATCGAGTCGATCACCACCACCTGGGGGCGCTCCTTTACCGCGGTGGCGAGGATCCCCTCGACGCGTGTCTCCGGCAGCAGTCGCATATTTTCGATGGGCAGCTTGAGTCGCCTGGCACGCAGGCTCACCTGTTGTGGTGACTCCTCGCCGCTGACGTAGAGGGTAGTAAACTGCTTATCCAGTTCGGCCAGAGTCTGCAGCAGCAGGGTCGATTTACCGATGCCGGGGTCACCCCCAATGAGCACCACTGAGCCTGGTACCAACCCGCCGCCCAACACCCGGTCAAATTCACTGATACCGGTAGGAGTACGCGACACATCGTCGGCACTCACCTCACGCAGCAGTTGCACCTCGGACGCCCCCGCCGCCCCGGCATAACCGGCGAAGCGTCCACCTCTTGGTGTAGTGGCGGCAACCGCTATCTCAATCAAGGTATTCCACTCACCACAGTCGGCACACTGTCCCGCCCACTTGGTGGCGCTGGCGCCACAGGCAGTGCAACTATAGCTGCTCTTTGCTTTGGCCACGTTCGTTCCCTCTACATCAGGTGGTGATCTTCGTTTTCATCGTCGTCATCATCGGGAAAGTGCTCTTCCTCCCACTGCTCCTCCTCACGACGCCGGTTGAGCAGCCACAACACCACAAAGGTGAGCAGAAAGGGGAGCAGCGAGAGCCAACCGACCCGCTCTCGGGCACTGTCTAAACAGCCACTGAGCAGCAGACTCACCAGAGACAGCCACCACCACCTCATCACTGGAACTCCTCGGGAAACAGGGTAATGAGAGCGTCACGGGTAGAGTCAGTCAGCGTCATGGTATGCAGTGAGTTAAAGGCGACCCAGGCCGCCTCATCGGCATCATCCCCCGCCCTCGGCTCCCCGCTAAGATACTCCCCCATGTAGTCGAGTACCACGTAGTGAAAGGCGATCCCACCACTATCGTCCCGCTCGATATATTCGAGCTGATAGACCATCTCGCCGGCTCGAATGGTGATCCCCGTCTCCTCTCGCACCTCCCGTTCGGTCGCCTGGCGCAGGGTCTCACCGGGGAGCACCCGCCCACCCGGGATCGCCCACTGACCCCGGCGCGGCTCCCGGCCCCGCTTTACCAACAGCACCCTATTGCCCTGCCGCACAATGGCGCCACAACCGAGCTGGGGCCAGTGGGGTGTGTTCACCTATTTCCCCTTTTCGACGATTTGCACCCGGCCAGTCACACCACAAAGCAGTTCGTAGGGGATGGTTGAGGCATACTCCGCGATCTCCTCCACCGGCAGCCCTTCCCCCCACAACACCACCTCATCACCGACTCGGGCATCGGGCAGTCCACGCAGGTCAACGGTGATCATGTCCATCGAGACACGTCCTATCAGTGACACCCGTTTGCCGCTGATCAACACCGGGGTACCACTCTGCGCATGACGCGGATAACCATCCCCATAGCCGACGGCAACCACCCCCACCGCCATATCCTCCGGACAGTGCCAGCTACCCCCATAACCAATCGCATCACCCTTTTTCAGCTGATTGATAGCGATGAGTTCGGAGCGCAGGGTCATCACAGGTCGCAGGTTGTGCTGCTCACCACGACCGTTAAGAAAGGGTGAGACACCGTAAAGACTGATCCCGGGGCGATTCCAGTCGGCGTGGCTCTCTGGCCAGCCAAGGAGGGCTGCTGAGTTTGCGATGGTGCGTTCACCGGGCAGATCGCCACAGCAATCAGCGAACAGTGCCAATTGCTGTTCGGTCTTTGGGTCACTCAGGTCATCCGCATTGGCAAGGTGGGTCATTAGACCAATCACCTCGATATTGGTAATGGCCGAGAGGCGTTGCCACTGCAATCTGGCACCTTCTGCCGGTACACCAAGACGATGCATACCCGTATCAACCTTTAGCCAGACGCGAAGTGTGGTGGAGAGTGATTGCTGCTCCAGAATATCGATCTGTCGAGCATGGTGGATCACCATCTCCAGCCCATGTCGGGTGATCAGGGGAAGCTCATCGGCGTGGAAAAAACCCTCCAGCAGGGTGATGGGGGTAGTAATACCCGCCTCGCGCAGGGTGATCGCCTCCTCCACACAGGCAACCCCCAGGGCATCAACATTATTGAGTGTGTGGGCCACTCGCTGCAGGCCGTGACCATAGCCATTGGCCTTGATCGCCGCCATAATCCGACTACTCGGTGCAGCCTCACGCAGTGTCTGCAGATTGTGGCGCAAGGCGGCCAGGTCGATGCTGACCTCGGTACGACGCATACAAAGGGGGCCCTTAACCTAACCGAACTGGCCACCACCGTAGTGGTCGTGGGCCAGATTCTCAAAGCGGGTGTACCTGCCGAGGAAGGCGAGACGGGTAGTGCCGATAGGGCCATTACGCTGTTTGCCGATAATAATCTCGGCGGTCCCCTTGTCGGGGCTCTCCTCGTTGTAGACCTCATCGCGATAGATGAAGATGATGATATCGGCGTCCTGCTCGATGGCACCCGATTCACGCAGGTCCGACATCACCGGGCGCTTGTTGGGGCGCTGCTCGAGGCCGCGATTGAGCTGCGAGAGGGCGATCACCGGTACATTGAGCTCCTTGGCCAGCCCCTTGAGCGAGCGTGAGATCTCGGAGATCTCGGCGGTACGATTCTCACTCGACTTACCCGAGCCCTGCATCAACTGCAGGTAGTCGATCACGATCAAACCCAGGCCATGTTCACGCGCCATACGGCGGGCACGGGCACGCAGCTCGGTTGGGGTAAGGCCTGGGGTGTCGTCTATGTAGATCGGTGCCTCGGAGAGAATTCCCACCGCCGAGGTTAGCCGTGGCCAGTCATCATCCATCAGCTTACCCGTGCGCACCTTGTGCTGATCGATCCGCCCCAGCGAAGACATCATACGCATCGCCAGCTGCTCGCCTGGCATCTCCATGGAGAAGACCGCCACCGGCACCTGCCCCTTAATCGCCGCATTCTCAGCAATGTTCATCGCGAAGGTGGTCTTACCCATCGAAGGACGACCAGCAATAATGATCAGGTCCGATTTCTGCAGCCCTGAGGTCTTGTCATCGAAATCATCAAAGCCAGTCGACACACCGGTGATCGGATTGTCCTGGGTAAAGAGGTAATCGATACGCTCTACCGCACGGGTAAGCAGCTCCTTCATACCGGCGAAGCTCTTTCCTCCCCTCTTCGATTGGTCGGCAATATCGAAGACCAGTTTCTCCGCACTATCCAGAATTTCACCGATCTCACGACCTTCAGGCTGATAGGCTGAATCAGCAATATTATTCGAGACCTGGATCAACTGGCGCAGTACCGAACGCTCACGCACAATGCGGGCATAAGACTTGATATTGGCGGCACTGGGGGTATTGGTGACCAGGGTTCCCATGTAGTTGATACCACCCACATTCTCCAGCTCACCCTGTTTGTCGAGCCACTCGGCAAGGGTCACCACATCGAAAGGGGCACTCTGCTCGGCGAGGCTCTTGATAGCGCTAAAGATCAAGCGGTGGTCGCGGCGGTAGAAATCCCCCTCATAGACCTCATCACCCACCTTGTCCCAACTGCTGTTATCCAGCATCAGGCCGCCGAGCACAGACTGCTCCGCCTCGATAGAGTGGGGAGGTACCTTGAGTGCCGCCGTGTCGGCGTCGCGGTTAAAGGGGATCGGGGAATCCTGCATCAGTTACTCATACCATTAGCGGTCGTGGCGACCAGACCTAAGCATGCCACAGTCAGCAGTAGTAAAGAAGAGGAGAGGCATGATGCCGCGTCACCATCAACACGGTGACGCGACAAATCATGCAGCGTGTCACTTATTCAGCGACAACGGTAACGTTAACGTTCTGGGTAACGTCGGTGTGCAGCTGGATCATTAGCTCAAATTCGCCAGTATGACGAATCGCGCCCTCCGGCATCTTCACTTCGCTCTTCGCCACCTCAACACCGGCCGCGGTGATGGCATCAGCGATATCACCGGCACCGACAGAACCGAACAACTTGCCCTCATCTCCGGCATTGGCTGTGATGGTAATCATACCCAGCGCAGCCAGCTTGGCAGCACGGCCCTCAGCAACGGAGAACTGCTCGGCAGACTTCGCCTCGAGCTCGGCACGACGCTCCTCGAACCTGGCAATGTTCTCTTTGGTAGCCATTACCGCCTTACCCTGAGGGATAAGGAAATTGCGGCCATAACCAGCCTTTACCTTAATCTGCTCACCCAGGTTACCCAGGTTACGCACCTTCTCCAACAGAATAACTTCCATCTTACCTACCTCAACTTAAGAATCATCAATCATTATCTGTATCGGAATACAGATAGTTTAATTACTCTCGGTCGTAGTCCCACGACCAAATTTACCGCGAAAATCGAACCAGCTATCCAGTAGCCCTAACATCGCCAGTAGCAACACCAGTGGCCCTGTCACCACCAGTAGCAACACATAGAGCCCAATCAACCAGCCACGATGCAGGTTGCGCCCCTGAGCCAGTCCATGTACCACCGACAACCCCTGCAGCGCAAAGGCCACCTGCCCCAGTGCCAGGAGGTCCCGCGGCAGACCATCGAGCCCATCCGCCAGTTGCCCCAGCAGATGCACAACGACAATCAACAGCACCGCACCGGCCATTGTCCGCCCCAGTCTGATCTGGCGAAACTCCTCGCCAAACCCTCCCGGGTTGAACAGCAGTGACTGCCACCAGCGTCCTAGCAGCAGACAGGCGATCAGACTGGCCATCAGCGCTGCGGCCATCACCCCACTCATCTGTGCCGCCAGCAGCACCAGTTCGGCCTCTACCTGGGAGAGATCCTCTGTAGGCAACTGTGTGAGCATCGGCTCCATCAGTTTGCGCAGGACTCCCAACCACCACTCGGCAGGGTCATCCAGCGCCCACAGCAACCCTACTAGCACCATCATCCCAAACAGCGCTGCCAGCAGTACCACACGCGCCTGTGAGGCGGTACGGCGCAGGCTTGTGGCCAGTACCCACACCGGTAGCCATAGCACCAGCATGAACGCCCCACCCAGTTGGGGCGGGAGCTGCATCGACAATAGCAGTAGTGCGGCGGCAATACTGGCGAGCAGACTTAACTGCAGACCTGCCCTAATACCGTAACGCAGGGTAACCAGAGCTACCACTGCACCACTTAAATAACTAAATGGCGGCAGAAGCAGGGCCAGTATGGCCATCACTACTGTCACCACTACCGCCTGAGTTCGCCCCTTGAGCACAAAGGCCGCAAGAAACTTCATCGGACGCCCTCAGCGGTTTCGATCTTCCCTGCTTACTTGTGTGCGTCGCTGTATGGCAACAGGGCCAGGAAGCGCGCACGCTTGATGGCGGTAGCCAGCTGACGCTGATACTTGGCCTTGGTACCGGTAATACGGCTCGGTACGATCTTGCCTGACTCAGTAACATAGTTCTTCAAGGTTTGCAGATCTTTGTAATCGATCTGGTCAACACCATCCGCGGTAAAGCGGCAAAACTTCTTGCGACGGAAATAACGGGCCATTTCGGTCTCCTAATCAATCCTGTTCAATATTCAGTTCAATCTGCTCGGCATGGAGTAATAATCGGTTCTCGCCCTGGCGATTGTTCGCTCGGCTGAGAAATCCGCATACCCTCACCTGCTGACCACCCTGCAGTACACAGCTCTTATTCAGTAGCTCTTCGCCGCTGGCAATGACACCGATATTGCATATCGCCTGTCTTTGCATACCGGCCTCCTGCTGAATCGACTCGTGACGCAGGGTGAAACGAGTTATGGGAATACCTGCCGGGCTGAGGCGGGTCTCTGGCCGAGTGGCCACTACCCCGCTGATCACCAGACGGTTATCCACCCATCTTACTCGGCGTCAGCAGTTACCTCGCTGCTCTCTTCGTCACTATCAGCGGCATAGGCATCACTATCAGCCTCTGCTGACTCACGACGGTCCTTCTCCTCCTTTGCCTTGGCCAGGGGAGAGACCTCGGTAACCGCCTCTTTCATGGTCAGTACGAGGTTGCGGATCACCGCGTCGTTGAAACGGAAAGCGGATTCAATGTCAGCCAGTGCCTCTTTGTTGCACTCGACATTCATCAGAACGTAGTGGGCCTTGTGAATCTTGTTAATGGGATAGGCCAGCTGACGGCGGCCCCAGTCTTCCAGGCGGTGGATAGCGCCACCATGACCCTCGATGGTTGCGCGATAGCGCTCGATCATGGCCGGAACCTGTTCGCTCTGATCAGGATGGACCAGAAACACGATTTCGTAGTGCTTCATTAAAAGCTCCTCACGGTTTAATCAGCCCTGAACCCAGTGTCCAGAGCAAGGAGTAGTCAATTTGTCTTTCTCTCCGGACCGGATCCCCGGGCGGAAAGGCGCGTATTCTACGGGAAGCGGTCGAGTGTTGCAATTACCGACGATGGGGTGTAGCCCTGCGCAGCTAGATGAATTAGTATGAGCTAATATAATAAATACTCATTACCACAGCTCCTGTTTAAGGGATACCACTATGTCAGATGAAAAGGAACAGCAGGGCAGCGCCGCAAAAAAGGCCGCCCCACGCAAAAAATCGTCCTCAACCGCTGAGAATGGCGGTGGGGGTGCTGAACAACTTAAGGCTCAGCTCGATAACCAGCAGGCACAGCTCAACGACCTGATGCAGGGTCTGGAGAAGGCCTTTGGCCATATCCACAAGTCGAGTAGCGAGCAGAGTCAGAAACTCTCCAGCCTGATGATCGGCCTGGAGAAGACCTTCAACGCACTGCAAAACAACAGCCAGTCGAGTGAAAGGCACCACACCAACTCCATCACCCAGGTCTCAGAGACCATCATTCGTACCAGCGAGGAGATGCGTAAGGAGTACGAGGAGATGGAGCGGTTGCACAAGCAACAAATGGAGGCGGAGAAGGAGCGCCACCAGTACAGTTTCAATGTCCTCAAGGTGATCGCAGTACCGGCCATGCTGCTGGCGCTGCTGGGTATCGGCTACATGTTCTATACCGTCACCATCATGGAACGCGCCATGACCGCGATGTCCACGGATATGGACGCGATGAGGATCACCATGTCGGAGATGAGTGGTAGCGTCAACACCATGTCACACAACGTCCATGGTATGCGACAGGACATGGGGATCATGACCCACAACGTCGCCCCGGCAATGGACGGCATGCGCAGAATGATGCCCTGGGCACCCTAGGGAGTAACTTAGGCCTTGCGCTGGCGTAAGGCCTCAAAGAGGGTGATCCCGGTGGCCACCGAGACGTTGAGACTCTGTACCGAACCG
>JAOUQQ010000065.1 GCA_029879245.1 Chromatiales bacterium | reverse complement strand
ACCCATCTGAATGAAAACGAGCGCATCAGGGTGTCACAGGAGCCGATCAGTACCTTTAGCATCGATGTGGATACCGCCTCCTATGCCAATGTGCGGCGTTTTCTCAATGGCGGCCACCTGCCCCCGATCGACGCGGTTCGCACAGAGGAGATGGTTAACTATTTCGACTACGCCTACCCCCATCCATCGAGCATGGAGGAGCCCTTCACCGTAACCACCGAATTGGGGAACGCCCCCTGGAGCAGCAACAGCTATCTGCTGCATATCGGCATCAAGGCCTATGAGCCACCCCAGCAACAGCAGCCGCCACGGAATCTGGTATTCCTGCTCGATGTCTCAGGCTCGATGGGGGCCGACAACAAACTGGAGTTGGTGAAAAAGTCGTTACGACTGCTGGTAAAACAACTCGATGCCGACGATAGCGTTGCCATCGTGGTCTACGCCGGCGCCTCGGGGGTGGTCCTTCCGCCAACGGCGGGAGATCACAGTGCCGAGATCATCGCCGCCCTGGAGCGCCTCCATGCGGGTGGCTCTACCAACGGTGGTGCGGGTATCGAACTCGCCTATCGCCTGGCCGAACGCCACCTCATCAAGGATGGGGTAAATCGTGTCATCCTCGCTACCGATGGCGACTTTAATGTGGGGCCCTCCAGCGTCGAGGATCTAAAGCAGCTCATTCGTATTAAAAAGCGCAGCGGGATTGGCCTCACCGTGCTGGGGATGGGGATGTACAACTACAACGACGCGATGTTGGAGGAGATCTCCAATGCTGGTGACGGCAATGCCGCCTATATTGATACCCTGAATGAGGCGCAGAAGATATTGGTGAATGATATTCAGGCGACCCTCCACACGGTGGCAAAGGACACGAAGATCCAGGTGGAGTTTAATCCGCAACACGTCGCCAGCTATCGACTTGTCGGCTATGAAAATCGTCTCCTTGAGACGGAAGATTTTGCCAATGATCGGGTAGATGCCGGAGATGTGGGCGCGGGGCACACGGTCACGGCGATCTATGAAATCACACCCGCGCAACCGCATCGTTATCAACGTGAAGATGGCAACCCGGGCATCCATAGCCGTGAACTGGCTACCGTTAAGTTGCGATACAAGCGCCCGAGTGAGCAGTCGAGTCGTGAGCTGGTACACCATGTTGAGGCAGGTGTTATCGATGGTGATCTGAAATCGGCATCCCCTACCTTCCGTTTCTCGGCCGCCGTCGCCGGCTTTGCCCAGCTATTACGCGGCAGTAAATATGTAGAGGGCTATAATTATGAGGAGGTATACTCTCTTGCTCAGGGGAGTCGGGGCGAGGATCGCTACGGTTATCGCAGTGAGTTTATGCAACTGGTGAAGCTGGCCCAGTCGCTGGAGTAGGGTTGGCATTTATCGTTCAGCCCCCCGTCCAATTGGGGGGCCTGAACTGATCTTCCGGGGTTCATGCATGCTGGAAGTAGAAGCGATCATCAAACCTCTGTACATTTAGCGTAAAGAATAAAAAGTCCATGACCGTTTCAGGGGGAGAGACATCATGAACAGACGTACACTGATACCCTTCTTCAGTATCTGTTTTGGCCTGACCTGGGGAATTGCCAGCCTGCTCATCCTGTTTCCTGAACAGGTTACCGCACTATTTGGTGAGCTGAATGCCCGCAACCCTCTCTTTATGCTAGCGGTCTACTCACCGGCTGTTGCTGCCTTAGCGCTGGTTATCTACCACGGTGGTTTGACGGGACTGCGGCGTTATCTCTCTCGTCTACTGTTGTGGCGAGTTCACTGGGGCTGGTATGCCTTTATTCTGATCGTTGTACCGTTGCTCTTTTATCTCGCTGCGGCGATTAAGGGCAATCTGTGGAGCGAGCCGTTCCCGCTCGCCAGCTGGGAAGCAGCGATCCCCGCACTCTTTTTTATGCTCTTTCTGGGGCCTGTTGAAGAGTTCGGCTGGCGCGGTCTAGCGTTGCCACTATTACAGCGGCGTTATATCCCCTTCTGGGCGGGGATGATCCTGGGGCTGATATGGGGGGTCTGGCACCTGCCCGCCTTTTTCCTTAGCGGCATACCGCAGGGGGCGTGGTCATTCCTCCCCTTTCTTGTCGGCTCTATTGCCATTGGGATGATCACCACGCCACTGTTTAACAGTTCGGGCGGCAGTATCCTGCTGCCCATGCTGCTCCACTGGCAGATCATTAACCCCATCTTTCCCGATGCGGCACCGCACGACGCCACCGTATTCGTGATCGCTGCCATTGTTGTGGTATTTATCCACCGCAGCCGCTTCTTCACTATGGATGGGAGTGCCACCGAGGTGATACCTGAAGTGGTCTACGGATTGCGCTCTCGTCGGGCTGTGCATTGAGGTATTAATTTTGAATAGAGTGTGGCGACATCCATTCGTCTGGACCGCTTTTCTGCTATTCATTACGGCTGCCTGCACCTCCGAGACGGACTCACCCGCCACAACCTCACAACTAGAGCAGCACATTCAGGCTCAACTGGATGCCATTCATCAAACGGCAAACACTGCAGGTAAACTTTTTCCTGGCGCGACACTCGCCATCGGCATGCCGGACGGGCGTCTACTCAACTTCGCAACAGGCTATGACGATATCGAGCAGAAGCTCCCGATGACACCCGGCGCACGCATGCCTGCCGGCAGTATCGGCAAAACCTTTGTCGCGGCGGTGGTGTTGAGAATGGTGGAAGAGGGCACGCTGCAACTGGATGACCGCGTTGAGCGGTGGTTGGGAACTAATCCGTGGTTTCATCACCTTCCCAATGGAGAGTCGATGACGGTACGACATCTGTTAAACCACAGTAGCGGATTGATCGATCACATCTTTGATAAAGATTCCCGTTTTGCAGGCGACATCAGATCGGCTTTTACAGCTAATCCGGCTACCGTATCGTTTAATCCGAAAACCTTTGTGCAATATGCACTCGACCGTGAGCCACTCTTTCCCGCCGGTGAGGGCTTTCATTACTCCGAGACGGGCTACCTGCTACTGGGGATGATTATCGAAAGGGCCAGCGGTTCAAGTTATTACGATGAACTCACCCGGCGCCTGATCGAACCACTCAACCTCACCCTGACCTCGGCACAGAATCAACGAAAGTTCACCGGGCTCGCTGCCGGTTACGCCCCACAAGGCCGTGAGCTATTCAACCTCCCCCATAAAGTTGCCGAAGCGGATGAGTTTTCTTTTGACCCTTCACTGGAGTGGACCGGCGGTGGGGTGGTATCAAACTCGCAGGATCTGGTGCGTTGGGCACAGGCGCTGTTTGAGGCCAGGGTGATCAGTAACGAATCGCTTAAGGTGATGCTCACCTCCATCGCTCGACCGGAAACAGCGCGGGATGCTGCAGGCAGAATGTTTGGCTATGGATTGGGTATTAATATCGCCAGAACAAAGCACGGCACCGCCTACCGGCACGGCGGATTTTTTCCGGGTTATAACTCGATGCTCGCCTATTACCCCGATCACCATATTGCGATCGCAATGCAGATCAATGCGGATGACACCGATATTGAGGCGCACTTCGAGGCAGTAACGGCCACCCTTATGAACGCCGTTGCAGCGCGTGGTACCAACTAATCTGCCCTCAGACTGTTACTTCACTGCCCCAACGAGCAGTGCTACGTGGCCGTGAATTGAGAGTGCGTTAATGACACAAGACAGATACCACAGCCCCTATCAGCCACCGAGAGCTGAGATTGCTGAGAATACCCTGGTCAAGCCTGGCGGGATTGGCCTATCTACCGGGGTCGCCGTCAGCCTGCTGATCGCCCTCTCACTTGCCATACCCGCTGTCATTACCCGCCCGGAGAACATTGATAAGGTGGCACTGCTACTAGCGTTATCGGTTGCCCCCCAGGCAGTGATTGTCGCATCCGCCTGGTGGTGGGCAGTGCACGGGCAGGGGATTGGTCTATTACGCCCACTAATTGCCTGTGCTGTGCAGGCACTCCTCCTCACCCTCTCCCTTATCGGGGCGGTACAGCTACTCTTCTGGATAATTGAGAACTCAGAGCTCAGTTTTACCGCACGCGATGTTGAACCCACGGTTATCACCTATGCCATCTCTTTGCTTATCTCTACCCTGCTTGGACTGGTTGTAAAATTCCGTCTTCACAGAGCCCAACAGCGGAGAATTTGGAGCTAAGTGACTGACTCACCACTACTTTATTCTATCCTCTTGATTTAAGAAGAGTTTTCTTATATAGTCGCGCGTTCATTTGAAATAGCCCCGACATCCCCCCATGTTGTAACTCACTTTCTAGCCCTGAGGAGAAAACGTGTCAGACGCAGAATTACAGCTTAAAGTTTGGAAAGACCTTGCGATTAGCAAGCAGATGATGATGGATGCAGCCGCCAAGGCGTTGCAGCTCCCTAAAGATTGTAGTCCGGATCAACTCAAAGTGGCCCTTGAGGCGGCCATTAAACGCGCTTCCGATGCCGAAGCCGAAGTTGCCAAAACCAAAGATGAGGCTGCTCAGGCCGTCGCGGCGGTAGAGCAGCAACTGGTTGAGAGCCAGAAGTCACTGGCCGAGGTGAAGGGCAACCTCACTGCGGCCCAGGAGCAGATCGAGAAGCTGGAACAGCAGCTCACCAACTCCCGCGCCGACAGTGACCGTCAGATGAAGCAGCTCAAGGCCACTCTGGTGGAGAAAGAGCGAGCCATCAAGGCGATCAATACCCTCCTCTCGGATACCCCTGAGAATGTGGTGAAGAAGCTCAAGAAGTTGCAGAAGCAGAAGATGGATGAGTCCGACGCCAGAAAGCAGGCCGAGCAGACCATCCTCACCCTGCGTAAGGAGAAGCAGAAGCTGGAGCAGGAGTTAAAGGAGCTACAGGAGGCGCAGGAGAGCCAGGAGAAATCTGAGGGTGACGAGGCCGCCGCCTGACGCTCTCCGCACCTGCTGTTGAGTAATAGGGGATGAAGTAATTCATCCCCTTTTTCTTTTCACCCCTGGTAAGCACATCGCAACAAATATCGTTTTAACCTGTAACTTTATTTTCGATATCGGTTTAATCGATGACTCTCAGAACTCTCACAACTTTTCCACTAAATAGATCACAATTTATGCTGTTTGTTATTACAAATATTTGAGAGTGGTGTAGCATTAAATTTAGAGTTGGTTTAAAGAGATACGGTAATCACCCTGACGTGGGCTTACCGCGCATTAGGTACTGAGAGAGACAAAGCCATGTTACATAGCGAACTGTTAAGTGGTGCCGGTTACTCAGGACGGTACAACCCGGCCCTGGATGGTGACTACGAAGGCTTTATGATGCTCCTCTCCAGCGAAGAGAAGGCGGATCCCACCTTCCAGTTGCTGCTGAGCTATATGTTTTTCAATGCACCACACGATGTAAATTCAAAAGTCGATCTCTCCACCTGCATTGATGAGGTCATCCGCAGAAAGATCTCCTGCGAGGGGAAAAAGGCCAACTGCGCCTAGCTATACCCTGAGCAGTATCACTCCCAGGCAATAGCGACTGGGGAGTCACTTTACAGCAGTGTCACTACCTCCTCTTCCGCTAACCGCGATTTTGGCAATCCAGCATTAAAGTCCTCCTCGCTGCGATAACCCAGAGCCACCAGCACCACCGAGCGCAACCCCTTCTCCTCCAGCCCCAGAACCTCGTCCAGCACATCGCGATCAAAACCCTCTATCGGGGTGCTATCGATCTGCAGCGCGGCAGCACCGAACAGCAGTGCCCCCAGTGCCAGATAGACCTGCTTTTCCATCCACTGCTGGGTATCATCCAGCTCAGTGCGGTGCATGTTGACATAGAAACCACGCCCCTTTATCTGTGCCTGCTTCAACTCCGGTTTGATGAATCGGCCATCCTGTTCCTCACGCGACAGCACCTGTTCCAGATGCTCGTCACTCAGCTCTTTACGGCGGCACAACACCACCACATGAGAGGCGTTTAACACCTTGGGCTGATTACCGCTATAGGGACCGGTTGTTGCCATTGCCAGCCGCTCTTTTGTCTCGCTGCTACTGGTGATGAAGAAGTGCCAGGGCTGGGAATTAACCGAAGAGGGGGCGTAGTGAAGCAGGGTTACAAGCTGCTCAATAAGTGCCGTATCAATCTTTCTCTGCGAGTCGTAGGCCTTGGTGGTGTAACGGGTTGTGGCGATCTGGTCGATATTCATGGCAACTCCAGTACCGGTGAGTGGTAGAGGGAATAGTATCGAAGATCCATTTTCCGGCACAAACAAAAAACCCCGCTCTGCGGGGTTTTTTGTCCTGTTGTTTGGTGGTATCAACCAAAGAGTTTTTTCATCACTCCCATCACCCAGGTCTCTCCACCCTGCTCTTCGATCTTCTCCTGCACGGTCTCGGCGTACATCTGATCATCGTAGCGAATGTGCTCATCCACCCAATGAACAAGCATACCGATCACCTCATCAAACGGCGTTTCACCGTCGCGGAATCTACCGCGGAAGTCAGCCAGTCGCTTGGCGAACAGCTCGTGCACCTTTTCATGGGAAACACGGTGTTCATAGTCGGCCTCCTCCATCATGTGCTCTTCAAAGATGAAGTGGTTACAGACATAGTCGAGCAACGCCTCAAGCACATCCCCCAACTCACCCCGAACCCCATCCTCCCTGGCACGGCTGAGTCTGTTGATGTAGTCGACTATCTTGCGGTTCTCGACATCGATCTCCTCAATGCCGGTATTTAGGTCGCTGGTCCAGAGTTTGTGCATAACCATTCCCCCCTTTTTAATCTCACCACCCGAATAAGTCGGGATTCAGGGGCCTCCATGTCCAGTTAACTCCTCCTCACTCCCTCATAAATATTCATCCTGACGATTCTGAGTAATTACTCAGCCTTTAACTTAGTTATAGTCCATATTTTCAGAGAGTGAATAGGGGAAAACCCTTAAATTTTAATGAGAAACCGCACTATTTTGCAGATTATTTGAGTATGGAGGGGTTAAAACCGTTAAGTTTTGCCTTCTCGTACCAGTGCTCTGCCAACGCGGGGTCTGCCCTGGTGCCACGGCCCTCTCCGTACATTTGGGCAAGATAATATTGCGCTGCGGCATTTCCCTGGTTGGCCAGTTTGCTCTGGAATTCAAATACCGACCTTTCCAGATCGAGGGAGTCCGCCTGTGACGCGAATACCCAAACGGGACTCATCGCCAGCAGCGCCACCAATACCACCCGTTTACCCGCTCGACGTAAAGTAATAGCCATGCCTAATCTCCACTGTGGTTCGTCGTTGTACCGGTATTAATATGAACGTCCCCCGCTATTTCAACGCCTCCTGTTATGTGGTTACCGCTTGAATCAGGTAATTCGATTTCAAATTTCCCACACAGCGAACACTCACTTAATGATTAACGTAACACTTTGTAAAATCTATATTTTTAAGTTAACTCTCGCAGCCAGTAAGGCAAATTTCTGTGGCCAGGAGGGGTCACGGGTCGAATCTGGTATAAGGATTCAAGGTATAGCCGCCCACATTGGCTTGGCGTATACTCGATTGGGGGGTTGGAGATGGCAGGAGATTAGCGACTACATCAAGGCATCCCACCGAGATGTCACAGACATAGCGGTCGATTACTTTAGGTCAGGAAACAAAAAGGTAGAAATAATGGCAACAGGAACAGTGAAATGGTTTAACGATGCCAAAGGCTTTGGCTTCATCACTCAGGATGACGGCGGTGCCGATGTATTCGTTCACTTCAGCTCTATCAAGTCAGATGGCTTTAAATCTCTCGCCGAGGGACAGAAGGTCAGCTATGAGGTAGAAGAGGGCCCCAAGGGGCTGCAGGCGGCTAACGTCATCCCGCAGTAACTGCAACTCACCACCACAGCAGCCCCGCCCAGTGCGGGGCTTTTGTTTGCATAACCCTGACGAGTGAAGACGATGGCAAAAGGACTCGACAAACACCGTGCCCGCCTCGACGCCCTCAACGCCTTCGGCAAGGATCTGGCACGTCGCGCCAAAAGCCAGTGTGAGATGTGCGGTGCCTCCGGGACCCGCTTGCAGATCCACGAGGTACCCCCAGTTGCCAGCGAGCCCGAGTTCGACCACTGCATCCTGCTGTGTGAAACCTGCAAGGGGCAGCTCGACAACCCCAAACGGTTGCAGCCCGACCACTGGCGCTGTCTCAACACTGCGGTGTGGAGTGAGGTACCTGCGGTACAGGTGATGGCCGTCGCCACGCTCAAACAGCTTAATGGTCAAGCCTGGGCAACTGAGCTGGCTGAGCAACTCTACCTCTGCCCGGAGGTCGAGGCATGGCTGGAGGAGATCGATTAGACCATGCTGCAATACCGTATCCACCCCGTTACCCACTACCAGCAGAACTGCTCGCTTATCTGGTGCGATAAGAGCAACAGGGCCGCCCTTATCGACCCCGGTGGTGAGGCGACGCGCCTGTTACATGATGTGGATGAGCTTGGGCTAACACTGGAGATGGTGCTACTTACCCATGGTCATATTGATCACGTTGGTGCGGCCAGAGAGATCGCCAATCTGAGAGGGGTGCCGATTGTAGGGCCCCATCAGAGCGATGCTTTCTGGCTGGAGATATTGCCACAGCACGCGGAGATGCTCGGATTCCCCCTGACGGAGAGCTTTACCCCGACCCGCTGGCTTAACGATGGTGAGACACTGTCGCTGGGAGAGACACCGCTTACAGTTATACACACCCCGGGCCATACCCCGGGCCATGTGGTCTTCTACTGTAGTGAGGCGCAGGTAGCCTTTGTCGGTGACGTCCTTTTTCAGGGCTCCATTGGGCGCACCGATTTTCCACAGGGCGACTATGCCGCACTGATTCAAAGCATCACCGAGCGTCTGCTGCCACTGGGAGATGGGGTCACCGTCATACCCGGCCACGGCCCCACCACAACAATTGGCGATGAGCGTCTTCACAACCCCTTTCTACGGGGGTAAAGTCGGGAATGTGAGTCGCACCACAGCAACACCAACAGAAGGGCGCTAGGCTGTTCGGTGATAAGGGGGAAAGCGCAATGTCGGTATTAATTCAATACAAGAATGGGGTAGCCGGGATCAAGATCCCACTGGACGATAGCGCGCTACGCATTGGCCGTAACGAGGATAACGATATCTGCATCGATGATGCCCTGGCGAGCCGCGAGCACGCCCTCGTTGAACGGGTAAAGAGTGAACAGAATAGTAACCAAAGCGACTATGTGGTGCGCGACCTCGGCAGCACCAACGGTACCTTCGTCAACCACGAGCAGATCACCGCTCACCTGCTGGTAGAGGGCGATATGATCCGCATCGGTCAGGCCTTCTTCAAATACTCGGAGAATGACCACCCCGAGCTGGAGGAGACCCGCATCATCAAGAAGACCATCATCCCCGGCATCTTCTACACCATCGAAAAAGAGAAAGAGTAACTCCCCCTCCCCCCTCTCTTATGGCGTCATAGCAAATACCCATTAGACAAACGCCACCCTGCCGCTACCCTTAGGCCGCAGAGTAACCTCATTGTAAAACATCTAAGGAGAAACCCATGAGACTGATCCTGTTAGGCGCACCCGGCGCCGGAAAAGGTACCGTTGCCAAAATGCTGACCGCGCTCGACGGCTCGGTACAGATCTCCACCGGCGACATCCTGCGTGGCGCGGTAAAAGAGGGCACCGAACTGGGCAAGAAGGCGAAGGGCTTTATGGACGCCGGTGATCTGGTACCCGATGACCTTATTCTCGATATTATGGGCGAGCGCCTGCTGGAGGACGACTGCAAGGCGGGCTTCCTGCTCGACGGCTTCCCCCGCACCATCCCCCAGGCTGAGGCGCTGAAGGGGATGCTATCCAAGCTGGGCATCGAGCTGGATGCAGCGGTAAATCTGGATGTGGCACGCGAGATCATCCTCGACCGTCTCACCACCCGCCGTACCTGCTCCAACTCCGCCTGCCAGGAGATCTACAACACCAAGTCAAAGCCATCCAAGGTCGAGGGTGTTTGCGACAAGTGTGGCAGCCCCACCATCCAGCGCGATGACGAGACCGAGGAGGCGATCTCCAAGCGTCTTGATACCTTCAACGAGCAGACCGCACCGCTGGTCGGTTTCTACAAGCAGGAGGGACTGCTCCTCGACGTCAACGCCACCTCCAGTGACACCGTGGTAGCGGCGATCAAGGCGAAGGTTGGTTTATAACCTCAGCAACGACAACGGGGCCATCTGGCCCCGTTATTGTCCCGATTGAACCCGTTATACCCCTGCTATCGCTCACTCAGCCCCAGACTCTAATCGATCACCTTCTCATCACTGCTATCCAGCAGTGGTGCCGCATCCAGGTCGGTGGCATTCATCATGTCTGAAACACGCTGCAGCGAAGAGAGGATCAGCGACTGCTCCCAGCTCTCCAGCTGATTGAAGGCACGAATAAAGGACTCCTGCATCAGGGTTGGTGCCCTCTGCAGCGCCTGCGCCCCCTCTTCTGTTAGCGAGACCAGCACCTTGCGCTTGTCATAAGCGCTACGCTCACGCTTAAGCATCCCCTTGCGCTCCAGCCTGTCGAGGATGGTAGTCACGGTGGCCTGACTCAGGCTCACCTCCCTGGCGATCACCCCTGAGGTAACCTCATCGTAGGTAGCGATGAGTTGCATTACCAATAATTGCGGTCCAGTTAGGCCGGACTCCCGCTCTAATTTCTTAGAGTGCAAATCGATTGCGCGGATAATCTGCCGCAGCGTTACCAGCACCTGATCATATGTTTCCATTAAAGAAACCCTGTCATTCTCGTTGTTAACGAACGTCTCAACCAGTTCTTGTGCCTTAAAATGCCACTTTTTTGCTGTCGCAACCACATTTGCCTCCAAATTATTACTATGCTAAAGTTTAGTGCACTAAGCAGTTAGGTGCAATCGGAGAGAGATGCCTGTTATTCAAGACGCGATCCAGATACGGCCCCCCCGCGCCAGTGATGGCTATGAAATCCACCAGTTAATTGCCAGCAGTCCACCACTCGACCTCAACTCGCTCTATAGCTACTACCTGCTGAGCGATCATTTCGGTGATAGCTGCGTGGTTGCCGAGTCGCAGGGGCGAGTGGTCGGTTTTCTTTCCGCCTATCGCATTCCCCAACGACCCAAAACCCTCTTTGTCTGGCAGGTGGTGGTCAATCGGGCACTGCGAGGTCAGCGCATCGCCTGGCACATGCTTGAAGAGCTACTGGACCGCTATCCCCTCCATGAGGTGGATCGGGTAGAGGCAACGGTAAATCCCAGCAATGCCGCATCGCGTGCGCTATTTGAACGCCTTGCTATCGTTCGGGGCACCACGATTGAGGAGGAGAGTTTCCTCGATGCCTCAGCCTTCGGACCCGCAGGCAACCATGAGAGCGAAATCCTGTTACGGATAGCGCTCAGCGCGACAAATTCATAAATTATTGGAGAACAGAGTCATGCGTATATTTGAAGAGATGGAGTCCGAGGTACGCGGCTATGTCCGTGCCTTCCCCGCGGTGTTCGACACCGCCAAAGGGGCCTTCCTCTATGATGAGCAGGGTAACGAGTATATCGACTTCTTCGCCGGAGCCGGCACCCTCAACTACGGCCACAACAACCCGCTGATCAGCGAGGCACTGATAGCCTATCTGCAGCGCGACGGTATCGTCCATGCACTGGACAAGGCGACCAGTGCCAAAAAGGCCTTTCTGCAGAAGCTGCGCGACACCATCCTGGCACCGCGCAATCTCGACTATAAGGTGCAGTTTACCGGCCCCACCGGCACCAACGCGGTAGAGACGGCGCTGAAACTGGCACGCATGGTCAAGCGCCGCTCAAATGTCATCGCCTTTACCAACGGCTACCACGGGCTGACCATGGGGGCGCTGGCGGTGACCGGCAACGACTTCTATCGCGATGAGTCCTACGGGGCACGCAACAACGCCGACTCGGTCCCCTTCGACGGCTATCTCGGCCCCGATATCAACACCATCGACTATCTGCGCAAGTTCCTTGAGGATGGCTCCAGCGGGATCGACCTTCCGGCAGCGATCATCGTCGAGACAGTGCAGGGTGAGGGGGGGATCAATGTCGCCTCCAGCCAGTGGCTACGTGATCTGGAACAGCTTTGCCGCGACTTCGATATCCTGCTAATCATCGACGACATCCAGATGGGCAACGGACGTACCGGCACCTTCTTCAGCTTCGAGGAGGCCGGCATCAAACCCGACATGGTGACCGTCTCCAAATCGATCGGCGGTGGCCTGCCGATGGCCCTGCTGCTGATGCGCCCCGAGCTCGACCAGTGGCAGCCGGGCGAACATACCGGCACCTTTCGCGGCAACAACCTCGCCTTTATTGCCGCCACCCAGGCACTCAGTTACTGGGACAACAACGACTTCGCCGATTCGATCCAGTACAAGGGGCAGATCATGGAGGAAGAGCTACGCAAAATTGTTGAAAAGTATAAGGGGCAGCTTGAGATAGAACTGCGCGGTCGCGGCATGGTATGGGGGCTCGATATCAATCGCCCCGGCTTTGCCGGTGAGGTCTCGGCAGCGGCCTTCGCCAGCAATCTGGTGATCGAGCTGGCGGGTGCCGACGACCGTGTGGTCAAGTTCCTGCCATCGCTGGTAATTGAAGAAGATACCCTGCGCCAGGGAATGGCCATCATTGATAAGGTGATCGGTGAGCTGCTGGCCCACAAAGAGAGTGCCATGAGAGGAGATACCGCAGCATGATCGTACGACACATGAGTGAAATCATTAACTCCGACCGTGAGGTTGAGGCCCCCAACGGCAACTGGGTGAGCCGTCGTCTGCTGCTCGATGGTGACGGCATGGGATTTTCTCTGCACGAGACCATCATCCGTGCCGGTACCGAGACCCACATCTGGTACAAGAACCACGTCGAGGCGGTCTACTGTGTCGCCGGCCGCGGCCAGCTGGAGGACCTGGAGACCGGCGAGATCGTCCACATCGAGGATGGCGTGATGTATGCGCTAGATCTGCACGATGAGCACCTGCTGAGCGCCGAGGAGGATATGCGCCTGATCTGCGTCTTCAATCCGCCGGTCACCGGTCGCGAGGTTCACGACAAGGATGGCGCCTACCAG
Organism: Chromatiales bacterium; assembly: GCA_029879245.1. Taxonomy (GTDB): domain Bacteria; phylum Pseudomonadota; class Gammaproteobacteria; order Thiohalomonadales; family Thiohalomonadaceae; genus JAPHSX01. Next base: position 955 of record JAOUQQ010000065.1, on the reverse strand, counting down.
CCCCACCCCCGGGCCGCGCAGTGGGCCGCTGTGCGTAACGCCTCATAAGAACATCGGGCGTCTCCATGAGCAACCACCATGCGATGCACGAAAATATCATCATCGGTTCACGATACGCCGATGGTCTCTATCACATCCTCTTTGCCTGTGGGGAGGCGATATGCGCGGTTTGATAATGGCAATGCTACTTACATTGTTGTGGCCGCTGCAGGCCGCGGAGAAGACGGATCAACAGGCAGAGGAGGTGATCGGCAATCTGCAACAGCCACTCTATAACCCCTTTGTCGAACGCTACATGCTCGATGAAATTCGTGCACTGCGCATGGAGCTGCAGAACCAGCGTGCCGAGTTCACCCAGAGGTATTCCCAGGCGCAGCTCGAGAGTTCCGACCGCGCCATCACCTATACCACAAGTACTATTAACAATATTTTTTACATGATCGCGGCAGCCGCATCGATCTTTGCTCTGGTCGGCTGGAGTTCGCTGCGCGAAATGCGCAACAAGATCAATGAGGTGATGGACAGCAAGGTGTCGACGCTCTCTGAGGAGTACGAAATGCGGCTGCGCAATCTGGAGAGCAAGCTCAAGGATCGCACCGAGCGGATCATCTCGGCACAGGAGGAGATCTCGCGCACCAACACCATGCACTCGCTGTGGATGCGGGCCGGCCTGGAGGCGACGCCGCAGGCGAGGATCGAGGTCTATGACCAGATACTGGCGATGAATAATGAGGATATCGAGGCACTCACCTACAAAGCCGATGCGGTGCTGGAGCTGGACGAACCCGAGTGGGCGCTCAACCTCTGTGATAAGGCACTGGCGCTCAATCCCGACTACGCCTATGCCCACTACCAGCGCGCCTGTGCCAACTCAACCCTCGGTCATCTGGAACAGGCACACGAAGAGTTGCAACTGGCGATTGCGCTCTCCTCTACCTATATCGAGGAGGCGCGA
>JAOUQQ010000147.1 GCA_029879245.1 Chromatiales bacterium | reverse complement strand
GTTTATGACCAAACTCCTCAATTTCATAAAAAACGTACTGACTAGCTTTCGCGCCAATCAGGGTTTTCTGTTATCCGGTGCGATTGCCTATTACACGCTGCTCTCCATTATTCCTATGATCTCACTGATCCTTGTATTGCTGTCGCAGTTCAAGGAGCCCGACCAGTTGCTGCTGGTGTTGCATGAATATCTGGTGCTGGTGACGCCGGGTCAGGCGGAGGCGGTGCTGGGGCAGATACGTACCATTTTTGAACACTGGGAGGTGATTGGGCTGCTCGGTTTTCTTCTCCTGCTCTTTTTCAGCTCGTTTGCCTTTACTGCGCTGGAGAATGCGATGTCGGTGATCTTTTTCCATCGTGTGAATATCAAACGCCGTCATTTTATGGTTTCGGCGATTATCCCCTATATCTATATTTTTCTTCTGGCTATCGGTTTGATGCTGGTCAGTGTGGCGAGTGGTTATTTCCATTCACTACAGAGCGAGACGTTCGCTTTGATGGGGTATGAGTGGTCACTGGGGCCGTTGGGGACGGTGTTGCTCTACCTGACGGGGGTGCTGGGTGAGGTGGCGTTGCTGACCTCGCTCTATCTGGTGATGCCGGTGGGTAGACTGTCTGTGTCACATGCATTGATTGGCGGGGTGACGGCAACGCTGCTGTGGGAGGTGATGCGCCACTTTCTGATCTGGTACTTCTCGACCCTTTCACTGGTCAATGTGATTTATGGTGCCTTTGCTACGTCGATAATTATTCTATTGAGTCTGGAGGCGATCTCAGTAATTCTTTTGCTGGGTGCACAGGTGATTGCTGAGTATGAGCGCAAGGATGGTGATCATGAACGAAATTTTTTCGGGTAGTGACGATATGAATGAGATAGATGTGCAGAAGGAAGGTCGCAGGGGCGGTAATTTCTGGAAGATAGCAGGGCTGATGCTATTGACAGTCATGCTCTCGGTTGGTGCGGCAGTGGGTGTGGTCTATTACACCCTGTTTCCGGGTGATTTTGACCCGGTGAGACTAAATCAGAGTGAGCAGCAGTTGCTGGACCAGAAGTTGCGACGCGTTGAGGGTCTACAATCACCTGGCAGACGCACTACGCGCGGTGGTGAGAGCGTGGAGCCGGAGCGCTATAACGATGCGGTGATGAGCCGTGAAATCAGTTTTACTGAACGTGAGATCAATGCGCTGATCGCGACGAATACCGATCTGGCAAGCAAGCTGGCGATCGATTTTTCTGATGATCTGGCAAGTGCGAAGGCGCTGATACCGCTTGACCCGGATATGCCGTTTCTGGGGGGTAAGACGTTGAAGATCAGTACCGGTCTGGAGATGCGTATGGGCGAGGGGCGTCCGGTGATTATTCTGCGGGGTATCAGTGTGTGGGGTGTTTCATTACCGAATGCCTGGCTGGGGAATATGAAGGGGATCGATCTGGCGTCAGAGTATGGGGGTGGCCATGGATTCTGGCGCGCATTTGCGGACGGCGTAGAGGAGATTGAGGTGAGAGAGGGGCAGTTGCGACTAAGGCTGAAAGAGTAGCGTGGTGGTGTCGTTGTGGTGGTTTCAGTCGGGTCCTTTTACGGGTGTGCAGGTTGGTAGATGAGTGAGTTAAACCTCTGGCTGATCGGCGGCGGCGCAGCAGTCGGTGCGCTGTTTGCGGTGGCGGTGCAGCGCTTCAGGTTTTGTCTGATTGCGGCGGTGGGCAACTTTGTCTTGATCCGCGATACACGGCAGGTGATGACGCTGGCCTCGGCGCTGCTGGTGGCGATTGGCGGGACACAGTTGCTGGAGATATTTGAGGTGGTTGATATTGCGCAGGCCAGTTATCGGGATGCGACACTCGACTGGCTGGGTGCCGCGCTGGGCGGGCTGATCTTTGGTGTGGGGGCTACGCTGGCAGGGGGGTGTGCGGCACGTACTCTGGTGAGCACCATGGAGGGGAGTGTTCACGCGCTGATTGTACTGCTCACCTTTGCGCTGGTGGCGGCGCTGGTGCAGTTTGGTTTTCTGGAGCCCTACCGCGTTGCTCTGACTGGTGCCACAGCGATCACCTTGCAGGGGGATGCGGGGGTCGCCACTCTGTTAGCGCTCTCACCCTGGTGGGTGTTGCTGGCGGTGATGGCAGCACTGTCAGGATTTATTCTGTATTGCTGGCGTCGTAGTCCCAATCCGGGGTTGTTGCTGGTGGGTGTGATGGTGGGGCTGCTGGTGGTGGCCAGCTGGTATCTCACCGGGGTGGTGGCGCAGGATGAGTTTATGCCGACACGACCTTCGGCGATGACGATGTCGGGGCCGCTGTCACGCGCGGGTTATTTTTTGATCTCCGGGCAACTTGCAGAGCCCTCTTTTGCCATCGCCTTTGCGGTATCGATGGCGGTGGCCTCGCTGCTACTGGCAGTGGCGACGCGTCAGTTTCGCATCACGCTGCCGGCAAAGGGGATGGTGAAAATCGCTGTAGCGGGTGGGGCGCTGATGGGGCTGGGGGCGATTATGGCCTATGGTTGTAATGTGGGGCAGGGGATGAGCGGGCTCTCTACCCTGTCGCTGGAGTCGATGATTGCGGTGGTGGGTATTGTGAGTGGTATCGCAGCGACAACCCGTTGGATGGAGCATCGCGGCTGATATTACTGAGTTTACTGAGGAGGATAAGTCATGGACAGAGAGGCGGAGACGGCCAACATTAACGAACATATCGACAAGGGAAACTACCACGCCGGGATCAATCTGGCGATCTCGGCGATGAACGCCTGCCGCCGGGAGGAGGAGCAGGGCGGTGTCGATTATTTTCTCGATCTGATTCAGGGGATAGTCGATAAGATGAGAGGGGAGTTTGGTAGCTAAGGCCGATCTATTCGTGAAGGATTTGTTGTTATCGTTCCCACGCTCCAGCGTGGGAATGCATAGTTAGATGCTCCAGCGTCGAGTCACGGAAAAGGAGACCAGGGTGGGTCGAAGTCGCTATGTGATTACGGAGTACGATAAACCGCACTTTCTTACCTGTACAGTGCAGGAGTGGTTGCCGGTTTTTACCCGGCCAGATTGCGTCAGAATTGTTCTTGATAGCTGGTGCTATCTGAGAGAACAGAAAGGTTTAAGACTGTATGGATACGTTCGTTATTCTGGAAAATCATATTCACTTTATAGCTCAGGCTCCCAGGCTGGATAAAGGCCTGCATAGCTTCAAGTCATACACGGCTCGTCAATTACTTGATTATCTGGAAGCAAATCAGGCGATTCGTCTGCTTAAACAATTTCGGTTCGCAAAAAAGGCGCACAAGCATGACAGGGAGTATTAGTTCTGGCTGGAGGGATCGCATGCTGAGTTGATCTTTAATGACGAGATGATGCGGCAGAAGCTGGGGTATATTCACCTAAATCCGGTAGAAAGAGGGTATGTGAATCGACCGGAACACTGGCGTTACTCCAGTGCAAGAAACTACTCTGGTGAGGAGGGGTTGATAGAAATTGATCGCTGTGTTTGAGGGTGGCGCAGGAGCGCCCCGGTCTGCATTCCCACGCTGGAGCGTGGGAACGATATGCGGCGGGGAGCTATTTAACGCCACAGCCACGCCGCCCCGCGCACCCCGCTGGAGTCACCATGCCTGGGCGGTAGCAGCTTTGTCGCCACCGTATCAGAGAAGACATACTTTCCCCACAGGCGGGGGACGTTGTCATAGAGTCGCCGCACATTCGACATGCCGCCGCCGAGGACGATCACCTCCGGGTCGAGAAGGTTGATCACCGTGGCGAGGGCGCGTGCCATGCGATCTTCATAACGCTGCAGGGTCTGCTCCGCCAGTGCATCGCCATCCAGCGCCGCCCTGACGATCTGCACCCCCTTCAACGGCTCACCACCGTGGCGTACATAGTCATTCTGCAGCCCGGTGCCGGAGAGCCAGGTCTCGATACAACCATGTTTGCCGCAGTAACAGGCGGGGCCGGGTAGTTCGATCTCAGTGGGCCAGGGGAGCGGGTTGTGGCCCCACTCCCCGGCGATGGCATTGGGGCCACCGACCAGCTGGCCGTTGATCACGATGCCGCCACCACAGCCGGTGCCGACAATCACCCCGAAGACCGATCCTGCCCCGGCGGCGGCACCGTCGGTCGCCTCGGAGACGGTAAAGCAGTCGGCGTCGTTGGCGATCTTCACCTCACGTCCCAGGGTCTCGTTGAGGTGGAGGTGCAGCGGCTGGCCGATGAGGCAGGT
>JAOUQQ010000146.1 GCA_029879245.1 Chromatiales bacterium | reverse complement strand
GCTGCGCCATCGCCTGCTCCGGACTCCCCTCCCCCTGCCAGATACGGTTGTAGTCGGGCTGTCCGTCGAGACGACGCACCCCATGGCGGGCCGCCTCAATATTACCGATAAAGAGCGACAGGGCACGGGGCAGTTCACGCCCCTGATACTTCTGCAACAGCAGCCGCGCCGCCTCCCAGCCGCTATCCTCATTACCGTGCAGCAGTACCGAGACAAAGAGCGGCTCGGGGTGGCGCCCCGGCAGGTGGATCAGGGTAGGCCCCTCCAGCCGTTTGTAAAGTTTGGTTGCGGGCAAATCCAGCAGGCCGTCGGGGAGGGTGGTCAGTTCGGTTAACATCGCTCTCTTTACGCTTAGATCGTCCACTGGTGGACCGGTTTGCCGCTATCGTGCTGTGCCCGATAGGCCGCCAACAGCCCGCTCATATCATCACTCCCACGGTGATCGAGCCACTTCAACTGCCAGGCTGAACCGCTCTGGGCGGTGGCAAGACGCTCCTCGATGATCCCAAGGTAGAAGGTGATCGCCTCCTCATCGATACTCTGCGCCCGCAGGCCGTCACGGGCCAGCGGGATGAGGGTGGGGAGCAGATCCGCCATCCGCCCGTGCCTACCATTGAACCAGTCGACCGGCGCCTGAAGCCCCAGCCGCGCCGCCTGGTAGAAGTTGTCGCGCGCGGCGGCAAAGTCGAGCTGCTGCTCCGGCGGCTCTGACTGCTCGGCCAGGGTGTGCACCAGGCCGAAGAAGAAGGCGCTGTTGGCGAGGGTATCGACCACCGTTGGTCCCGCCGGGATCACCCGGTGCTCGATCCGCAGGTGGGGTGTGCCATCCTCATCAAAACCGATAAGGGGGCGATTCCAGCGCCAGATGGTGCCGTTGTGCAGGCGGATGTGGGCAAAGCGGTCGCTGGCCTCGCCAAGGTCGACAGGCAGCAAGAGCGGGAAGTGGTCACGGTTCTCGGCAAAGACCTCCATCACAGACTTACGCGCGTAGCCGGTGCCGAAGGAGACCCGCTTCACCGGGCCGAAAGCGGCCCCGGCGATCCCCCCCACCGCCACCGCCTGTTCAAACAGGGGGATGCGCGTCTCCTGCCACAGCCGTTTGCCAAACAGCAGCGGAGAGTTGGCGCTCAGGGCCACCATCGGCGCGGAGAGGATCTGCATCGCGTTGTAGTAGCGCACCGCCCGTGCCTGATCCACCTGCAGGTGGATCTGGAACGAGGTGGTGGCCGCCTCAAGCATCACATCGCCGTGCTCGGTTCGCAGGTGGTGGGTACCCTGAATGTCGAGCTGCAGTGGTTTGCCGTGGCGCAGGCGCAGCACCTGTTCGTTGAGGGCGCGGTAGCGCTCCATGTCGGACATATGGGCCAGGGTAAGCATCGACTCATCAAGGGTGGGGAGGATGCCGATCATCACCAGATCCGCATCGAGGCGCTGCGCCACGCGGCGGCAGTAGCTCCAGTTGGCCTGCAACTCCTCATGCATCAGCGAGAGGGCCTCCCCCTCCACCCACTGCGGGGTGGAGTTGAGCTCAACGTTAAACTGCGACAGCTCCGGGCTGAAGAGCGCCTCGTCACCGAGCAGTGCCAGGTAATCCTTATTGATTGGGGCGGGGTTGCCGGCCGGGTCAACCAGCCACGCCTCCAGCTCAAAGCCGCCACGGCCGTGACGGGAGGAGAGGGCACCCTCCTCAAACAGCTGCTGCAGTTGTGTGGTCTCGGCATCAAGGCGATGCTGGTAGCGGCTAAAGTCCTCCTTGCGGAAGTGACCGACGCTGATCTCCTCGCCCATCAGCGCCAATCCCCGTTAATCAGCATCGTATCGAGCTGCTGCAGGCGTTCAGGGGTGCCGATGTCGTACCAGTGGCCGGTATAGAGCTCACCGCTGACGCGCCCCTCGGCCATCGCCTGGCGCAGCAGCGGTGCCAGGGGAAAGGGGCCGGGTTCGCAGCCATTAAACAGCGAGGGGTGGTAGAGCCCAATCCCCGAGAAGGTGTAACGCCCCCCCTCGCCGCTGTCGCTAACCTTACCCTGATGGAGGTAGAAGTCACCCTGCGGATGTTGTGGCGGATTGGGCACCAGTACCAGGTGGGCGGCAGTGGTGTCGAGTGACTGGAGCCGATCAAAGGGGTAGTCGCACCAGACATCGCCATTAACCACCACAAAGGGGGCCTCAACAAGCAGCGGTAGCGCTCTGAAGATGCCGCCGCCGGTCTCAAGCGCCCTCCCCTCCCCCTCTGGCGAGTAGTGAATCGATGCGCCGTAACGCCTGCCGTCGCCCAGCACCGCTTCAATCTGTGCACCGAGGTGGGCGTGGTTGATCACGATCTGCGAATAACCGGCCCTCACCAGCGACTCCAGGTGATACTCAATGAGGCGTTTGCCTCCGGCGGTAAGGAGCGGCTTTGGGGTGTGATCGGTCAGGGGGCGCATCCGCTCACCGCGACCGGCGGCCAGAATCATCGCTGTAGCTGAGTGTTGTGTCACTGAAAACCCGTCTCTGTATAGTGCAGAGCCATTATGGGAAAAGGGGTTACCCATCACAACAACTTTAGGGGAGTGGTGCAGGAAAGAGAAAATCGCCCTTTAAAAAAATGGTAATGCCCCTATTTGACTCACTTTGGCAGGCACGCTACCGTGCGCGTCAACCTGAGTACTAATTAAGGAGTTTCCGATGAGCAATGATCACAATAGTGATATGGAGTTAAGCAGCGGCATCGCCGCCTTTGAGGGCAAACACTTTGGCACTGCAATGCAGCTCCTCTCACCACTGGCCGAGCAGGGTAACGTCGAGGCGCAGTACCGTGTTGCCATCATGCATCAGGGCGGTCTTATCGGTACCCCCAATATGCCAGAGGCGGTTAAATTTATGCGCGCCGCCGCCGAGGCGGGGCACGGCATGGCACAACACGGCTATGCGGTAATGTTCCTCGAGGGTGAAGGGGTAGAGAAGGATGCGCAAAAGGCGATCGAGTGGTTTGAAAAGGCCGCCGCGCATGGGCTTCAGGGCTCACTCACCACCCTCGGCATGATGTACCAGGACGGCTACGGCGTAGAGAAGGACGAAGCGAAGGCGATGGAGTATTACAAGCGCGCCGGCTTTGAGATGTAATTTCTAAAGAGTCGTTCCCCGCGGGAACGACTCTCACACCTCACGAGTTATGCACAAAGTAGGGGTTACCCTCTTCATCCACGATGCAGGCGTAAAACTCACTGGTAAAGCGGTTCAGCTCCTCCTCATCTTCATCACTATCCATGTAGCGGCGCCAGTCGCTCTTCTCCATGCAGTCGTCAATCTGACTCTCAACCGCGGCAATGCATGCCTTATCCTCCTTACCGCAGAGATCAATCAGGGAGTATTCGAGTGTCTGTTTAAAGGCAAACTCCTCCACCATGCTATCGGTGCAGGCGAGAAGGGTGAGGGAGAGTAGAAGTATGATGGGTAGTTTCATGGGGTGGCCTCTATCGTTATAGGTAGTCGGTTCACCGTATACGAAAACTGGCATGACACGCAACACAGGCCGACGTCACCTCTGTGAGTGCCTTGTATGCAGGCTGTGCCTCGCCTTCCTGTGCCTTTATCGCAAAACGGCTAGCCGCCTTATGCATGGCGGTGCCTGCGTCGCGCATACCCTCCGGCATAAATCCGGCCATATGGCTGGCACCATGAGACTCTAACGAACTCATTCCAAGGCGCGACTCAGCAATCTCCGCCGCCTTATCCAGCTCGTCGTTTGCCATGTTGGTGAGAATATCGTTAAGCGCCACCAAATGATCACGCATGTTCGACATCATATGCTGCTGCATCATCTCAGGTAGCTGCACCAGCTGACGCGGGTCATCTTCGGCATGGGCGAGTGTGGTGGATAGTGAGATGACCAAAAGCAGAGGGAAAAGTGGGTGTTGTTTCATTTAACGTTCTCGATATTTATGCGCGTTGCTCTCGTCTATGGTCACGGTTATACAATAGTGGTATTACAATTAATGACAACACCCCAATAAAAAATGACGCCAGTTTTAAAACAGCTGCACTTGAATAACTTATCGCCAGCCAGTCAGAAAACGTCTCTGGGTTGTAAGCCATGTTTAGCAATAATATGTTTTCTGCCAGGTCAAAAACCGATGATGCCGGAAAAAACAGGGAAAAGTATATGAGCATGACCTTCCATTTTTCTACACGTATCTTTCTTGAGATAAAAAGTGACAGCATAGTGAAAAATACAGCTGTCG
>JAOUQQ010000145.1 GCA_029879245.1 Chromatiales bacterium | reverse complement strand
CTGCACCTCGTGCGGACGCATCGCGATTAGTTGATCAAAGCCGTGGGCGAAACTCGCCATATCCTCACCCGGCAGGCCGATGATGAGGTCGGCGTGGAGATGGGCGTGGGTATGATCGCGCAGCCACTGCAGGTTGAGGGCGGTTTTTTCATTGTCCTGTTTGCGGCTGATCAGCTGCTGCACCTCGGGGTTGAGGGTCTGCACACCGATCTCGAACTGCAGGGTACCGGGGGGGAATTTCGCTATCGTTGCCTTGAGCCTTTCCGGCAGGTGGTCGGGGATCAGCTCGAAGTGGAGGAAGAGTTGCTCGTCCAGCCGCTGCAGGAAAAAATCGAGAATGCGCAGGCTGTTCTCCACCTTGAGGTTAAAGGTGCGGTCAACAAACTTGAAGTGGCGCAGGCCGCGCTGGTGGAGTCTATCCATCTCATCCAGAAACAGGTCAAGGTCGAAGGGGGTGGCGGTTTTATCGAGCGCCGAGAGGCAGAACTCGCACTTGAAGGGGCAGCCGCGCGAGGCCTCCACATAGACCACGCGGTGGGAGATGTCATCATCGCTGTACTCGTTGTAGGGGAGGGTGAGCTGCTGTAGCGGCGGCGGTGTGGCGTGGATGAGTTTTTGTGCCGGCCTCTCACCATTGAGTAGCTGTTTACACAACGCCGCAAAGGCGAGATCACCCTGGCCGCTGATCAGATAGTCAGCCTGCTGGCAGATCGGCTGTTGTTCATACTCGTAACTCACCTCGGGGCCGCCGAGGATAATCGTTACCTCGGGTCGGATCTGTTTGAGCAGCGCAACCACCTCGGCGCTCTCGCGGGCGTTCCAGATGTAGACCCCCAGGCCGATGATGGCAGGGTTGACCACCAGCAGCTTTTCCACAATATCGATGGGACGCTGCTTGATAGTGAACTCCATCAGCCTGCTCTGTACGCGCAGATCACCCAGGTTGGCGCGCAGATAGCGCAGCCCCAGTGAGGCGTGGCTGTAGCGGGCGTTGAGGGTGGCGAGGAGGATTGGGCTCATAAAAGGGTGTGTGCCGGTGTCAGCTGGTGTTGTTGAGAGGGTATCATATGGGGATGAATTCGACGTGGAGGCGGTGATGGCAAAGGCGGGGAGTGATATCGAGGTAGTGGCATTGGCCGATGAGCCGGCGCTGACCGACTATCGACAGGCGATGGGGCGGGCCGATGCCATCGCCGCCGAGCGGCTGGGTGAGCACATGTTGCTCTCCTGGTACGATCGTGATCGTGACTTCGAGTCGCCGCAGCACTCCAGCGAGTGTCACCTCGATAGCGCCACTCCCGGCTATGTCGACTATGGCATCCACCACGGTGCGACGCTTAAGGTCGATATTGGCGAGGGGCGGTTTGTCTTTTTCTATCTGCCCATCGACTTTTAGTGTGGCCATCTTGCAGGTGGGCAGCTAATGGCGATTCTCTGGTCAAAACAGGAGGGGGATACCCGCTACGAGGTACGTAGCGCCGGTAATACCCGCCGCCTCTATACCAATGGGGTTTTCCACAGCCAGTACAACGCGAACCAGCCGGTCACCGGTAGCGTCTGGGATCTGCTGCTGATCCCCGCCTTTTTTCTGCCTGCGGGAACGGTTAGACGGGTGCTGGTGCTGGGGGTCGGCGGTGGGGCGGTGATCCGCCAGCTCAACCACTTCCTGCAACCGGAGCAGATCGTCGGGGTGGAGCTCAACCCGGTCCACCTGGAGGTGGCGCGGGAGTATTTCGGTGTAGAGGCGGCGAATGTTGAGCTGCACCAAGCGGATGCCCGCTGGTGGGTGAAACAGTATCGCGGCGAGCCGTTTGACCTGATCATCGACGATATCTTTACCGATGCGGACGGTGACCCGCAGCGCGCGGTGGCGGCGGACGGGCCGTGGATGCGCGGCCTGATCAAGCATCTGAATCGTGACGGGGTGCTGGTCTGTAATTTCGGCTCGGGCAGCGAGCTGAGGCAGAGCGGATACTTTACCAACACGACTATTACTAACCGTTTTGCCCGTGCCTTTCAGCTCACCACCCCGCTCTATGAGAACGCCATCGGTGCCTTCCTCTCCCGCCCCGCTGAGGCGGCGCTGCTGCGGCAGCGGTTACGCGCAATCTCCGGACTCAATACCGATCAGAAGGGGTGTCGACTGAATTATCGTATTAAAAGGTTATAACCAACTATTACCATATGAATTGTGTGGAAACGGTTGCGGACTACGTCCCTATAGGATATCTCCTACAGCCTGTAGGAGTGGCGCAGCGTACGATGGATTCCAAGTTGCAGGACGCGGCAGGAGAGACTCCTCCAAGGGAATTGGTCCGGATGACCACTGCCAGGGATGGCGAACCCCCTTCAAAGGCCGGCGCTGAGCGTCGGCTTTTTCTTTTCTCCCACTCTCTGCGGCTCTTCCACCTATTTCATGTATTATCCCCTGAAGCATAAATAACACGGGGGGAGTAATGGAGATACGCAAGCCGGATGTAAAGGGGTTGATTGAGGCCTATCGCCTTGATGGGCGGATGATGCGCTACAGCCAGTTTGTGCCGCGCCTCTATAATTATTGCAAATCTCTTGGTTTTGAGCAGGGAAGGATCCTCCCCTCCCGTGCCTTCTGCTCTGATGAGAGTCAGGGTTATCCGATCATCCTGATCACCAAACATTTCGGTACTTTCCCCTTTAATCATGGGCAGGTGGGGGGCATTGTCGCTACCGACCGCCATGGCCCCCACGCAGAACACGGCCAGGATATGGTGATCATTCAGGCGAGCCATGTGGGTTACGACCCGGCCACCGATACCTTTGGCAACTACCGGCGTATGCAGACCGAGGGGCACGACCAGACGGCCACCTGCGGCAAGGTGTGTGGGGTAACGGACTGGTATCAGAGTGAATATCACTTCGCGCAGCAGAATATCTTTCTGCTGCGTGATGGGGGAGAGTGGCTGCTGCGTATCGATAATCAGCTGCTGCGTGAGTCACGCAGGGACGGGCTCTTTCTCAATCTCGACACACTGGTGGAGAGTGAGGCGCCCTACCGTGTCTACAGCACCTCGCGAGCGTTTCGGGCTACCGCGCAGCTACGTGAGCGTATTCCCGAGACGCAGTGGCGCGAGGGGAAGGGGGAGCGCATCGGTGAATATCTGCAGGCCGACGACTTCTACTTTAAACGCGAGATCGCTGGCGATCTGGAAGGGCGCAGCCACCTGGAGGGGAATCTGCTGGAGGCGATGCCCTATATCCTCACCTCTGCGGCACCGCTGCTTACCGCCGCCCAGGTCAATACCCAGGCAGAGTTTGATCGCACCTTTCGCACCATCGTCAGGGAGCGTGGCTATCGCGGCAAGCGGTTGCTCTTTATCTCGGGACTCAATATCGATATCTCACCGGCGGCCGATCAGATCTTCCCGTTGACCAAATTCGTCCCATGGGCCGCCTATGTACAGAATGACGACGGCACCTCGATGACTCTGGAGCAGGATGAGTTGATGACGTGCCTGCTGGCACAGAGTAGCGATAACCCGGATCAGATCGCCCTGGACAATGCGATCCATGCGATGGAGGAGGCGAATGAGGTGGTGTTGAAGCTGTAGTCGTGAGAGGCTGACTCGGCGGGTTAGTATCCCCCAATAAATGTGCAGAACGTATCAGCAGGAGCGCCGCCTGTGTCGGCAATGGGCGGCGCTATGTTCAGGAGGTGTTGAGCTTTAGTAACCCCAGGGCCTGTGGTGATAGGGCGGCCTGATGCCATAACCTGGCCCGAAACCATATCCGGGGCCATGGCCGTAACCGGGACCGTAACCGTACGGGGGATAGCCGCGATACCCATATGGCGAGTTTCCATAGGGGCCATAGCCGTAGGGGCTGTACCAGTCGTCATCGCCCACCATCTCCTCCATCCAGTACATGGGGGTCCATACCGGCCAGGGGTTCCAGTCCCAGCCGTTACCGCCCCACCAGGCGAGGCTACTGCCGCTGGAGGCTAGAAGCAGGAGTGCGAATAGGGTGTGAGAGGCCTGTTTCATGGTGTTTCTCCCTGAGAAATAGGTTAAAAATCATTTCCATATTAGATTCTAGTAATGTATTTAAATTTGGCAAGATGTCGGAAACGGGAGATCAATGCTTGTCTACCCGTGCAGCAACACGTATTTTTTAACTATTAAAGCGGGTTCTGGTTAAGGGGCGAGAATGAGCGACAAGACCTTTGAGGTGGTGTTCAACGGCAAGCTGGTCGAGGGGGCCGTGCCGGAGAAGGT
>JAOUQQ010000144.1 GCA_029879245.1 Chromatiales bacterium | reverse complement strand
CGCACTGAACGAGATGGGCTTCGACCTCGGCGGCGCCGGTCCTGCTGTACGTACCGGCATGAGCTGTGTAGGTGCCGCCCGTTGTGAGCAGTCATGTACTGACGAGCAGCGCGTACACCGTACCCTAGTTAACGCCTTCCTCGACGACATGCACCGTCCCGCCCTGCCCTATAAGATGAAGTTCAAGGTCTCCGGCTGTGCCAACGACTGCATGAACTCCATCCACCGCGCTGACTTCGCAGTCATCGGTACCTGGCGTGACGACATGATCGTTGACCAGAACGAGGTGAAAGCCTTCGTTGAGGCCAAAGGTCGTAAGTACGTTGTTGACAACGTCATCACCCGCTGCCCCACCCAGGCCCTGAGCCTCAACGACGACGATACCCTCGCCGTTGACAACAAGGCCTGCGTTCGCTGCATGCACTGCCTGAACGTGATGAACAAGGCACTGAGCCCCGGCAACGACAAGGGCGTATCTGTTCTGATCGGTGGTAAGCGCACTCTGAAGATCGGCGACCTGATGGGTACCGTCATCGTTCCCTTCATGAAGATGGAAGAGGACGAGGACTTCGAGGCAATCGAGGAGCTGGCCGGTGAGGTTATCGACTTCTTCGCCGAGAACGCGCTGGAGCACGAGCGTACCGGTGAGATGATCGAGCGTATCGGTCTGGTTAACTTCCTTGAGGGCATCGGTGTTGAGGTAGACCCCAACATGATCGCTCAGCCGCGCAGCAACTCCTACGTCCGTATGGACGGTTGGGACGAAGAAGCTGCCAAGTGGGCAGAGCGCAAGGCCTGATCAAGACGACACTGCGGGACGGTTACCTCAAGGTTACCGTCCCGCACTAACAAATAAACTTTGTAACTTAGGAGGTAAACATGTCTGCACCTCGTATGCCTATCGAGAGTGGTGTACCGGATCCGTTTCCGTACATGCACCCGGTGCTGAAGGCTAACTTCGGTCAGTGGAGCTATCACGATCGTCCCCGTCCCGGCGTTCTGCGTCACGTCGCCAAGGGCGGTGATCAGGTCTGGACTGTTCGCGCTGGTACCCAGCGTCAGATGGACGTCTACACCATCCGCAAGCTCTGCGACATCGCTGATCAGTTCGCTGAGGGCCATGTTCGTTTCACTATGCGCTCCAACATCGAGTTCATGGTTAGCAGCGAAGATAAGGTTAACCCGCTGATCGAGAAGCTGACTACTGAAGGCTTCCCAGTTGGTGGTACCGGTCCTTCCGTCACCATGATCTCTCACACCCAGGGCTGGCTGCACTGCGACATCCCCGGTACCGACGCCTCTGGTGTGGTTAAGGCGCTGATGGATGAGCTGCATGATGAGTTCGTGAAAGAGGACATGCCTAACCGTGTCCACATCACTACCTCTTGCTGCCAGATCAACTGCGGTGGTCAGGGCGATATCGCTATCAACATCCAGCACACCAAGCCGCCGAAGATCAACCACGAGCTGGTTGGTAACGCCTGTGAGCGTCCCACCGTTGTGGCCCGCTGCCCGGTTGCTGCTATCCGTCCTGCTATCGTTAACGGCAAGCCTTCTCTGGAAGTTGACGAGAAGAAGTGCGTCTGCTGTGGCGCCTGCTTCCCGCCCTGCCCGCCGATGCAGATCAACGACCCTGAGTTCTCCAAGCTGGCGATCTGGGTTGGTGGTAAGCACTCCAACGCCCGTTCCAAGCCGATGTTCCACAAGCTGGTTGCCGCTGGCCTGCCGAACAATCCGCCACGCTGGCCTGAGGTTGCTGACACCGTCAAGAACATTCTGGCTGTCTACAAAGAGGACGCGAAGGATTGGGAGCGCATGGGTGACTGGGTTGAGCGTATCGGTTGGCCCGCATTCTTCGAGAAGACCGGACTGCCGTTCACCAAGTACCACATCGACAACTGGCGTGGTGGCCGTGTGAACCTGAACGCCTCTGCTCACATCCGCTTCTAATTAAGGGGTTATTGAGTAATGAAGTTTACAATTCAGGTTAACGAAGGTCCTTATCAGCACCAGTCGTCTGATACCGCGTATCAGTTCACCAGGGCTGCGCTGGAAGCAGGTCACGAAATTTTTCGTGTCTTCTTCTACCACGACGGTGTGAACAACGCGACCCGTCTGACCACTCCCCCGCAGGACGACCGCAATGTCGTAACCCGCTGGAGTGAGCTGGCTGAGAAACACAACCTCGACCTGGTTGTCTGTGTTGCCGCGGCCCAGCGCCGCGGTATCGCCGACGCCGATGAGTCCAAGCGTAACGGTAAAGATGCCGACAATCTCGCCCCCGGTTTCCGGATCTCCGGTCTGGGCCAGCTGATTGAAGGCGGTATCCAGTCCGATCGTCTGGTTGTGTTTGGTGACTAAGGGGAATATGAGATGAGTGATACAAAGAAATTTTTGTACGTGAACCGTAAGGCTCCGTACGGCACTATCTATGCCCTGGAGTCACTGGAGGTTGTACTGATCGGTGCCGCCTTCGAGCAGGATGTACAGCTGCTGTTTATGGACGATGGCGTTTTCCAGATCGCCAAAGGCCAGGACACCAAGGGTATTGAGAACAAAAACTTCTCTCCGACCTACACCGCACTGGGTGATTACGAGATCACCAAGATGTATGTCTCCCAGGAGTCTCTGGACGAGCGTGGTCTGACCATCGACGACCTCATGCCCCTCACTTACGAGGACGAGGACGACGACTGGGCAGAGAAGAGTTCCATCATTGTTGTAAACAACGCCGAGATCGCTGCTCTAATGGAAGAGCAGGACGTGGTTCTGAGCTTCTAAGGGGTATTTAAGATGATGTTACATACTGTAAACAAGTCACCCTTCGAGAAGAACAGTCTCAACTCATGTCTGAACTGTGCCGCCGAAGGCAGCACCATTCTGCTGATCGAAGATGGTGTTTATGGCGCCTTGAAAGGCTCATCTATAGCCGACAAGGTACAAGCTGCTATGGGTAAAGTCACCGTATGCGCCCTGGGCCCCGATCTGGCGGCCCGTGGTATTGCCGACAAGGTTATTGACGGCATCAAGGTGGTAGATTACGCCGGTTTTGTCGCCCTCTCAGTTGAGAACGACAAAGTACAAGCCTGGCTGTAAAACTTAGCCGTTTTTAACTCACTTAGGAGAAAGTAACATGGCTACAATGACCGTAAATGGTAAAGACTACGAAGTAGATGAAGAGGGCTACCTCCTCGACCTGTCTCAGTGGAGCAAAGAGGTTGGTGAAGAGCTGGCCAAGAGCGAGAGCGTTGACATGACCGAGTCTCATTGGGAGGTTATCGACTTCCTGCGCGAGTACTACGACGAGTACCAGATCGCCCCTGCGGTTCGCGTTCTGACCAAGGCTATCGGCAAAAAGCTGGGTAAAGAGAAAGGCAACAGCAAGTACCTGTACGAGCTGTTCCCTTACGGTCCTGCCAAGCAGGCCTGTAAGATCGCTGGTCTGCCCAAGCCTACCGGCTGTATCTAAGCTGTTTGTGTTGGGGGAGGAGCTCTCTCCCCCATCCCAATTAATTCCGTAGTTCGGAGGGTCGATAAATGTCAGTGCTCTTTGCACTCCTATTTTATGTAGCGTTTGTGCTTCTAGTGGTGGGTCTTGGTCGCAAGATCATCCAGTACTGGAAAACCCCTGCACCGCTCAAGATTCCTACAACTCCCGCCCCAACGACCCGTGGTGGCGTGGCGTTTCGCATGGGCCGCGAGGTCGTGCTGTTTGAGAGTCTGTTTAAATCCAATAAGTGGATCTGGCTCTTTGGTTATATGTTCCATGTCGGTCTGGCGCTGGTGCTGTTCCGCCACGGTCGTTACTTTGTCCCGGAGCCTGGTGCACTGCTAACCTTTATGCAGCCCTTTGGTAAGTATGCCGCCATCGCCATGGTCGTTGGTCTGCTCGGCTTGTGGGCGCGTCGCATCTTTGTTGAGCGCATTCGTTATATCACCGGCCCGTCGGATCACCTGATGCTGGCCCTGCTGGTAGGCATCGGTGTCTCCGGCAGCTTGATGACCTTTGTGGCGCACACCAAAATTGTTGAGGTGAAAGATTTCTTCCAGAACGTAATGCGCTTCAACTTCGGTGAGCTGGCCCTGCCTGGTGACCCGCTGCTGATGCTGCACCTGTTCCTGGTTGCTGTACTGATGATCGTCTTCCCGCTGAGCAAGCTGCTGCACGCGCCGGGCGTTTTCTTCAGTCCCAGCCGTAACCAGGTCGACAACCCACGTGAGAAGCGTCATATCGCTGCGTGGGCTGCCGAGATGGAAAAGTAATTCTAGGCGAATTTGGAATAAAGAACTGAGGATAATCGCGTGG
>JAOUQQ010000143.1 GCA_029879245.1 Chromatiales bacterium | reverse complement strand
TGACTGCATTAGCTGTTGCCACGCCTGGTCAATCACCGGCAGCACCGCCTTTTCGACACGTTTTTCATGTAGCTTTAACTCCTCCAGCAACAACAACCTCTCCGGCCTCCCCTTGGGAAAACAACAATTGCCACTAAAGAGTATACGCCCCTGCAAGGGTATCCCTGGCAGGTGATAACGAACTGTTGCCAGCAACTCTTCCAACTGATGCAGGGGATTTTCAAAGTGAAAGCTCTTTCCCCTGCCATCCATCTGGGTCCAGTTATCGATCTTCTCACTACCAAACAGGGAGCCTTCACAGCGACGCGGTAACAGTACCAGCAGACCATCAGGGGTAAGCAGAAGGTGCTCGATCACCTTTTCACCACCAAGCCCATCATCCAGGATCACATTATCGAGTCTTTTGATGCCATAGCCGCTAATCAGCCTTTCACGTCGCCACAATCTGAAACTAGAGCGCAACGGACGCCACCCCGTCAGCAGCGCCAGCAGCAGTGGCAGTACCGCCACTCCCCAGGTGATGAACTGCTCATCCACTATCATCATCTACTCCCTACGCCAGGTAGTGCCACCGGCACTATCCTCCAGCACTATCCCCATCGCCTTGAGTTCATCGCGAATGCGATCCGCCTCGCCCCAGTTCTTCTCCTGCTTGGCCCGATTTCTGTCCGCTACCATCGCATCAATAGCCGCATCATCTACACCATCACCACTGAGGGTACCACCTTTTAGAAACTCATCCGGCTTGCGTTGTAACAGACCCAGTAACGCTGCCAGTGACTTCAATTCAGCTGCAACGCCCGCTGCATCCTCACCGGCCCCCTTCAGGCGATTGACCTCACGCGCCAGTTCAAACAGCACCGCCAGTGCCTCGGCGGAGTTAAAATCCTCATCCATCGCCCTGAAGAAACGTTCACTCTGTTTACCTTCATTGTACTCCCCTGCCCCAACCCCACGTAATGAGGTATAGAGGGTGGTAAGGGCACTCTTGGCGTTATCCAGATGGCTATCGGAGTAGTTAAGCGGGCTGCGGTAGTGAGAGCTTAAAATGAAGTAGCGAATCACCTCGGCATCATACTTTTTCAACACCTCGCGGATGGTGAAGAAGTTGCCGAGCGACTTCGACATCTTCTCGTTATCAACCCGCACAAAGCCATTGTGCAGCCAGTAGTTGACGAACTGACAGCCGCAGGCACCCTCCGACTGGGCGATCTCGTTCTCGTGGTGGGGAAACTGCAGGTCGAGCCCTCCGCCGTGGATATCGAAGTGATTACCGAGGGCGTGGGTCGACATCGCCGAGCACTCGATGTGCCAGCCGGGCCGACCATTACCCCACGGCGACTCCCAGTAGGGCTCGCCCGGTTTGGCCGCCTTCCACAGCACGAAGTCGAGCGGGTCATCCTTATGCTCATCTACTGCGACTCGCTCACCGGCGCGAAGATCATCGGGATTCTTGCCGGAGAGTTTGCCATAGCCCACAAATTTCGAGACATCGTAATAGACATCACCATTATCAGCCGCATAAGCGTAGCCGTTGGCGATCAGCTTTTCGATCATCACCAGAATCTCACCCATGTGCAGGGTGGCGCGCGGCTCATCATCGGGGCGCGCCACCCCCATCAGGTCGGCATCCTCGTGCATCGCCTCGATAAAGCGGGCGGTGAGGTCATTGAAGTCCTCGCCGTTTTCATTGGCACGCTGGATGATCTTGTCATCAATGTCCGTGATGTTGCGGATATAGGTAACCGCCCTCTCCCCATAGATACGGCGCAGATAGCGCTGAATCACATCGAACACCACCAGCACCCGGGCGTGACCGATGTGACAGTAGTCGTAGACCGTCATACCACAGACGTACATGCGCACATTAGCCGGGTCGATGGGGTGAAACGGCTCCAGCCGTTTGCTCAAATTATTGTGGACCTTAAGTTGGTGCGAATAGGCCATTTTTTATCCAGTTTTCATCACAGTGGCTTCAGCGACGCATGGTATCCCAATCCGCATAATACGACAAAACCCGCTGCCACCAGCCCTTCCCCCATAGTCCCTGAGCCGATATGATGACTACTTTGTCACAACTCAGGAAATTTTATGGACTCCCGCTTCCCACTGTTTGCACTACTACTGACCCTTGCTATCAGTACGCCTGGCTGCAGTGCCGACGAGCAGACCACCAGTCCGGTTCAAACCCCAACAGCACAGGTGGTGCATGTTGTGGCCGAAACCACCATGGGCAACATCACGCTAGAGCTCTTTCCTGATAAGGCGCCAGAAACTGTCGCCAATTTCCTGAAATATGTTGATGATGGTTTCTATAACGGCACGATCTTTCACAGAGTGATCGATGATTTTATGATTCAGGGTGGTGGCCTTACTGTTGATATGGTTAAAAAGGCGACACGCCCCCCTGTCGGGAACGAGGCCGACAACGGCCTGCGCAACACCATCGGCACCATTGCCATGGCGCGCACCCCAGATCCCCACTCCGCCACCTCGCAATTCTTCATTAACGTCAATAACAACGTTGCACTGGACCACCGCGAGAAGAGCAGCTCCCGCGCCTGGGGCTATACCGTATTTGGCCGCGTTGCTGAGGGTATCGAGGTGGTCAACGCGATTAAGAAGGTCAGGACCGGCAACAGCCAGGGGCGTAGCGATGTGCCTGTCGAACCCATAATTATCAATCAAATCTCCCGTATCCAATTAACCGCTGAACCAACCGGAGCGAAGCAATGATCAAGATGAACACCAACCACGGCACCATCACCCTGGAGCTCGATCACGACAAGGCCCCCATCACCGCCGCCAACTTCGAACAGTATGTGAAGGATGGTTTTTACGACGGCACCATCTTTCATCGCGTGATCAACGGCTTCATGATCCAGGGCGGCGGCATGATGCCGGGGATGATTGAAAAGCAGACCCGTGATCCGATCCAGAACGAAGCAAGCAACGGCCTGAAGAACGATCGCGGCTCCATCGCCATGGCCCGCACCAATGATCCCCACTCAGCCTCTTCCCAGTTCTTTATCAACGTCAAAGACAACGGCTTCCTCGACTATCCGGGGCAGGATGGCTGGGGCTACTGCGTCTTTGGCCGGGTCGTCGACGGCATGGATGTGATCGACAAGATCAAGGGGGTGGCCACCGGCAACGCCGGCTACCATCAGGATGTACCGGTAGAGAATGTAGTGATCGAGAGCGTGGTAGTCGAAGAGTAAATAGCCGCGCACCATGAGCACCCTCTTTATCTCAGATCTCCATCTGAGCGCGGAGCGGCCCGCCATTGGCGGGTTGTTCCTCAAGTTTCTGGCCGAACAGGCCACTGAGGCCGAGGCGCTTTACATCCTTGGCGACCTGTTCGAGGCGTGGCTTGGCGATGACCTCATCCCACCAGAAGTAACGCCAATACTCGACGCGCTCCGCTCGCTGAGCGAGGGCGGTACAGATCTCTATATCATGCACGGCAACCGCGACTTTCTGCTGGGCGAGACCTTTGCCGAACGCTGCGCCACCACTCTGCTTGCAGACCCCACGGTCATCGACCTCTACGGTACCCCCACCCTGCTGATGCACGGCGACCTGCTCTGCACCGACGATCTCCCCTACCAGCAGATGCGCCAGATGCTGCGTGCCCCGCAGTGGATAAGCGAGTTTCTCGCCAAACCGGCCGACGAGCGCATCGCCTTTGCCCGGTCGCTGCGTGAACGCAGCAAAAAGGAGACGGGCGAGAAGCTTGATGCGATCATGGATGTCAACGCCGCAACGGTGGCGGAGTATGCAGAGCATCACCATGTCCAGCGCATTATCCACGGTCATACCCACCGCCCGGCGATCCACCATACAAATGGGCTAGAGCGTTGTGTACTGGGCGACTGGTACGAACAGGGGAGCCTGCTGCGATGCGATAGCAGCGGCTGTCGACTCGAATCGATTTAGGCCGGACGCCCATGGGACTACAACGCCACTGGATCTGGTTACCCAATTACGAGCCACACTCCCCTGTCTGGCGCTACCTGCGCATCTTCCTCCCTCTTGCGGTAATCATCATTACCATCCTCATCTTTTCCCGCGATGAGCCCGAAAGCGAACTGGAGCGGGTGCTGATGGAGAATGAGCTGGTGGTACTCACCCGCAACGCCGCCTCCAGCTACTACGAAGGTCCCCATGGGCCGATGGGGCTGGAGTATGACCTCGCCAGGGGCTTTGCCGAAGAGCTGGGGGTAGAGCTGCGCATGGAGGTCACCAGCAATGTGGGGGAGGTTCTCTCCCGTCTCGCCGAGGGCGAGGCTGACTTTGCCGCTGCGGGGCTTACCATCACCAAACCACGCCAGTTGTGGGC
>JAOUQQ010000142.1 GCA_029879245.1 Chromatiales bacterium | reverse complement strand
ACCGGTAGTGGTACCGAATTTCTTGATCGCCTCGCAACCATTACTGCCATCAGTATTATCAACAGCCTGAATCACGAACGTTTAAAGCGGGTTGGACTCACTGATCCACTTACCCAGCTTAATAACCGGCGTTTTTTTGATCAACGCCTTCAGGAAGAGGTTGCCGCTGCCTATCGAGACAAACGTCCTCTGGCATGCATGTTTGTCGACGTTGATCACTTCAAACAGATCAATGATACCTATGGTCATCAGGCAGGCGATGCCGTGCTCGTAGAGCTTTCCCAGCGCGTGCAGCTGCAACTGCGTCTCAGTGATACCCTTTCACGTTATGGTGGAGAGGAGTTTGTTGCCCTGCTGCCAGGGACTGGAGTCGATGAGGCCAGACAGATCGCTGAACGTATTCGCCAACAGATTGCGTTACAGCCTTTTAGCGCAAGTGAGCACTCCCTGGCCGTTACAATCTCACTCGGCATTGCCGTTCAGACTAAAATCTCTTCAGGTGATACTGGACAGATCGCACAGGAACTTGTTACCCGCGCCGACGCTGCCCTCTATCTTGCCAAAGAGAGGGGGCGTAACCGAATTGAGTTAAATTAAATTTTCCCATCTGGTACGCTACATCACACTCTGTGCGGATCTGTTCCCTGTCTTCACTACACCATTTAGGTGCTCAATCGGTCATCGTTTTATCTATTTTCTGCCTCTTCTTGCTCTATCACAAAATCATAAACTTCTAATTAACCGACGCAAAAATTAAGGAGTGTGTCTCGATTCTTACCTATTCTCAGCCACATTTCTGGTGAATACTGTATAATCTCCGTCAAATAAACATCGTGCCGAACCATTGCCAATTCGGCATCACCATAATGAAGCGCCACAGGAGCAGGCAATGAAAAAACTACTCTTTCTAATTATCCTGATCATCGCAGCAGCCCTGCCCGCGGTGCCCTACTACATAGGCATGCAGGTGGAGGAGACCTTCCGCACCGAGCATCAGGAGGCGGCGAATGATGCTGCCCTCTCTGGCTTTGATGTCGAGCTGGTCGACTATCAGCGAGGTCTGATTGAGTCTTCGGCGATCACCAGGGTTAGTATCGCGGTACCCGAAGGACAGGAGAGTATCTCCGTCGATTTCCGGCACCAGATCAGCCATATCCCTCAACTTGATCAGCAGGTGCTTGCTACGGTTAACTCTTCGCTTGCCCTAAGCAGTGAGGCAAGCCGCGCCTTAAATCCACTGTTCAAGGGCCAGTCGCCACTCACCATCAAAACCCGTATCTACCTGGATGGTCATCAGGAGGGCTCTATCAGTAGTCCGGTCGCACAGGGCCAACTGGTCGGCGAGAAGGAGAAGATCGATATCGACTGGAAGGGACTGACTGGTACTGCATGGCAGGCCTCTGCACGTGATCGAGTCACATTTAAGCTTTACCTGCCCGGTCTTAGTGCCAGTCCGGTGCGTAGTGCACCATCCACCGACGAGGCAACTGCTGGTAAAGAGATTGCCGAGAACACCACGGAGCAACCCGTGGAGGAGCTGGCCGAAAACACCAGCGGTGAGGACAGCGAGAGTGTTGTAGAGGAGAGCGTAGCACCAAGTGAATCCATCGCCTTTACTGAACTGCGCTACACCGGCGACCTCACCCGAGGGGAGAGTGGTATCTGGCACGGTACCGCAGAGGGGAGCATTAGTAGCGTTGCCGTCAACGTGGTTGAGGGTGGCAGCCCCTTCTCCATCCTCATCAATAGCATCAACCTCAACGGTGAGCAAAGTGAAAATAACGGTCTGATCAAGGCCGGCGGTGCTGTAAGTGCCAATAGCATCAATGTGAATGGTTTCATGTTAAGCAATGCCGTTTACGATGTTGCCGTTGCCAATATCGATGCCAATGCACTCCTTGCCTGGCAGCAAAGTACAGCTCAGATGATGAAGGGTACTGCTGACCCGGAGAAGATGTTTGAGCCACTGTTTGCCCAGATCCCTGCTCTGTTTAAGGCCAAGCCGATCATCCGGTTTAAAGACATTAGTGTCGACAGTCCGATGGGGCGGTTTGCACTAAAACTCGACACCCGCGTAACTGGTGAGTGGGACGAAATGATTCTGCAAAACCCAGCCCTGATCGTTCCAATGTTGAAGATCGACCTTGAGGCAAATGTTCCGCGCTCCGTTGTGGCCGCCATGTTGAAAGACAAGATTCGCGACACTCTGCTAATGCAGGCCGCACTGAGCGAAACTGAAATAAATGCCGAAGAGCTGGAGGCAACGGTTGAGCTAACTGTTAACCAGCAACTGGCTGGTATGATCGCCCAGGGGCTGATTAAGGAGGAAGGGGCACAGCTTCACTCACAAGTTCAGTTCAACAAGGGGCAGCTAATGGTCAACGGCATTGATGCCTCAGCAATGTTGGGCGGCATGATGTAATCCTTACTCACTCGGGACAATAAAAAAGCGGGCAATGCCCGCTTTTTTTCTCTGCCGGATAATATCAGGCGAGGGCCTCATCATCTTTTCGGCGTGCCGGGACATTATCTGGTGAGAGGGGACAGAATGCCCCCTCACCACCCATCCGTTTGTAGATATCCGCAAGGGCCATATCCTCTGTGGCAAAGATATTCTCCTGCCCAATATGCTCCAGTAGATGGGTATCACGCATCACCTTCAATACCTGACGCTTCAAACCACTGAGTATCAGGCTAATATCGTGATCCTTGAGGCGTTGGTTGAGATGGTGCAATACCTCTTCACCCGAGGCGTCAAGCTGGTTGATACCATCACCCACCACCAGAATATATTTGGCATTCGGTTTGTCTGCCACCGCAGCAAGTATGGTGTCCTCAAAGAAGGAGACGTTGGCAAAGTAGAGTGATCCATCGAAACGCACCACGATGATCTTCTCATCAGTGGGAAGGTCCGGGTGTACCTCCAGATCACGCAGGGTACCATCCTCGTAACGCCCCAGATGGGCCACACGTGGGCTCATGGTGCGATAGAGGTAGAGTCCGATCGCCAGACCGGCCCCCACCATGATCCCCTGATCCAGGTGAGGCGCAAAACCGAGGGTGGCGATAAAGGTCACCAGCGAAGCAGCACCGTCGTGTTTGCAGGCACGCCAGGCGTGTTTGATGGCACTGAAGTTGATAAGACCAATAACCGCCATGATGATCACTGCCGCCAGTACCGCCTTGGGCAGGTGGTAGAGCAGCGGGGTGAGGAACAGCAGCGTGATCACCACCACCGCACCGGTAAAGACCGAGGACATTCCGGTCTTCGCCCCTGCACCCAGATTCACCGCCGAACGCGAGAATGAGCCGGAGGCGGGATAGGCCTGGAAGAAGCTGCCGGCGATATTGCCCAAACCCTGACCGATTAGCTCCTGATTGGGATCGATACGATCCTTGGTCTTGGCCGCCATCGCCTTGGCGATGGAGATCGCCTCCATAAAGCCGACCAGAGCGATGATCATGGCGCTGGGTAGCAACTGACCTACCAGTTCAAAGCTAAAGGGGGGCACCTCGAATCCGGGTAGACCGGCAGGGATATCCCCCACCACGGCGCCACCCATCTCCTTAAAACCGATGGCCCAGCTGGTGACGGTGGTCACCACCACGGCGATCAACACACCGGGGAGCTTCGGATAGTATTTTTTCAGGCTCCACATAATGGCAAAGGCACAGGCCCCCATAATGAAGGTCGGCAGATGGGTCTCATCCAGTTGCTGCAGCACGCCCCACACCCGCACACTGATGAAGGGGTCACTCGCAGCCCCCGGCATCGCCACACCAAAGATCTTGGAGAGCTGAGAGAGACCGATCACCATCGCCGCGGCATTGGTAAAGCCTACGATCACCGGATGGGAGAGAAAATTGACGATAACCCCCAGCTTAAACACCCCGAGAAAGAGCTGGAACAATCCAACCAGCAACGCGAGGAACATCGCCAGCGGGATGTACTGAGATGCCAGCTCCGGATTGGACTGGGCAGTACCCCCCACCACCGTGGCCAGTGCCGTCGCGGTCATGATCGAGACCACCGCCACCGGACCGGTAGCCAGCTGCTTGGAAGAGCCAAACAGGGCGGCGATGATTACGGGCATGAAGGCGATATAGAGACCGTAGTAGGCGGGCAAACCAGCCAGCTGTGCGTAGGCCATCGACTGGGGGATCAACACCAGTGCCACGGTGATGCCGGCGATGAGGTCGGCGCGAATGTTCTCACCAGTGAGTTGCCACTGAAGAAAGGGGATATACTGCTTTATTTTTTCCATCTCTGTTCCTGCTTCGACTGTGTGAATTGCCGGGTTGAACCCGCGCGGGAAAGCGGCTCAATCCTAGCAGAAAGCGCCCTGCA
>JAOUQQ010000141.1 GCA_029879245.1 Chromatiales bacterium | reverse complement strand
CCGCAAACGATTTAAAGATATAGAGGCATAGGAGAGTTTTAAAGATGGCAACTTCTAGCGATGGCATGAACAAAGAGTACACCTTCCGCCGTTACAACGACGGTGATGAGCAGTGGGGTTCCTGGGACGAGAACATCTTCCAGGCTGGCTGGTCACACAAGTGCCCGACCTACGTTCACCGCACCCCACCCTGCCAGGGCAGCTGCCCCTCTGGTCACGACATCCGCGGCTGGCTCGACATCGTGCGTGGCATTGAGAAGCCCACTGGCGAGATGAGCATGCAGGAGTACGCCTTCCAGCGCGCGACACTGTCCAACCCCTTCCCCTCTGTAATGGGTCGCGTCTGCCCCGCTCCGTGTGAGGATGGCTGTAACCGCAACATGGTCGATGACCACGTTGGTATCAACTCTGTTGAGCAGTACATCGGTGACCAGGCCCTGGAGAAGGGTTTCAAGCTGGGCGCACCCGGTGCCGAGACCGGCAAGAAAGTTGCCATCATCGGTGGTGGTCCCGGCGGTATGGCCGCGGCCTATCAGCTGCGCCTGAAGGGCCACGCGGTAACCATCTTTGACGCCCAGGAAGAGCTTGGCGGCATGATGCGTTACGGTATCCCCGGCTATCGTATGCCCCGTGACATTATGGATGGTGAGATCAAGCGCATCATCGATATGGGCGTCGCGGTTAAGAGCAAGACCAAAGTTGGCGTTGATGTACCGATGGCCGACATTGAGAAAGAGTTTGATGCCGTGGTCTTCGCCATGGGTGCCCAGGCCGGTCGTGCCCTGCCCATCGACGGTGCCGATGCGGTTAACTGCATCACCGGTGTCGCCTTCCTCGCCGCCTTTAACGAGGGTCGTCTGAAAGCCGTTACCGGCAAGGTCATTGTTATCGGTGGTGGTGATACCTCTATCGACGTCGCCTCCGTGGCCCGACGTCTCGGTAAGATCACCGTTGAGAACGAGAAAGACCGTCCCGAGCACATCATCATCAACCAGACCGCACACGACGTTGCCGAGTCTGCCGCTCGCCAGGGTGCCGATGTGACCCTGATCTCCCGCTCTGCTATTGAGCATATGCCTGCGGCACAGTACGAGATCGAAGACGCCACCCGTGAGGGCGTCGATATCATCGGCCAGTTGACTCCTGTAGCGGTTGTCAAAGGCGCTGACGGTCGCGCTACTGGCTTGAAGGTGCAAAAGCTTGAGGCCGATGGTAAGACCCCCATTGAGGGCAGTGAGTACGTTATCGATGCCGAGCTGATCGTGGCCGCCATCGGTCAGGGCGGTGACTGGGAAGGTATGGACGGTTTCGCCAATGACCGCGGTCTGGCTGACGCCGACAAGAATTTCCAGGTACCCGGTAAACCCGGCTTCTTTGCCATTGGTGATATTGTCCGTCCGCACCTGCTGACCACCGCTATTGGTCATGCCTCTGTTGCAGCTGAGAGCATCGATTTCTATCTCAACAACAAAGAGCAGAAGTCTCGTCCGAAGGTCGACGTGCACCACTGGAATCTGCTGGAGAAGCTGCGTGAAACCGATCATATGCCTTCTGAGTTCAAGACTCTGAGCAAAGAGGAGGTTAAGGCGCAGGAAGGCTTTGCCAAGGAGATCGACCTGGGTCTGCGTGGTACCTCTGAGAATGACTTCGCGGTACACAACTACGAAGACCGTTCACGCGCCGAGATCATCTCCTCCGACATGCTGTTCCTCGGCCACTTCAAAGAGGAAGCTCGCTACAAGCGCTCGCACATTGAGGTTTCTGCTGAGGATGTCATCGGTAACTTCCAGGAGCGTCTGGTTCCGCTGGCTGAAGACGATGTCGTCAAGGAGGCCGAGCGCTGCATGAGCTGTGGTATGTGCTTCGAGTGCGACAACTGTGTGGTCTACTGTCCTCAGGATGCCGTGCACAAGACTCCGAAGAAGGACGCCACCACCGGCCGTTATGTCTACACCGATTACAGCCGCTGCATTGGTTGCCACATCTGTGCCGACGTATGCCCCACCGGCTACATCGACATGGGTATGGGTGAATAACTGAAGGGGATGTCATGAAGCCTATCAACAAGCTTCTACAACTTCTCGCGGCCACGGCGACACTGACCCTGTCAGTGTCGGTCTTCGCCGACGAAGGAAACGGCGTGGGGCCCAACATCCCCAGGGCCGTTAAGGGCGAGCAGTGCGTTGAAGATACCGATGAGATGCGTCGCAATCACATGCAGTATCTTCTCAAGCACCGTGACGAGACGCTGCGTGAGGGTGTGCGTACCAAACAGTACAGCCTCAAGCAGTGTATCGAGTGTCACGTACCGAGTGATGATGCCCCTGCGGCAAGCCGCACTGAAGGCGAGCACTTCTGCAAGAACTGCCACGTCTACACCGGCGTGACTATTGACTGCTTCGAATGTCACGCTACCAAACCGCAGAAGTCGGCCAAGTTCCATCCGCTGGTCACCCCGCGCATGCAGGCGCTGGAAGGGGTTCATCAGCCCGATTCCGGCGATATGCTGAATGAGATCGCGGAGTCCCAGAGTCAAACAGGTGGTGTCAGTCAATGAGCGAAATGAAGCAAACGGATCAGTCGCGTCGCCAGTTCCTCGGCGGCGGTGCCAAACTGGCCGCCGGCGTTACTCTGGCACCCGGTGTGATGCTCTATACGGCCCCTGTCGCGGCGCGTCCCGCCGAGCAGGCCGCCAGCAGCGAGCAGCGTTGGGGCATGCTGATCGACACCAGTAAGTGTGCCAGGGGTTGTAACGCCTGTGTTAGCGGATGTCAGAGCGAGAATGGCTGGGGACCCGAGAGCGGTGATGAGGGTAACTCGAACGAATTCCAGAAAGCCCAGTGGATTCGCAAGGTTGAGCTGAAGAATCTCTCTACCGGCCACGTCCAGTCGCTGCCGATGATGTGTCAGCACTGTGAAAATCCGCCCTGTGTAGATGTCTGCCCCACCGGTGCCTCAATGAAACGTGCCGATGGTATCGTGCTGGTTGACAAGCATATCTGCATCGGCTGTCGCTACTGCATGATGGCCTGCCCATACAAGGCCCGCTCATTTATCCACGAGGCGCTGCACAATCAGAAAGAGCACGCCCCGCGTGGCAAGGGCACCGTTGAGGCCTGCACCCTCTGTGTCCACAAGCTGGATGCTGGTGAGGGTACAACAGCCTGTGCCGAGGCGTGTAACGCTGAGGGTCATAAGGCGATCATCGTCGGTGACCTGAAGGATGAGAATAGCGAAATCGCCCAGGCGGTTGTGCAGTATGCGACTACTCAGGTACGCGCGGATCTCGGTCTAAATACCGGCGTGCGTTATCGCGGCATCTAACCGTAATAGTTAACGGAAAGAGAAGCATGAAAAAAACTGTGTTTACACAAATTGAGGGTGGAAACGGCTTCTACGGGCTGCTAGCAGCACTGGGTGCCGTTATTCTGATCGGCCTTTGGGCATGGTTCCATATGGAGCATAGTGGCCACTACGTGACCGGCATGACCAACCAGATCGTCTGGGGAATGCCGCACGTCTTTGCCATCTTCCTTATCGTTGCCGCATCGGGGGCGTTGAACGTCGCCTCTATCGGCTCGGTCTTTGGCAAGAAGTTCTACAAGCCGCTGGCGCCCCTCTCCGGGCTGCTGGCGATCACCCTGCTACTGGGTGGCCTGACCGTGCTGGTGCTGGACCTGGGCCGCCCTGACCGCCTGATCGTGGCGATGACCCACTTCAACCCGAAGTCGATCTTCACCTGGAACATCCTGCTCTATAACGGCTTCCTCGGCCTGGTAGTAGTCTACCTGTGGACCATGATGGAGAAGCGGATGAACTGCTACACCCCGGTGGCCGGCTTCTTCGCCTTCATCTGGCGTCTGATCCTCACCACTGGTACCGGTTCTATCTTCGGCTTCCTGGTGGCGCGTCAGGGCTACGATGCGGCGATCATGGCGCCGATGTTCATCGTCATGTCATTCTCCTTCGGTCTCGCCTGTTTCATGCTGGTATTGATGGCCACCTACAAATGGACCGACCGTCCGCTGGGTGACGTGGTAGTGAACCGCCTGAGCAAGCTGCTGGGGATCTTCATCGCAGGTGCCCTCTACTTCGTTCTGGTACAGCACCTGACCAATCTCTACGCCACCGAGCACCACGGTGTCGAGGCCTTCATCCTTCGTGATGGTGGTACCTATACCAGCCTGTTCTGGTTTGGCTTTGTTGTCCTGGGCTCACTTGCACCGATGGCGCTAATCTTCTTCCCGCAGACGGCGAAAAATCGTACTGCCATCACCCTCGCCTCCGCCCTGGTGGTACTTGGTGGCTTTGCTCTGGTCTATGTCATCGTTATCGGTGGTCAGGCCTATCCGCTGCAACT
>JAOUQQ010000022.1 GCA_029879245.1 Chromatiales bacterium | reverse complement strand
TCGACCACAATCAACGAGATCACCTTCTGTCCCTCACCCATGCGAACACCGCGCACGCCGCGGGAGACACGGCCCATCGAGCGCACGTTCTCCTCTTTAAAGCGGATCACACGGCCGGCACTGGTAAAGAGCATAATGTCACGCTTGCCATCGGTCAGTGCCACACCAACCAGTGTGTCATCCTCAAGCAGATCAACTGCGATGATGCCACTGGCACGCGGGCGCGAGAAGTCCTGCAATGGGGTCTTCTTTACCGTACCGCCGGCGGTGGCCATAAAGACAAACTGCCCCTCTGCAAATTCCCGTACTGGCAGGATGGCGTTGATGCGCTCCCCCTCCTCCAGCGGCAGTAAGTTGACGATGGGTTTGCCGCGCGCGGCACGCCCCGCCTGCGGTAGCTCGTAGACCTTGAGCCAGTAGACGCGGCCGCGGCTGGAGAAGCAGAGGATCGTGTCGTGGGTATTGGCGACAAACATCTTGTCGACAAAATCCTCATCCTTAGTGGCAGTGGCTGACTTGCCGCGACCACCACGCTTCTGCGCACGGTAGTCTGTCAGTGGCTGCGACTTGGCATAGCCCTCGTGGGAGAGGGTCACCACCACGTCCTCCTCGGAGATCAGATCCTCCAGCGTGAGGTCCAACTTGGTGGAGAGGATCTCAGTGCGGCGCTCATCGCCGAACTGGTCGCGAACCGCCACCAGCTCGTCACGGATCACCTCCATCAGGCGCACCGCGCTATTGAGGATCTCCAGCAACCCCTCGATGGTCTCGAGCAGCTCCTTATACTCATTGATGATCTTGTCCTGCTCAAGGCCGGTAAGGCGATGCAGGCGCAGGTCCAGAATCGCCTGTGCCTGGGTCTCTGAGAGGTGATAGACACCACCCACCAAACCAAATTCTTTACTCAATCCGTCCGGGCGCGAGGAATCAGCACCGGCGCGGGAGAGCATGTCGATCACCACACCCGGCTGCCACCCCTTGGCCAGCAACCCCGCCTTCGCCTCGGCAGGATTTGGGGCAGCCTTAATCAGGGCAATAATGGGGTCGATATTGGCCAGCGCCACCGCCAGACCTTCCAGCACGTGAGCACGCTCGCGTGCCTTGCGCAGTTCGAAGATGGTCCGGCGTGTCACCACCTCCTTGCGGTGGCGGATAAAGGCCTCAAGCATCTGCTTGAGGTTGAGCAGCTTGGGCTGACCGTCTAGCAGCGCCACCATGTTGATGCCGAAGACGCTCTGCATCGCGGTCTGCTTGTAGAGGTTATTAAGCACCACCTCGGCCACCTCGCCACGCTTAAGCTCAATGACCATGCGCATGCCGTCCTTGTCGGACTCGTCGCGTAGCTCTGAGATCCCCTCCAGCTTCTTCTCCTTCACCAGCTCGGCGATCTTCTCCAGCAGCCGTGCCTTGTTGACCTGATAGGGGAGCTCGGTGACGACGATGCGGGTGCGGCCGGAGTCCATCTCCTCCATCTCGGTACGGGCCCGTACATAGATGCGACCGCGACCGGTGTGGTAGGCCTCATGGATCCCCGCTGCGCCATTGATGATACCGGCGGTAGGAAAATCTGGGCCCGGCATGTATTGCATCAGTCCGGCGATATCGATCTCCGGGTTATCGATAATGGCCAGACAGGCATTGACCGACTCGGTAAGGTTGTGGGGCGGGATATTGGTCGCCATCCCCACCGCGATACCGGCCGAGCCGTTGATCAGCAGGTTGGGCAGCTTGGCCGGCAGTACCTCAGGTTCACTCTCCGACTCATCGTAGTTAGGGATAAAATCGACCGTCTCCTTGTCGATATCGGACAGCAGCTCGTGGGCGATCTTGGCCATCCGCACCTCGGTGTAGCGCATCGCTGCAGCGGAGTCGCCATCGATGGAGCCGAAGTTGCCCTGACCGTCGACCAGCATGTAGCGCAGAGAGAAGGGCTGGGCCATGCGGACGATGGTGTCGTAGACGGCCGAATCGCCGTGGGGGTGGTATTTACCGATGACGTCACCGACCACGCGGGCCGACTTCTTATAGGGTTTATTCCAGTCGTTGCCCAGCTCGCGCATCGCGAAGAGGACGCGGCGGTGTACCGGCTTGAGTCCATCGCGCGCATCCGGCAGGGCACGACCTACGATCACTGACATGGCGTAATCGAGGTAAGACTGCTTCATCTCCTCTTCAATATTGATTGGGAGGACTTCTTTTGCGAACTCAGTCATGGAAAACCGTTATCCTTGCTATGCCTGTGGTTATCTATCAATACGGCAAAAATGAGGCGAAATCATACCATACCCTGCATAACCACTGCATCAGCAATAAAAACGAAGAGAGGCCCGTTTAGGGCCTCTCAGCATGATATGTGGATAAAACAGGCTTATTTTTCCATCATGGCAGCCATCTTTTCTGTAGTGGGGTTCAACACCACCCCTTTTTCCGTCACGATGGCGTCAACCAGCTCCGCCGGGGTGACGTCAAAGGCGGGATTCCACGCCTCGGCCCCCTCGGCGGCGATACGCTGCCCCCCCAGTCCAAGTACCTCATCAGCGCCGCGCTGCTCGATGGGTATAAGGTCGCCACTGGCGAGTGACATATCGACGGTTGAGGTGGGTGCCACCACCATGAACTTCACCCCGTGGTATTTGGCCGCCACCGCGGCGCTGTAGGTACCGATCTTGTTGGCAACATCGCCATTGGCGGCGATGCGGTCGGAGCCGACCACCACCCACTTCACCCGCCCCTGTTTCATCAGGTGGGCCGCGGCCCCGTCGGCCAGCAGGGTCACCGGGATCGCATCCTTCACCAGCTCCCAGGCGGTGAGGCGTGCCCCCTGCAGCCAGGGGCGGGTCTCATCGGCATAGACGCGGCTGATCTTGTTATGCGCAAAGGCGCTGCGGATCACCCCTAGCGCAGTGCCATAGCCGCCGGTGGCGAGCGAGCCGGTATTGCAGTGGGTAAGGATGCCGTACCCCTCCTCTTCGATCAGGGCTGCACCCAGTTCCCCCATCTTCTGGTTGGCGGCGATATCCTCCTCGTGGATTGCCCGCGCCTCAGCGATCATCGCCCTCTCCACATCCGCCCCCTCCGGCAGGTCGAACAGTACCTTGCCCATACGCTCCAGGGCCCAGGCCAGGTTGACCGCGGTGGGGCGGGCATCGGCCAGGTGGGTGAAGTCACGCTCCAGCCTCTCGACGATATCACTCCCCCCCTCGGCCAGACGCTTACGTACCGCAAGCACCACCCCATAGGCGGCGGTAATACCGATGGCCGGAGCACCCCGTACCACCATATCGGTGATCGCCTGAGCCACCGCATCAGAATCCTGATACTCGTTATAGACCTCCTGCTGAGGCAACAGGCGCTGATCCAGCAGTTTGAGTTTGTCGTCCTCCCACAGAACGGCGCGAATAGTGTCGTACGAAGTTGTCATGGTGGTAATGATCCCAGTTATCGGTATCCAGTAGTGGTGCGAAGTCTAGCAGAAACAGGGACGTTAATAATCGGCAGGAGCCGCTCAATCACGCTGCAAAATTCGTAGTAAACCGGCCGCCTTATGGTGGATCTCCTGATACTCATGCTCACTGTTCGAGTCAAAGACGATCCCACCGCCGGCAGAGAAGGTCAGCGCCCCCTCATTAAATAGTGCGGTGCGAATGGTAATGCTGCTATCCATGTTCCCATTATGACCGATATAACCAATGGAGCCGCAGTATACCCCGCGACGATGTGGCTCAAGCTCCTCAATGATCTCCATTGCTCGCAACTTTGGTGCGCCCGTGATCGAACCGCCAGGAAAAGAGTGGCGCAACAGCGACAGCGCATCCTCGCTCGGGGAGAGATCTCCCTCAATTACGCTAACCAGATGGTGCACCGTGGCATAGTGCTCCAGCGCAAAGAGTTGCGGTACGCGAATAGTCCCGGGACGACAACATTTACCAAGGTCGTTACGTAGCAGGTCCACAATCATCAAATTCTCCGCCCGCTCCTTTGGGCTGTTGATAAGCTCCTCGATCAGCCTGCTGTCCTCCTCAGCTTCGGCAACACGGGGGCGCGTCCCTTTAATCGGACGTGTCTCAACCGCATCTGCGCTGAGTCGCAAAAATCGCTCGGGAGATGAGCTTAGGATCTGTCCGAACGGGGTATTGAGATAGGCCGAAAAGGGTGCGGGATTGTGATGCCGTAATTTGAGGTAGGCCGACCAGGCGGAGCCGCTTACCTCCACACTGAAACGTTGCGCAAAATTGACCTGATAGCAGTCACCCTCCTGAAGATAGCGCCGTATACGTTCGACCCCCGCTGCATAACGTTCCCTGCTCATATTGACTCTCAACTCGCCGACGGCGTGGAAAGGTCCGTGGGCTGGTACGGTGGAGTGCGCCGCCTGTTCAAATAGTGCAATCAATTGTGGCCATTGCTCGGCCGTTGCCGGGTGGCGATTGGCAGAAATAAGCTGGCACTGGCGATTGTTATGATCACAGACCACGGCCCAGTCGTAGATCCCAACCGTCATCTCCGGCCATGACAGGTCATCCGCTGCGATCTCTGGCAATGATTCAATACGTCGTGCCAGATCATAGGCAAAATACCCAACCGCCCCACCCGAGAAGAGTTCATCATCACAACCATCATGTTTTAGATGCTGCCGAATCAGCGCAAATGGATCGTCCCATGAATAAGTTGTCTCATCCGCAGTGCAAATCTCAGTCTGTGCACCGCGTGTCACCAACGTGGTATGTGGTCGTGCCACAAGAATGTCAAAAGCCCCGAGTTCGCCACCCAAGGCACAACTATCCAGCCACATGGCCCAGGGCTCAGCCTGCACAGCGTCAAACAGTACACTGCAGTCACTAGAGTATGGCAGTTGATGGCGAATTGAGTCCGTCATGGGATCAGAGGTTTATTGCCTGCATCATGCCAGGGCATGATAGATAAGTGCGCTGGCAGTTTACTCCACCAGCTCGTGCTTGATTGCGTAGTGCGTCAGTTCAGCATTGTGCTTCATCTTCATCTTTTCAAGGATACGAGAGCGGTAGGTGCTAATTGTCTTAACACTCAAATTGAGCTGTTCTGCAATCTCGGAAACGGTGTGGCCCGAGGCAATGCGTCGCAATACCTCATATTCACGGTCAGAGAGCAAATGATGGGGTAACTCATCGCCACCTTCGTCCTGATCAAACACCAGTTTTTCTGCCACCTCGGCGCTGATATACCTCCCACCATGCATCACCTTATTGATTGCATTCAACAACTCATCGGGAGCAGTCTCCTTGGTCATGTAACCAGATGCCCCACTTCGAATCGCCCTCATCGCATACTGTTCTTCTGAATACATACTTAGCATCAATACAGGCAATTTTTTCCACTCTGCCTTAATCTGTTTAAGTATCTCAATGCCATTTTTACCTGGCAAATTGATATCCAGTAGCACCATATCCCATTGACCTTCACGCAACATTCGAATAGCGTCACTGCCATTACCCGCTTCTGCTACCTGAAGTGGCCCATCCATTTCACTAATTATCTGTTTTATCCCCTGCCTGACCACCGCATGGTCATCGACAATCAATATCTTCATGTTGTTTTCCCTCTTGTTACATTGGCACTCTGAGGCTGAAGCGGCTTCCCCCTCTCTCACCGGCGCACACTTCAAGACTGGCACCAATAGAAAGTGAACGCTCTTTCATACTCAGGATGTCGTAGTGACCTTGTTGTAATTCATCTTCTTCGGATATCCCTGCTCCATTATTATCGATCTCCATGATTAACACCCCGTTATCAATGACTAGCGTTACTGCAATCTGAGTGATCTCTCCATCTGATGAGAGAGTACGCAACACATCCTGAAAGAGACGAAATAGTGCCACCTCTTTTTCACTATCATTGATTTCGATATTCGAACGATTATTAACCAACTGATACTTTATATTTTTCTGCTTAGACAACTCCTGAAGCTGCCACTCTATAGCGGCAACCAAACCAAGATTATCGAGCACACTTGGATGTAGTTCGGTAATAATGTGTCGCACCGACTTGATCGCACTATCGAGCTGATTATCGATTAATGCAAAACTCTCATAACCTTCATCTGTATCGCTGTTGCACAGTTTCTGCAACTGCCTCATCTCCATTTTGATAGCTGTCATCAAACCGCCAAGATCATCATGTACCATACGTGCAATATCAGATCGTTCACGTTCACGGATCTGCTCATTATGATGCAACAGGCAGCGCAGATGTTGGTTGGTTATCGCTAGCTGATTGGCTCTATTTTGATGTCCAAGAGCCCTGGACAGTGAAACTGTAATAGCGGAGAGAGCCTTTCTATCAACTACATCAAACGCACCAGTCTCTATCCAGCCTACCATTCGCTCAATGTCGAGATCTTCAGCAACGATGATGATCGGAATACCGAGATCATCACCGGATCTGTTAGCTGCCGATTCTGTAAAGAGAAAACTCGCCAGCGACTCACCGGCCACAATGAGATCCCAGTCGGTATGTCCGCGCAATGCACGATAAATACCATCTCTGGTAGAAACCCGCTCATGCACGACAGCATAGCCTGCCTGCTCCACTGTATGCAGCAGCGCAGCTGCATCGTTCTGTGCCTCTTCGAGCAACAGAATGTTGAGTGCAACCTTTTCCATCTCTACCTTATACAATGGCTAAAAGGCCACTCCTCCAAACTTTAAAATTGATACGCACCAACACAGCGACTCCCGCACTATATAACATGCGCAACAGCAAATTCGAGTCCGTAAAATGAGAATCATATGTGATCGTAGGAGTATAGTGATCGACCGGACAACAAAAAGCCCGCATTTAGCGGGCTTTGCTGACTACTGAATATCCGACCAGAGTACTGTACTGGTCGGGGCGAGAGGATTCGAACCTCCGACCCCCACAACCCCATTGTGGTGCGCTACCAGGCTGCGCTACGCCCCGAGAAGAGTATGACTTCCCTCTTCGAGAAGCCGCGCATATTACACTAGATGAAGGCGGATGAGAACATCATCCGCAAGAAAATTACCGCTTTAGAATATCCAGCACCTCTTCCAGCTCACTGCGTAGCTGGCGGATGATCTGCTGGCTCTGATTGGCGTCACTCTTGACCTCTTCACTCTCAAACTGCTGGCGTGCGCCACCGATAGTGAAGCCCTGATCATAGAGCAGTGAGCGGATCTGGCGGATGATGATGACATCCTGACGTTGATAGTAACGGCGATTGCCACGGCGTTTGACTGGCTTAAGCTGGGGGAATTCCTGCTCCCAGTAGCGCAGTACATGTGGTTTTACGTTGCAAAGCTCACTAACCTCACCAATGGTGAAGTAGCGCTTGCCCGGGATCGGCGGTAGTTCGTTGTTATTGCTGGGTTCCAGCATATGCTTCCACTCTTGCCTTTAATTTTTGTCCCGGCCTGAAGGTTACCACGCGTCGTGCGGTGATAGGTATCTCTTCCCCCGTCTTCGGGTTTCTTCCTGGGCGCTCATTCTTGTCGCGGAGATCAAAGTTACCAAAACCCGAAAGCTTCACCTGATAACCATTCTCCAGAGCCGTGCGGATCTCTTCGAAAAACTGCTCTACTAGCTCCTTGGCTTCCCGTTTGTTGAGGCCCAACTCCTCAAACAGGGATTCAGCCATCGCTGCCTTCGTCAAAGCCATACGTTATTCTCTTAGTTTTGCCCCAAGTTCGTTTGCCAGGGTTCTCACTACCGCATCGATAGCTGAATCGACTTCACTATCAGTAAGAGTGCGTGATTGTGCCTGCAACGTCAAGCCCAAAGCAAGACTTTTTCTACCCGAATCAATATGTTCGCCCTCATAGACGTCAAACAGCTTTAAGTTCCGCAGGTTATCTGGGGCGGCACTTTTGACCGTATCAAAGAGTCGCATCGCGGATATATCACGATCCATTTCGACAGCAATATCACGACGAATAGCAGGAAATTTCGATATTTCGCCGAATTTCGCCACATTTCCTGAAGTTATTGCCGATGACTCGATCTCAAAGAGGAAGGTCTGTCCACTGAGACCCAGCTTCTGTTCCAGCGAAGGATGAAGCGCACCGAGCCATCCAATATCTCTGCCATCACGGCTAATACGCGCCGACTGCCCTGGGTGGAGGGCCGGATGAGATTCGGCACGAAATGCGAAATCGCTCACGCAACCTGTCAGGCCAAGCACTGCCTCAACATCTCCCTTTATATCGAAAAAGTCGATTTTCATGCTCTCTGAGCCCCACTGCTCAGGCAACACCTCACCATAGACCACACCCGCCAGTACATTATCCTGTACCAATTCACCATCGCCCTGCGGGAGGAAGCGCAGTCCATACTCAAACAGCCGCACCCTCCCCTGCTGACGGTTGAGATTGTGCTGCAACACCGGCAACAATCCTGCCCAGAGGGTAGTGCGCATCACCGACATATCGGCAGAGATAGGGTTGGCCAGGGCAATAGTCTCACGCTGCGGGTCGAGCAGTTGCTGCATCTTCGGCTCGACAAAGGTATAGGTGATCGCCTCCTGGTAGCCACGCTCAACCAGCACGGCCGCCAGATCAGCTATACTCAGCTTCGCCTCTGGCCGCTCCCCCATAGTGAGACTCCCGTGGGGACGAATGCTGGGAAGATTACTGTAGCCAATAATGCGACCAATCTCCTCAATCAGATCCTCCTCGATAGTGATATCGAAGCGGAAGGCGGGGGCAGTCACCTGCCACCCACCATCCACGCTCTCCACCTTCATCTCCAGGCGGCAAAGGATCTCTTCGATGCTATCTTTTGCCACCTCAGTGCCAAGTACCCGTGTGACACGGGCATGACGCAGGGTGATCGGGTGTGCCTTGGGCAGGTTGGCCTCAGAACAAACCTCAACCACCGGGCCAACATCTCCACCAACGATATCGAGCAGCAGTGCGGTAGCACGCGCTATCGCCTTGGTGGCCATCTGTGGTGAGACGCCGCGTTCAAAGCGATGGGAGGAGTCGGTGTGCAGACCGTAGCGGCGCGCCTTGCCTGCAATCGCGGCAGGGGTAAAGAAGGCACTCTCAAGGAAGATATCCCGGGTAGCATCCCCCACAGCAGATGCACTACCCCCCATTACCCCGGCCATGGCAACGGGTCCATTGCCATCGGCGATCACCAGGGTCTCGCCATCCAGTTCGACCTCGGTATCGTTGAGTAGCTTGATCTTCTCTCCGGCAGTGGCCATGCGAACCTGAATACCGCCACTGAGTTTACCCAAATCAAAGGCGTGCATCGGTTGGCCCAGCTCCAGCAGTACATAGTTGGTGACATCGACCACGGCGCTGAGACTGCGAATGCCGCTACGACGCAGACGCTCTGCCATCCACAACGGGGTCTCAGCGGCCACGTTAACACCACGGATCACCCGGCCCAGGTAACGCGGGCAGGCCTCGGGCGCATTGATAGCAACACTAAAGCTATCATCAATACTTGAGGCGACCGCCTCACAGGCAGGGCCACTCACATCTGCATGATTCAGCACCCCGGTCTCACGGGCGATACCGGCAATGCTCAGGCAGTCACCACGGTTGGGGGTGAGACCCAGCTCGATGGTGACATCATCTAGTTGCAAATAGTCACGGAAATTCGTTCCCACTGGCGCATCGGTAGGCAGCTCCATCAGCCCCTCAGCGCTCTCGACCAGTCCCAGCTCAGAGGCAGAGGCGAGCATACCGTTGGAGGGGACGCCACGCAGCTTCGCCTTCTTGATTTTAAAGTCGCCGGGCAAAACGGCCCCGACCATCGCGCAGGGTACCCGCAGGCCGGGGCGTACATTGGCCGCACCGCAGACGATCTGCACCGGCTCACCCTCCCCTACGTTGACCTGAGTGACACGCAACTTATCTGCATCAGGGTGCGGTTCCACACTCAGCACCTCGGCCACAACCACGCCGCTAAAGAGAGCGGCCACCGGCTCCACCGCATCGACCTCAAGACCCGCCATGGTCAGCTGATGACACAGCTCCTCGGTAGAGACCGAGGGATTGACCCACTCACGCAACCACTGTTCGCTGAATTTCATATTGGTGTAAACCTGAATCTGTTATCTGTTTTGTGAGTTAGTTGAACTGCTGCAGAAAACGCAGGTCGTTCTCGAAGAAGAGGCGCAGGTCATTGACGCCGTAGCGCAACATCGCCATTCGCTCCACCCCAAGTCCGAAGGCAAAGCCGGTGTACTTTTCACTATCGATACCGACGTGACGGAACACCTCAGGGTGCACCATGCCGCAGCCGAGGATCTCTATCCATCCAGTGTGAGAGCAGACACGGCACCCCTCACCGCCACACATCACACACTGGATATCTGCCTCGGCCGAGGGCTCGGTAAAGGGGAAGTAAGAGGGGCGAAAACGAACTGCCAGGTCGGCCTCAAAGAAGTTGCGCAGAAAATCGTCCATCACTCCCTTGAGCTGTGCAAAGCTGACATTCTCATCGACCATCAACCCCTCCACCTGGTGGAACATCGGGGTATGGGTAAGATCCGAGTCGCAGCGATAGACGCGTCCCGGTGCAATGATGCGCAGCGGCGGCTGCCCCTGCTTCATGGTGCGGATCTGAACCGGCGAGGTGTGGGTGCGCAAAAGGGTGTGTGCATCGAAGTAGAAGGTGTCGTGCATCGCCCGTGCCGGATGGGTCTCGGGGATATTGAGCGCCTCGAAGTTGTGAAAGTCATCCTCAATCTCCGGCCCCTCTGCCACAGAAAAGCCCAGTTGTGAGAAGAGCGACTCGATGCGCTGCAGAGTGAGTGTCACCGGGTGCAGGCCACCTGTTTGCTGGCCACGTCCCGGCAGGGTCACATCAACCTTTTCCGACTCCAGGCGTGCATGGAGCACCTCATCCTTCAGCGTCTGCTTGCGCGCCTCCAGTGC
This sequence comes from Chromatiales bacterium, assembly GCA_029879245.1. Lineage (GTDB taxonomy): Bacteria > Pseudomonadota > Gammaproteobacteria > Thiohalomonadales > Thiohalomonadaceae > JAPHSX01. The sequence continues at coordinate 16,470 of JAOUQQ010000022.1, read as the reverse complement.
CTGCTGCACCGCACCTTTGGCCTGATTGATCGCCTGACCGGCTGCAGGGCGCTCCTCGGCAGAGAGCTTGCCCAGCCCCTTCATCAATTCAGTAAAAGAGCCCTTTTTACCAAGGAAATGTACACGTACCTGATCCAGCGCCTGTATATCTGACGCCTCGGCAATCAACCTCTCCGCCTCGCTGACGAGACCTGTCAATTCATCCACGCAACTTCTCCGGATTACACTGTTACCACCATGGCAGCAGTGCGCAAATCGTTAAACGCAAAAGGGGGAAGACTGGACGGCCTTCCCCCTTTCGGAAATCTCTTCTCTCCCGAAGCCTGTCGGCACCGGGCGTTGAAGATGATTAAGCGAGTGCAGCCTTGGACTTGTCAGCCAGGGCAGCAAAAGCGCCTTTGTCGGTTACGGCGATATCGGCCAGGATCTTGCGATCAATCTCGATGCCCGCCCTCTTCAGACCGTTGATGAAACGGCTATAAGAGATACCGCACTCACGTGACGCCGCATTGATACGGGCGATCCACAGAACGCGGAACTGACGCTTGCGCTGACGACGGTCACGGTAGGCATACTGGCCTGCCTTGATCACCGCCTGTTTGGCAACGCGGAATACATTTTTACGGCGGCCCTTGTAGCCCTTAGCGAGCGCAATGACCTTCTTGTGTTTGGCGCGTGCAGTAACGCCACGTTTTACTCTTGCCATCGTTCAATCTCCTCAGCTGTAGGGCAACATGCGACGTACCATTGCGACGTCGACGGCTGCAACCATATCCGGCGAGCGCAGCTGACGCTTACGCTTGGTCGGCTTCTTGGTAAGGATATGACGACGGAAGGACTGGTTGCGTTTGAAGCCCCCAGCACTCTTCTTGAAGCGCTTGGCGGCGCCCCGGTTGGTCTTGATTTTCGGCATTTCTCAAAACTCCGCATTTCATTAAAGTTAAACGCAACGTTTGCGACTGGACACCGCCCCACCATTGACAGGGGGTGGACAGTAGCTGCGCCCGAAGCAATCCGAAGATTACTTCTTCTTTTTTGGGGCAATTAGCATCACCATCTGCCGTCCTTCCATCCTCGGGAACTGTTCTACTGTTCCCAACTCTGCAAGGTCGGCCTCGACGCGTTTCAATAGATCAACGCCGAGCTGCTGGTGGGCCATTTCACGGCCACGGAACCGTAAGGTTACCTTGACCCTGTCCCCGTCGCTGAGGAAGCGTGTCAGGTTGCGTAGTTTTACCTGATAGTCTCCCTCTTCAGTTCCTGGACGGAACTTAATCTCTTTGACCTGTACCTGCTTCTGTTTCTTCTTGGCGGCCTGCTGCTTCTTACGCTGTTCAAAAAGGAACTTGTTGTGGTCCATGATACGACAAACCGGCGGTTTGGCATCGGGAGAGACCTCGACCAGATCAAGCCCGGCCTCCTCAGCAAGTTCCAGCGCTTTGGCGGTTGGTACCACACCAACCTGTTCTCCGTCGGCGCCTACCAGGCGAACCTCGGGGACCCGAATCTCATCATTCAGTCGGGTCTGCTTCTCTTTCGCAGCGATGTCGTCAATCCTCCAGTACAGGTTTACGTCCGCGGCTCGCTATCTCGGAATTCAACAGGTCGGCGAAGGCCTCCATCGTCATGGAGCCCAGATCCTCACCGGTTCGAGTGCGTACCGCAACTGTTCGTTCTTCTACTTCACGGTCGCCTATGACCAGCATGTAGGGAACACGGTGTAACGTGTGCTCGCGGATTTTAAAGCCGATTTTCTCATTTCTCAAGTCGGATTTGATGCGAATGCCTTGTTTTTTAAGGTTTTGCTCTATTTCCGTGACAAATTCGGCCTGTCGGTCGGTAATTGTCATCACCACTGCCTGTACCGGGGCCAACCACAGCGGGAAGGCGCCGGCGAAGTTTTCGATCAAAATGCCGATAAAACGCTCCAGCGAACCGAGGATCGCCCGATGCAACATCACCGGTACCTGCTTGCTACCGTCCTCGGCGATATAGTGGGCATCGAGGCGCCCCGGCATGGAGAAATCGACCTGAATGGTGCCACACTGCCACACCCGGCCCAGGCAATCCTTGAGCGAGAACTCGATCTTCGGCCCGTAGAAGGCCCCCTCGCCCGGCTGCAGATCCCACGGCAGCCCCTTGGTGTTGAGGGCCTGCTCCAGGGCGTGTTCCGCCTTGTCCCACACCTCGTCGGAGCCGACGCGCTGCTCGGGGCGGGTGGAGAGCTTGATGATCACCTCATCGAAACCGAAGTCGGCATAGACCATATATAGTAGGTCGATAAATTCGGAGACCTCCGCCTGGATCTGCTCCTCGGTACAGAAGATGTGGGCATCATCCTGAGTAAAGTTGCGCACCCGCATCAGCCCGTGCAGGGTGCCGGAGGGCTCGTTGCGGTGGCAGGAGCCGAACTCGGCCATGCGCAGCGGCAGGTCGCGGTAGGACTTGAGCCCCTGATTGTAGATCTGCACGTGGCAGGGGCAGTTCATCGGCTTGACCGCATAGTCGCGGTTCTCCGAGTGGGTGGTGAACATCATGTCACCGAACTTGTCCCAGTGGCCCGACTTCTCCCACAGTGAACGGTCGACCACCTGCGGGGTCTTCACCTCCTGATAGCCGTTGTCGCGCAGAATGGTGCGCACATACTGCTCCACCTGCTGATAGACCAGCCATCCGTTGTCGTGCCAGAAGACCATGCCGGGGGCCTCCTCCTGGCTGTGGAAGAGATCGAGCTGGCGGCCGATCTTGCGGTGGTCACGCTTCTCTGCTTCCTCCAGGCGGTGCAGGTAGGCGGCCAGGTCATCTTTGTTGGTCCAGGCGGTGCCGTAGATGCGGGTCAGCATCTCGTTCTTCGAATCGCCGCGCCAGTAGGCACCAGCAACCTTCATCAGCTTGAAGGCCTTGATCTTACTGGTGGAGGGGACGTGCGGGCCACGGCAGAGATCGGTGAACTCACCCTGTTTATATAAGGAGAGCACCTCACCGTGGGGGATTGCCTCCACCAGCTCAGCCTTGTACTTCTCACCCATACCGAGGAAGAACTCGATCGCCTCCTCGCGGGGCATCTCGCTGCGCTCCAGCGGGAAGTTCTGCGAGACGATCTTCGCCATCTCCTTCTCGATCCTGGTCAGATCCTCGCTGTTAAAGGCCCGCTCATAGGCGAAGTCGTAGTAGAAGCCATCTTCGATCACCGGGCCGATGGTCACCTGGGCACCGGGGAAGAGGCGCTGTACCGCCTGGGCCAGAGTATGGGCGGTCGAGTGGCGGATGATCTCAAGGGCCTCTTCGCTCTTATCGGTGATGATGGCAAGGCTGGCATCGTGCTCGATGGTGTGCGAGGCATCGACCAGCTTGTCGTCTACCTTGCCGGCGAGGGTCGCCTTGGCGAGGCCGGAGCCGATATCGGCGGCCACCTGCTGCACGGTAACGGGGTTGTCGAACTGGCGCGTGGAGCCATCGGGGAGGGTAATAACAGGCATCTCTATCCCTTATTCAGTGGTGATCCCTACGAAAGACCACGTGACAATAAAAAAGCACCGTGCCGGGCACAGTGCTTGGTATTCAGCTTCATCAGGAATAAGACTACGCCTATCCCATTGATTTGAATGGTATCACAGCAAGGGCACTCACGTGAACCTCCAGGAAAATTTTTGCCTCTCGTGCAACTTACCAGCCATATAAAGGTCGCAGGGGTATACAACGCGCGCATCGGGTGGAATAGTACGTCTTCTACCCAGACACCCTGAAATCGAACAGAAAGCTAACCAAACGTGATGGAAAAACAGATGAAACAGACCTTAACCCTGATTACCGCCACCCTCCTCCTCGGCCTCTCCAGTGTGTCGCAGGCGGCCAACCTCAAAGATGAGATTCGTCAAATCCTGAAAGAGAACCCGGATATCATCTATGAGGTCATTCGGGAAAATCCGGTTGAATTTATCAAAACCGCACAGATAGCCGCCCAACAGGCCGAACAGCAGGCTGCGATCGAAAAGCGGATTCAGGAGCAGAAAGAAGTGGAGGCCGCCTTTGCCAATCCTCTAAAACCAGAGATCCGCAAAGAGGAAGCGATTCGTGGTACCAAAGGTGCACCGCTAACCCTGATAGAGTACTCCGATTTCGAGTGTCCCTTCTGCCAACGAGCAGCCCATACCGTCGATGAACTGATGAAAAAATACGATGGCAAGATTCAGTTCATCTACAAACACCTGCCACTGGACTTCCACGAGGGTGCCATGCCCGCCTCACAGTATTACGAAGCGCTGCGCATGCAGGATGAGAAACTGGCCTTTGCCTTTCATGACGAGATCTTCAAGGACATCAGCAAACTGAAGGCAGGGGAACCATACATCAAAGAGGTCGCCCAAAAGGTGGGGGCCAACATGAAAAAACTGGAAAAAACCCTCAAAGATCGCGGCGACGAGATCAACACCCGTATTCAGCAGGATATCGCCGAGGCCCAGAAATTCCGCATGACCGGTACCCCCGGTTTTGTCCTTAACGGCGTACCTCTTCGTGGCGCCCATCCCATCTCCTCTTTTGAGAGGATTATCGACGAGTTAAAGAAGCGTAAGCTTGCCAAGTTGTGATGTGGGTACTGCTGAAGAATAAAAGGGGCCGCGAGGCCCCTTTTCATTTTATCTCACATACACAAAGGGAACGCTCTGATCAATTTAACGGTTTATATACGTTCAATTTTCAACTCAAACTAAACAACCAGCTAACCGCCACCACCGCCGCCGCTACGGCAATAAAATCGGCTGTCAACGCCGTCAGCAGGGCGTGTCGAATACGCTTTATCTGAACTGCACCGAAGTAGACCGCCAATACATAAAAGGTGGTCTCAGTAGAGCCCTGCAGGGTCGTCACAAGGTAGCCGGTGTAGCTGTCGGGACCAATGGCTGGGTCATTGATGATGGAGGCCATCACACCATAAGCACCCGAGCCGGAGAGTGGACGCAGCAGCGCCATCGGTAGCGCCTCGGGGGGCATCCCCAGGGCCAGGGTAAATCGTCCGATAAAACCGACCAACGCATCCAGCGCACCGCTGGCGCGAAACATCCCCACCGCCACCAGAATCGCCACCAGATAAGGGATAATCTTTATCGCCACCTGGAACCCCTCCTTCGCCCCCTCAACGAAGACCTCATAGATACTCACCCGGCGCACCACCCCAAAGAGAAGAAAACCGACCATCAACCCCGGCAGGATCCACGGGGCGATCGCCTTGCCATAGAGCACGGTAACAGGGATCAGTGCCAGAAGACCGAGCAGCGCCAACAGCGAGACCCAGAGCGGATAGCTCCCCTCACCTCCAGGCAACGCCTCCCCTGTCTCTTCATCGCTCACCGGCCCATCCACCCTCTGCTTTACGGCAGGTTCAGGAAGTGGAAAAAATCGCCGATAGAGCAGTGCCGCGCCAATCGCCGCCACGGTAGAGCAGGCGGTAGCAAAGAGCGTAGTGGGGAGAATGCCCGCCGGGTCCATCGAACCCGCCGAGGCACGCAGGGCAATCACCCCGGTGGGCAGGAGGGTGACACTGGAGGTATTGATCGCAAGAAACAGCACCATCGAATCACTGGCGGTACCCGGTAAACGATTCAGTTTATTCAGCTCCTGCATCGCCCGAATACCGAAAGGGGTAGCGGCATTACCCAGACCGAGGGCGTTGGCAGAGATATTGAGGATCATCGCCCCCATCGCCGGATGCTCCGGCGGCACATCGGGGAAGAGACGCACCATCAGCGGCCGGATCAGACGCGCCAGTATCGTCAGCATACCACCCGCCTCCGCCACCTTCATCAAACCGAGAAAGAGCGTCATCACCCCCACCAGTCCCAGTGCCAGTTCGACCGAACCGGCGGCTGAGTCAACCATCGCTTTTGAGAGCGCATCCATTGGTGAGAGATCGCCACTGAAACCGCCAAGTTGTTTCCAGGCGGCGACCAGAAAAGCGGTGAGGACGATAAGGAGGAAGACGAAGTTCATCCGACGATAGTAATGGCATTACCGTCAAACATGAAGAGAGGACTTATTTCATCACCCCTGTTCATCTTACTAACCCGTACATACCAAAGTAGTGTCCATTAATTAGCTACCCGAACTTTTCGATCACCTCATCGCACCTCTCCGGGCTCATCTGTCACCCCTTTTGGTGTATGATCCCGCCTTTTCTGAGACAACGACCCTGGGACGCGCTATGGACCTGACCTCACTGACCGCCATCTCCCCCATCGACGGCCGCTACGGCCCCAAGACCGAGGCACTGCGCCCCATCTTCAGCGAGTACGGCCTGATCCGCCACCGCGTACTGGTGGAGATACGCTGGCTGCAGAAGCTGGCAGCCACCGCAGAGATCAGCGAGGTGCCGGCCTTCTCCGAGCACGCAAACAACCTGCTCAACGACATCGTGGAGAAGTTCAGCGAGGAGGATGCACGCCGGGTAAAGAACATCGAGCGCACCACCAACCACGACGTGAAGGCGGTGGAGTACTTCTTAAAGGAGAAGATCGCCGGAAACGCCGAGCTGGAAGCGGTGAGCGAATTCATCCACTTCGCCTGCACCTCGGAGGACATCAACAACCTCTCCCACGCCCTGATGCTCAACGAGGCGCGCACCGGGGTGATCCTGCCTGCCCTTGATGAGATCGTTGAGGCCATCCGCGCCAAGGCCCACGAGTACGCCGAGCAGCCGATGCTCTCACGCACCCACGGCCAGCCCGCCTCCCCCACCACCGTGGGCAAGGAGTTCGCCAACGTCGCCTACCGCCTGATGCGCCAGCTCGAGCAGCTGAAGAGCGTTCCCCTGCTGGGCAAGATCAACGGCGCGGTGGGCAACTACAATGCCCACCTCAGTGCCTATCCGGAGCTCGACTGGGCCAAGTTCGCCGAGGAGTTCGTCACCTCGCTGGGTATCGAGTGGAACCCCTACACCATCCAGATCGAGCCGCACGACTATATCGCCGAGTTCTTCGATGCGCTGGCCCGCTTTAACACCATTCTCATCGACTTTGATCGTGACATCTGGGGCTATATCTCCAACGGCTTCTTCAAGCAGAAGACGGTGGCCGGTGAGATCGGCTCCTCCACCATGCCACACAAAGTCAACCCCATCGACTTCGAGAACTCCGAGGGCAACCTGGGGCTGGCCAACGCCATCTTCGACCACCTCGCAATGAAACTGCCGATCTCCCGCTGGCAGCGCGACCTTACCGACTCCACCGTGCTGCGTAACCTCGGCGTCGGCGTCGGCTACTCCATCATCGCCTACTCCTCGACGATGCGCGGCATTGGCAAGCTGGAGGTCAACCCGGCAGCCCTCGCCGCGGATCTGGACAGCAACTGGGAGGTGCTGGCCGAGCCGATCCAGACCGTGATGCGTCGCTACGGCATCGAGAAGCCCTACGAGAAGCTCAAGGAGCTGACCCGCGGCAAGCGCGTCGATGCCGAGGGGATGGCCGCCTTCATCGATACCCTGGATCTGCCAGACAACGTCAGGGCCGAGATGAAGAGCTGGACCCCGGCCAACTACATCGGCAACGCCATCGCCCAGGCGAAAAACATCTAATATGAATCTGCCGCTCGGCGGGATGAGCGCCGAACAATTCCTCACCGAATACTGGCAGAAAAAACCGCTGGTCATTCGCAACGCCCTGCCCGACTTCGCCTGCCCCATCACCCCTGAGGAGATGGGTGGGCTGGCGATGGAGGAGGAGGTCGAATCGCGCATTATTCTTGAGAATAGTGGCGACTGGCTGCTGAAATGCGGCCCGTTCAAGGAGTCCGATCTCACCTCCCTCCCCGACACCCACTGGACCCTGCTGGTGCAGGAAGCCAACAAGCACATCCCCGAGTTTGCCCTGTTGCAGGAGGATTTTAATTTCCTGCCCAACTGGCGTCTCGATGATGTGATGGTGAGCTTCGCCCCGGAGCACGGCACCGTCGGCCCCCACGCCGACAACTACGACGTCTTCCTCATCCAGGGGCCGGGGCGACGCCGCTGGCAGCTCTCCTATCAGGAGTGCGGCCCCGACCAACTCATCCCCGGCCTGCCGGTGCGCATCCTCGCCGACTTTGTCCCCGAGGAGGAGTATATCCTCGAGGAAGGCGACATCCTCTACCTCCCCCCCGGCGTGGTACACCACGGCGTCTCACTGGAGGATGCCATCACCATCTCGGTCGGCTACCGCGCCCCGGCCATCGCCGAGCTGGCGGCGGCATATTGTGCCGAGACCGTCTCGCTGCTGGATAGTGAAACCTTTTACGCTGATGCCGATATCGAAGCCCGACAACAGCCGGGCCTGATCACCGCAAAAGAGCTTGGCAAGGTCCGCAACGAGTTGCGCACGGCGCTGTCGCGTAGTGATGAGGAGCTAAATCGCTGGTTCGCCTCCTTCACCAGCGACGTGAAACCGGGCCACTACCTCCCGGAACCCGAAGAGGAGCTCTCTACCGACGAGTTTCTGGAAAGGCTGAACGAGGCGGGCGAGCTGTGGCGCAGCGAGTACGCCCGCTTCGCCTATATCGAACAGGCTGGAAATACCCTCCTCTACGTCGCCGGTGAGGAGATCCCGCTGGCCACAGACCTCGCCTTCGCCGCGCCGCTGCTCTCGGGGCAGCGGGTTTTCGGGATCGAAACCCTGCTGCCGCATTTGCAGGTTCCAGGCTTCGCTGATCTCCTCACCGGCCTTTACAATCTCGGGGCGATCTACTTTCCTGAGCTTTAACCCTCAGCCAGAGCGTACCGATTCATTCCTTGATAGATCGCAGGGTTATTTGCTAGGTTGTAGCTGAGTTATTAGTAAGCAGGGATGGTGTTATGACTACCAGAGAGCCACCTCAGAGATGCAACTGGAATGTTGCGTGCAAGTACCCCTTCCTCAAATTTATTCTGTCAAAAGCAAGCGCCGATGGGAACAAGCTCTACTACGTCTACTGCGTCAGGACAAGTGACGGCACCTGGCGGATTAAGGAGATGTGATGGAAAATTCTGAGATAAAAGAGAAAAAGAAGAAAAGAATTATCGGCAGCATGATATTTCTAGCGATTGCCTGGCTTAGCGGAAGTCTCACCTTCTACTCTGCACCAGATATTGAGGCGCGCGTCATTGATGCCAATACAGGCAAACCTGTGGAAGGTGTCGTGCTTGTTGGCGTCTGGCAACTGGAGTCACAGGGATTCGAGCACTCTTATGGACGCGCCATTCATGTAACTGAGGCAGTGACCGACAGCGAAGGAAAATACAAGTTGGATGGGTTTTTCATAAAATGGGCAGGTTTGTTTGCGGGAACGCTTTGGGAAAGCGATCCAATGATATACGTATTTGCTGATGGCTATAGTCCACGTATAGCCCATAGCGACAATTATAATGCAGTACTGGAGCATGACACAGGGTTTTATCGTAGATCGCCTCATGATGGTAGGGATGTGCTCATGAGAAAAATACCGCTAAACACAAGATATGTTGCACAAGTATGGTACAGTCAAGTTAGGCGTCTGATTGACGCCGGAAACTGTTCTGCCACAAAACTCCCATCACTAACCAACCTCCTTGAAAGAGTCGAGCCTCAATACAACGTAATATTAAAAGATTCCACAGGATTTAATAACAAACCTTTCAACGAAAAAAAAGAGTATTGCAGCACAGGACCGTAGGGTGGGTTAGCGCAGCGTAACCCACCAACACCAACACCAATCCCAACCCCACACCCATCACCCCGCGTATAACGAAAAAAAGATTCTCATCTGCCAAACTACCGCAGAAATCACCTGCAAGGCGGATGTTACCTTTTCACCGTGGCGCTGGCCGACATCAATTCACCCTCCTTGTCGACGCCGTTGACAACCTTCGCTCCGCGGTATCCCCGTAACAAGCCCCCCTTTTTCCATCAATGCCCGGATGGCGTGCGGCTGATTGGCGTTTCCCCCGATTCACCGCTATATAGCCGAGGTTGTCGCAGCAACCGGGATTGAAGGTGGATTCGGCGAGTGAGTTGGTGGGTTACGCTGCGCTAACCCACCCTACAGACTCTTTGAGGCTTTTGGTTTGCTCCTTACCCCCTTATAATCCGCCCCCAAAATCAGATTTGGAGCGTACCCATGGGCAGAGCCTACCAGAACCGCAAAGACTCCATGGCCAAGACGGCCGCCGCCAAGACCAAGGTCTACAGCCGTTACGGCCGTGAGATCTACATGGCCGCCAAGAATGGCGGCATCGACCCCAACGGCAACCTGGCGCTGCGCGGCCTCATCGATCGGGCGAAGAAGGACCAGGTTCCCAGCCACGTCATTGAGAAGGCGATCGAGAAGGCCAAGGGGGGCGCCGGTGAGGACTACTCACCGGCCCGCTACGAGGGGTTCGGCCCTGGCGGCTGTATGGTGATTGTCGACTGCCTCACCGACAACCCCAACCGCACCATCGGCGATGTGCGCACCTGCTTCAACAAGGCGAAGGCGAAGCTGGGCACCCAGGGGACCGTCAGCCACATGTTCGACCACTCGGCGATCTTCGTCTTCAACGGCGAGGAGGAGGCCACCCTGGACGCACTGCTGGAGGCCGACGTCGATGTCACCGACGTTGAAGAGGAGGATGGCAAGGTGACCGTCTTCGTCCCCAACACCGAGTACGGCAAGGCACGTGATGCACTGACCGGTGCCTTTGGCGAGCTCGACTTCGATGTGGATGAGATCCAGTTTGTGCCGAAGGGGACCACCCCGATCAGCGGCGATGATGTGGCGGTGATGGAGAAGTTTCTCGACATGCTCAATGACGTGGAGGATGTGCAGCACGTCTATCACGATGCGGAGTACTGATCCCCTCCTCCCCTGCCACTTAACCATCAGGTGGCAGGGGAAATTTCTCTCTAAACAACCACCTACCCCGGTCAGTTAGAAATCCACTGAGAATTTGAGGAGACTTTCCGCTACAATAAGCGCCCTCCATATAAGGTTGCAGATAGACAGCGAAACGGTATGAGTGGTGACTCCCAACAACTGGTAAATGTCGTCATCGACGGCAAGGCGATTCAGGCCCCGCCTACGCTCTCAGTGATCCAGGCGCTGTGGCACGCGGGCTACCCGCGGGTGAAGGGGGTCGGCTGCCTGGAGGGGGTCTGTGGCTCCTGCAGGGTGCTGGTGCGTCGCGCCGATGAAGATGGGGTCAAGGTCGAGCTAGGGTGCCAGACCCTGGTGGAGGATGGGATGCAGGCGATGTTTCTGGTCTTCCCCAACCCGACCCACCACCACTACCGCCTCTCTCATATCCAGAACTCGTGGGACCTGCACGCGCAGTTCCACCGCATCTTTCCCGAGGTGGCCAACTGCCGCCACTGCGGCGGTTGCACCAAGGGGTGCCCCAAAAATATCGATGTGGAACGCGGCGTTGCACTGGCCAGCCAGGGGCGCTTCAAGGAGGCGGGCGACCTCTTCGTCGAGTGTATTATGTGTAACATCTGCATGACCGGCTGCGCCGAGGAGATCGCCCCCAACCACGTGGGACTCTTCGCCCGCCGTGTTACCGCCTACTTCCACTCGCGCCCCTCCAATCTGATCCATCGCCTGGAGCAGATCCGCACCGGTGAGCTGACCATTGAGGATCACGACAGTGGGCAGTAAATCGATCAGTTATGAGCAGGCGCTGGCCGACTACCGTGTAGAGGCTGAGCGCCCGCTCATTGAGCAACACGATAATAAGGAGGCGTTACTGAGCGCCTACCACCCGGACTATCGCGCCGACACCATGACTACCCTCAAGGTGGGGCCCAACAGTGGCGATCAGTGTCACCGTCAGGTGGCCGCGAGCATTCAGGCCGACGCCCGCATCGACGAGGCGGACCTGGCCGGTGCCAGTGTGGTGGAGACCGATGTGCTGGTGATCGGCGGCGGTGGTGCAGGTTGCGCGGCGGCACTGGTTGCGGCGGTAGCCGGGGCCAGAGTTATTCTCGCCACCAAACTGCGCCTCGGTGACAGCAACACCGTGATGGCCGAGGGGGGGATTCAGGCCTCCATCGATAAGAACGACACCCCGCAGATGCACTACGACGATACCCTCGCCGCAGGTCACGGTTATGGCGACAGGAGCCTTGTCGCACAGATGGTGATGGATGGCCCCGATGTGATCCGCTGGCTGATTCAGCAGGGGATGCAGTTTGATACCGACGAGTTCGGTGATCTGCTCACCCGCCGCGCCGGTGGCACCTCAGCCAACCGCGTCTGCTACTACCGCGACTACACCGGCCTGGAGATGATGCGCTCGCTGCGCGAGGCGGTGCGCAACAGCGATGCCGAGGTGTGGGAGTACAGTCCGGTGGTAGAACTGATGGTGAACGAGCAGGGCCACTGTGCCGGGGCCGTCATTTCCAATCTGAAAGACTGCAGCTACGTGCAGGTGATCGCCAAGAGTGTGATCCTCGCCACCGGCGGCATCGGCCGCATGCACCTGAACGACTTCCCCACCTCCAACCACTTCGGCGCCACCGGCGACGGGCTGGTGCTGGCCTACCGCCTGGGGGCGAAGCTGCGCGACCTCGACTCCTTTCAATATCACCCCACCGGACTGGCCCACCCGCACCACCTGGCCGGTACCCTGATCACCGAGGGGGTCAGATCCGCAGGCACCTGGCTACTCAACGGTAACGGCGAGCGCTTTGTCGATGAGCTGAAACCGCGCGATGTGGTCGCCGCCGCCATCCTCAAGGAGTGCGCCGAGGGGCGCGGTATTCACACAAACGACGGGGCACAGGGGGTGTGGCTCGACACCCCCGGGCTGGAGCTGCGCAATCCCGGGATCCTCAAGCAACGTTTTCCCAAGCTCCTCAATCTGGGGAAAAAGGCGGGGATCGACCCCCACACCTCGCCGCTGCTGATCTACCCTACCCTCCACTATCAGAACGGCGGGGTGGCCATAAATGAGAACGGTGAGACCACGGTACCCGGCCTCTACTGCGTGGGTGAGGCCTCAGGCGGCATTCACGGCAAGAATCGCATCATGGGTAACGCGCTACTGGAGATCATCAGCTTCGGTCGCCGCGCCGGGGCCCACGCCGCCGAGCGCCGCAGTCTGCGTGGCCACAAGCGGGTCTCCATCGATCACCTGAGCCGCCTGCGCCGTGAGCTCACCATCTCCAACATGCCGATGGAGACCAAGGGGCCGATGCTCTTCCCGGTCTGTGCCAAATTTGATGACGATGTAGACTATGAGGGTCTGCGTCGTAACCGCCGTAAGTAAGGTCCACAAGGTTTTAGCATGAGCCAACTCAATCAAGTCCTGTTCCATGAAAACAGTCGTGTCGGTGCCGACCTCAAGGCATGGGAATCGACCATCGGCGCTCAGGGGCTAAGCAAGGCATTGGCAGATACAGCGGCGATCATCCCGATGATCGAACAGGCTGGGCTGCGCGGCCTCGGTGGCAGCGGCTTCCCCACCTTCAAAAAGTGGCAGTTTGTCGCCGCCCAGCCCAACGAGCAGGACAAATACCTCATCTGCAACGGCAACGAGGACGAACCCGGTACCTTCAAGGACCGCATCCTGCTGCAGGAGGCTCCCCATCAGGTGATCGAGGGTGCCTGCGTCACCGCACTGGCCTGTGGTATCAATCGCATCATCTTCTACATTAATCCAGATCAGACAGAGTCGATCTCCAGTATGCAGACCGCGGTCGCCCAGTGGGGTGACTCCGAGTGGTTCAACAAGGTAGAGAGGGCACTCGGCAAGCCGCTAGAGGTCCGCGTCATGCCCAGCTCCGGTCACTACATCGGTGGTGAAGAGACTGCTGCTATTGAGAGTGTAGAGGGGCACTTCCCCTTCCCCCGTGGCAAGCCCCCCTTTCCTGCCGAGTCCGGCGTCCACGGCAAACCCACACTCATCAACAATATGGAGACCCTCTCCAACGTCTCGCACATCGTGCGCAACGGTGCAGAGTGGTTTCGCAGTCTCGGTCTGGGTGAAGCGACCGGCACCAAGATCTACTGCCTTAGCGGCGATGTACTCTACCCAGGTGCCTACGAATTGCCGATGGGCACCCCGCTCTCAACGCTGATCAACGAGTACGGCGGCGGCATGTTGATGGATAAAAAACTCAAGGCGGTCTTCACCGGCGGCCCCTCCAACACCATCCTCACACCTAAGGACCTCGACGTACCGCTCGACTACGAGAACGTTGCGGCGCGCGACTCTAGCCTGGGAACCGGGGCGATGATCGTCATCTCCGAGGGGACCGGCATCGTCAAACGGGTGGCCGAGTACGTCAACTTCTTTGCCCACTCCTCCTGTGGTCAGTGCCCGCCGTGCAAGAACGGCACCTTCTACGCCGCGCAGCTCCTCACCCGCATCGACACCGGCCGCGGTAGCCGCGCCGATCTGCACGCGCTGAAGAACCTCTGCAACATGCTGCCGGGCGCCGGACGCTGTCACATGCTCGACGGTGCAATGAAGGTATTAACAAGCTCAATGCAACACTTTATGCATGAATATGAGCAGGCAGTAGACAGGTAAAGATTGATGTCTGAAGAGTTCACATCGGCCTCTCTTCCCGAAGATAGCAAGGCTGTACCCGCAGCATTAAAGAGAGTTGCACGAGCCTTTTTTGCATTATCACTTGCTGGAGCGATCATCGGACTGTTCCACCAGTATGACTTGGTTGTCTCTATCATACTCGCAATCGTCACCCCATTTTTTGTCATAAACACCCTTAAACGGCACCCACATACCTCGGTAAAGATCCTGATACCAATCGGCACAGTTGTTACAGGATCCCTCGGACTACTCGCTGAACATTGGGGAATCCACAACGGTCACTGGATATATCATGACCTTTCTGACAACCGAGAATATGCATACTGGCTATTCTTTGCCTGGGCATTGGCCTTTGTATTTTTGTATAGAGTAGAGGCATCTCTTATTGAACACTGGAAGATAAATACTTTCAGGAAAAAACTGCTTCTTGTCATAGTCGTATCAACCATACTGCCAACATGGGGCGAGATCGTCGCCATTAATCTTGGCACCTGGACATATAGCTGGGAGTATCAGTTTTTCGGTGTGCCTGCCCTGGCAATCCTGTTGTTAACACTGTTCCATACGGGAATATTTCTGCTGTTCTATTCCATCTGTCGAATTTTTAAGATAGACAATCCGGTTTTTAATGTCTCCTGATTTTTATACACACAGTTTCGCGGTTCTCCATATCTAATCTACACACCCACCGGCATCGCCTCATTGACCAGATGTTGCCCCTCGGCCTGGAGGAATTCGATAAAGCTCTTTGCCGCGTGGGAGAGGTTTTTTCCGCGGCGATGTACCACATTCCAGCGACGGCGCAGTGGAAAGCCATCCACCTTTAACACCACGATCTGCCTGGCCGCCATCTCCAGGCGCAGGTTATGCAGGGAGAGGGCCGAGATCCCCAGCCCCGCCATCACCCCCTGCTTGATCGCCTCGGCGCTGCCCAGCTCCATTGAGGGGGTGATCCTGACCCCCTGCTGCTCAAAAAATTCGGTGACCACCTTGCGATTACCCGAGCCCATTTCACGCACCAGAAAGCGTTCACTCTCCAGCTCCTTTAACGCCACTTTGCGCTTAGCTGCCAGCGGGTGGTCGGGACTCGCCACCACCGAAATAATGTTCTCCAGAAAGGGGAACTCCTCCACATCGAGATCCACAGGCACATGGCCCATGACGTAGAGGTCATCCTCATTGTCGGCGATGCGCTCCAGCATCGTCTGGCGGTTGACCACCATCAGCTTGGGCTCGACGTCGGGGTAGCGGCGCAGGAAGGCGCCCAGCAGGTGGGGCAGAAAGTACTTGGCCGAGGTGACGGCGGTGACCCGCAGGGTACCTGCCACCTCCCCCTTGAGCGAGTCGATGGCGTTGTCGAGGTCTGCCAGACGCCCCAGCACATCCCTGCTGGCACCGTAGAGCTCCCGCCCCGCCTCGGTGAGGGTGATGCGTTTGCCTACCTGGTCAAACAGCGGCAGGCCCACGTTCTCCTCCAGCCGCTTTACCTGGATCGAGACGGCGGGCTGCGAGAGGTGCACCTCTTCGGCGGCACGGGTAAAGCTGCTGTGGCGTGCCACCGCCTCGAACAGGCGTAGTTGCTGCAGGGTTGCGTGGATCATCGTTCATCTCCGAAAACTGATACTAAATTTTATAGTATTTACATATGTATATGCCAAACATAAAAACAATTAAATGTTATTTATTCTTGTTATCCCTTATAAATCTATTCCCTTGCAAAAAGTCCGCTTATTAACCAAGCGTAAAACTAAGAAATAGCGGTTCAAATTTTCAATCCGTGAAGTCAATTTCATAGGAAACACGATGACAAACAGCAGACAAGCTCAGGTGCTCGACGAACATATCGTCGAGATCGTCAGTGACTCCGGCGAGGGGGCGCAGAAGTGCGGCCAGACCTTCGCCACCATCGGCGCCCGGATGGGCAATGGTATATGGACCGTGGAGATCATCCCCGCCGA
>JAOUQQ010000040.1 GCA_029879245.1 Chromatiales bacterium | reverse complement strand
TACAGCCCCCCGCCCGCTCTCCGGCCGGGGCCTCCGGCAACCGCATCCGCGTTGGCTCCAGATACATCACCAACATGGGCAATGAGGCCGACCTTGTGATCGCCTTCAACGAACAGGTGCTCTACTCACGCATCGCCAACGGCGCCTACAAGGATGGCACCATCGTGTTGCTGGAGAGCAAGTGGGCCGACGACCCGCAGGAGGAGATCCGCGAGGCCTACGCCAGGGCTGTGAAGGAGTTTCGCGAGAACGGCCTCATCGTGCACGAGCTCAACTTCGAGCGCGAGTGTCTGAAGATTGTCGACAACGCCCGCAAGGGTAAGAACATGTTCGTGCTGGGGATGCTGAGCCGCATCTATAGCCGTGACAAGGAGAAGGGCCTCGCCGAGATCTACAACACCTTCGCCTACAAGGGTGAGAAGGTGATCAAGCCGAATCAGGAGCTATTCAATGCCGGTTACCAGTTCGCCGCCGACAACGTGGAGTACCTCTACGAGATCCCGCCTTATAAAGAAGAGGGTGACGACACCAAAATGATGGTGTGCAACGGCAACACCGCGCTGGGGCTTGGCGTGATGGCCTCGGGGATGGACATGGTCTCGATGTACCCTATCACCCCCGCCACCTCTGCCTCTCACTACATTGCCGAGGTCTACGACCAGGTGGGCGGTTTCGTCCATCAGGCGGAGGATGAGATCGCCGCGATGGGCTTTGCCATCGGCGCCTCCTACGCCGGCAAGACCGCCTGTACTATCACCTCCGGCCCCGGTATGGCGCTGAAGACCGAGCTGATGGGCCTGGCGGTGATGGGTGAGATCCCGCTGGTCATCGTCGACGTACAGCGTGGCGGCCCCTCCACCGGTCTGCCGACCAAGATCGAGCAGGGTGACCTGCTCTCCACCCTGTTTGGTATGCCGGGTGACGCCCCCAAGATCATCATGGCCGCGGCCACCATCGAGGAGTGCTTCCACTTCGTTATCACCGCGCGCAAGCTGGCCGAGGCGTTTCGCGGCCCGGTGGTAGTGCTGACCGACGCCAACCTCGCCACCGGCGTGCAGCCCTGGCCGCGCCCCGAGCTGCAGGAGGAGTGGCTCGCCGACCCCGTCGACCAGTCCGAGTGGGACAGGTCGATCCCCCCCTACGACTGGGATGAGCAGACCGGCCTCTCCCAGCGCCCGATCCCGGGCCAGCCCGGCGGCATGTATGTACTGACCGGTCTGAGTCACACCAACCGCTCCAAGGTGGCCTACGACTCTGAAACCAACCAGACCACCATGCAGCACCGCAGCCGCAAGCTGGCGACGCTGCAGAGCACTCTCAGGCCACCGAAGATCCACGGTGATGAGTCGGGCGACCTGCTGATCGTCGGCTGGGGCTCCACCATGGGCGCCATTGAGGAGGCGGTCGATATCCACCGCGCCAACGGTGCGAAGGTATCGAGTATCCATCTGCGTTTCCTCTCACCACTGGAGCCGGGGCTGAAGGAGATCTTCTCCCGCTTCAAGAAGGTAATGACCATCGAGGTCAACTACTCCGATGCGCCCGATGCGCCGCAGATTAACGACGAAAACCGCCGCCGCGCCCAGCTGGCCAACGTGTTGCGGATGCAGACCCTGGTCGACGTCGACTGCTGGTCAGTCGTCTACGGTCACCCGCTGCAACCCGGTGAGCTGGTCGAGGTGATCGGCGAAAACCTCGAAACCCTGAAGGCATAAGGAGAGACGAATGTTTGGTATTAAAGCTGACTGGTCGCTCGACGTCTTCGAGCGCTACTTTACCCTTGGCGACTACTCCGGTGGCGAGGCGCGCTGGTGCCCCGGCTGCGGTGACTTTGCCGTACTCAACACCGTGCACCGCGTACTGCGCGATGCACAACTGCCGCCCGAGAAGAGCGTGGCGGTCTCCGGCATCGGCTGCTCCAGCCGCCTTCCCCACTACATGGGCACCTACGGTCTGCACGGTCTGCATGGTCGTGCCCTGCCGCTGGCCAACGGTATCAAGGCGCACCGCCCCGAGCTCGATGTGTGGGTCGCCACCGGCGACGGCGACTGCTACTCCATCGGTGCCGGCCCCTGGATCCACTCCACCCGTCTCAACATGGACATGGTGGTACTGGTATTCGATAACGCCATCTACGGTCTGACCAAAAAGCAGACCTCCCCCACCACCCCCACCGGCATGGGCACCAACACCCACCCTAAGGGGGCGCCACTGCCGGCGCTCAACCCGCTGACCACCACCCTGGGCGTCACCAACTGCTCCTTTGTGGCGCAGGTGGTCGACTGGAATCCGCCGATGCTCTACGAGGTGATCAAGAAGGCACACCAGCACCGCGGCACAAGCCATGTACGCATCCTGCAGCGCTGCCCGGTCTTCTCCAACGAGTTCTGCAAACCGCTGCAGGACAACCCGGACAAATTCGTCCTGCTGGAGCACGAGAACGGCATCATCTTTGATGATTCGGTAAAGCGCGTCTTTAAGGATGTGGAGCAGCACGACCCGCGTGACTGGCTCGGTGCGATGAAGTTCGCCAGGGATGAGGAGCGCCTGCCCCTCGGCATCCTCTATCAGGACCCCGATGCGGTGGTCTACGAGGATATCTCTGCCAAAGACCTGGGCAAGAGTGACGAAGAGAAGATCGCGGCGATTAACAAGGCGATGGATGCCTTCGCCATCTAAATTGACAGGGGTCTCGCTATCCGTCCAGTGCGGGTGGTGAGCCGTTATCCAACCGACCAAGAAAAGAGCATCATGACAGCCAGATCAGCCAAGAAGATGCAAGGCGACCCCACCCTGCCGGTGATCCCGCCTGCGGTGAAGGATTCCGACGCCACCAAGCAGATCATGCATACCCTGCGTCACTTCCACCTCGGTAACCCGAGCGTACAGCAGCAGGTGCAGCGTGTCGGTAGTGACTACCTCCCTGCCCTGCTTGAGCCCTATCGTGATGCCTCACGCCTGCGTTACGACTACCCGTTGTTCCTCTTTGATGCCGCCTCAGAGGAGGCCAACCCCACACCGGAGCAGTTGGCCAGACCGGTTGCCGAGGTGCTCAGTGAAACCGTCGCCAGCTTCGCCCCGGGCGATGAGTCGGCACGCATCCTCAAGGACAACCTCCCCTGGCTGGAGCGCGAGCTGCGCCAGAAACTTACCGATGTAGAAGGTCCGGTCGATGCTGCCGGACTGGTAAAGGGCGCGACCGAGGCACTGGTTGCATTTCTCAAGCTGGATGAGAAGAACATCGCCAAGCTGCGGGAGGATATCGACAGACTGCTGGCCGCCCTGCCCGCCAACGGCCACCTGCTGGCCTATGGTCGCTATCCGGCGATCCACCTGCTGGTGCACAGCATCCGTAGCCGGGTGATCCCGCGCCATGTCGCCTTCCGTGGCGAGATCGAGGAGCATATACGCGAGCTGAAGAACCTGCTCGATGTGGATCGTAGCAAGTCGGCAGATTCGAAAAGGCCGGAGACCCTCTCCGGCAGCATGGGCGGCGGCTCCAGCCTCATCGACACCAGCGCCCTGTCGAAGGTGATGGGGCAGAAGTCACAGGGCTCCGTCTCCATGTCTGCCGAGCGTCGTGCACGCATCGAGTCTGCGCTGCAGACACTTCAGACCTATCAGCAGAGCAATACTCTGGTCCACTTTATCCACAACGGACCGCTGGAGGGGGAGTGGCTATCTAGCAGTGAGGGTTTTCAGACCCACGACAACAACGACCCCTGTGGCACCGCCACCCGCCTGTTCGACGAGGAGGCGGTGCGTCTGGCGAAGGTCTTTGCCGCCAACCGCATCGCCAGACTGGAGATCAATCGCATCTACGATGCGGCGATCCACGACCCCTTCTTCGCCAACTTCAACTGGGAGGCCTTCTCCCGCGAGGAGCTGCTACTGGTGCCGGCGGTGATCGCCCTGGAGTCGGCCAACCACATGGCCAATGAGGGGATGCCCGCCTTCTCCAGACTGCTCAGCTCGGGCCGTCCGGTACAGATCTTCGTGCGCGTGCTGGCACACAACAATCCATCGGCTACGGGCGACGAGGACCCGTTCCAGAACTACCGTACCGAACTGGGCTATCTCGGTATCGCCCACCGTCAGGCGGTGGTCTCGCAGGCCTCGGCGGCACGCCACGTCAACCTGCTCAAGCGCTTTGCCGCGGCACTCGACGCCACCCGTACCAGCCTCCACCTGGTCAACATCGGCCTGCGCCCTACCGGGCAGGACCTCGGACTCAACGCCTGGCTGGTGGCCGGTGCCGCGCTGGAGGGGCGGGTCCACCCCGCCTTTAGCATCAACCCGGCGGCGGGCGATGCCTTTGCCGACCGCATGGACTTTAGCGGCAACCCGCAGCAGGAGCGCGACTGGCCTCTTCACCCCTTTAAGTACCTGGACGATACCGGCGTAACTGTAGAGCAGCAGCTCGCCTTCACCTTCGCCGACTACGCCCTGCTGCTGCCCCGCCTGCATCACCACTTTGCCGTGGTGCCCGCCGAGTGCGATACCGACGCCCTGGTGCCGGTGGCCGAGTTCCTGCAGATGGCCGATGAGAAAGTACACGAGCACGTCCCCTTCATCTGGGCGGTGGGAAATGGTGGCGTGCTCTATCGCATCGTCATCTCCCGTGCCCTCATTCAGGCATGCCGCGACCGTCTCAACTTCTGGCACACCCTGCAGGAGATGGCCGGGGTGCGTAACAAACATATCGACAACGCCATCGCCGCCACCCGCACCGAGGTGGAGGCCAAGGCCGCCGAGGAGAAGGCTGCCCTGACCGCCGAATTCGAGGCTGAACTTTCCCGCGTGCGTGCCGAGGCGGCAAGCGAGGTGATGGGAAAACTAACCGATGTGTTGCTGGGGATGGATTTTTCCTCTGGCGCACCTCGTCCCACCTTCGCCGTCAGCTCAGCATCAGCCACCCCCAGCACCGAAGTGGTAGAGGAAGCCATTGCCGATGAGCCCTCCGCCGTCGAAGAGGAGGAAGAGGTACTGGTAGAGGATCCCTGGATCGACACCCCCCTCTGTACCAGCTGCAACGACTGCCTGGCGATCAACCCGCTGATGTTCATCTACGATGACAGCAACATGGCACTCCTGGGTGATCTCACAACAGGCACTTACAAACAGATGGTCGAGGCGGCGGAGATCTGCCCCTCCAGGTGCATCCACCCCGGCCAGCCGTGGAACCCCGGTGAGCCGAACCTGGATGAGCTGAAAGAGCGCGCAGCCAAGTTCAACTAACTATGAACGAGTTGCTCACCGCCCCGGCGATCATGACTGGCCTCGGACTCTTCTTCGGGGTGATCCTGGCCGTCGCCTACAAGCTGCTGCGCGTCGAGGAAGACTCGCGCATCGCCCGCACCGAAGAGCTGCTGCCCGGCACCAACTGCGGTGCCTGCGGCGAGCCCGGCTGCCTCCCCTTCGCGCAGAAGCTGGTGGTGGGCGAGGTGGAGCCGAGCAAGTGCACCGTGGCGAGCAGCGACGACATCGACGAGATCGCCGACTTCCTCGGGGTCGATGCCGGCGAGGCGGAGAAGCGGGTGGCGCGCCTCAAGTGCGCCGGCGGCAAGGCGCAGGCCTTCCAGATCGCCGAGTACGACGGCTTTGAGAGCTGCCGCGCCGCGGCGGTGGTCTCCGGCGGCGGCAAGGGGTGCTCCTGGGGCTGCCTGGGCCTGGCCGACTGCGGGGTGGTGTGTGACTTCGATGCGATCCAGATGAACGACAACGGCCTGCCGGTCGTCGACATCGACAAGTGCACCGCCTGCGGCGACTGCGTCGATGCCTGCCCCAAGGACCTGTTCGAGCTGCTGCCGCTCAGTCGCAAGCTCTACGTGCAGTGCAACACCCCGCTCGCCGGCGAGTCGGTGACGGTACTCTGCTCGGTCGGCTGTGACGGCTGCGCCAAGTGTGCCGCCGATGCCGCGCCGGGCCTGATTGAAATGAAGAATGAACTGCCGCTGATCCACTACGAGAGCGGCCTGCCTGTCACCCCCAAGGCCACCTCGCGCTGCCCTACCGGCGCCATCCAGTGGCTGGAGGGTGGTCAGTTCGTTGAAGAAGAATCGCAAAACGAGAGCCGATATGCCCAACTTCACTGAAGTCGCGATCAAACTCTATAGCCGCTTTTTCGGCTCCCCCGAGCTGGCGGGGCAGTTGCCAGACGGCGTGGAGACCGTGCTCGACGGCAACAGCGCCGTGGCGATCACCGAGGCGGCGATCGCCGATGCTGCCGCCCTCTCTGGCGGATTCCCCGGCAGCAGTGCCAACAGCGCCTGGCAGGCCGAGCGCGAGCGTCAGCAGGGCAATATGTTCGGTGGCCAGCTGGGACAGCTCGACGCGGAGGGTGGCCGCGGCGCCCTCGCCGCCGCCATCGGCCTCGCCATGAGTGGCCAGCGCGCCACCGCCTTCCTCGACGGTCAGCAAATGGCGGCAAGCCAGGAGCTGCTGGTCAACGCCGCGGGACGTCACCTGCCGCTGGTGGTGCACCTCACCAACCGCGCCCTCGCCGCGCAGGGGGCGGCGCTGGGCTCCGCGCACCAGGCGCTCCACCTGAGTAGCGATAGCGGCTGTTTCGTGCTGCACGCGATGAACGTACAGCAGGCGGTCGACTTCACCCTGATCGCCCGCCGTGTCGCCGAGCAGAGCCTCATCCCTGGCATCGTGGTGATGGATGGCGAGCAGACCGCGCTGGCGGCGCAGGAGGTGAAACTCCCCTCCCCCAAACTGGCGAAGGGCTACCTGGGTAACAGCAGCGATCCCATCGAGGTCACCAATAGCGCCCAGAAGCTGCTGTTCGGCGAGCAGCGCCGTCGCGTACCGAAGTGGCACGACCTGGATCAGCCGGTACTGAGCGGTGCCCTGCAAGGGGGCGAAAGCTTCGCCCTCGCCCAGGCGGCCCAGGCCCCCTTCTTCGCCGCCCAGTTGCCACAACTACTCGAGGCGGCCCTCGACGAGTTTGCCCGCCTTACCGGTCGCCGCTACGACACCATCACCCGGCACCAGGTCGAAAAATCGAAACTGCTGCTGGTGGCGCAGGGCTCTGCCATCGAGACCGCCATTGCCGTCAGCGAGACGCTGCGCAAGCAGCACAAGGTGAAGGTGGGCGTGGTCGGCCTGCACGCCCTGCGCCCCTTCCCAGGCGAACAGCTGGCGGAGCTGCTGCGCGGCAAACAGGGCGTCACCGTGCTGGAGCGTAGCGATTCGCCGCTCGCCGCCGACGGCCCGCTGCTGCGCGAACTGCGGGGCGCGGCATCACGGCTCAACGACGGCGAACGCCCTCGCCTGCAAAGTGCCATCTACGGCCTGGGTGGCCTGCCGCTGCGCGCCGTCGACCTGATCGCCCTGGGCATTACACTGGGCCGGGAGATGGAGAAATCGACGACCCCGCGCCGCTACCTCGGCCTCGACTTCCACCGCAGCGACTCCATCCACCCCAAGCGCCAGGTGATGCTCGACACCCTGCGCCGCCACTACACCGAGATCGCCGGGCTGGGACTGCGCGGCAAGGGGGCCGCCAACGCCCCTGCTGAGGGAGAGCTGAGCGTCGCCATCCACCACCTGGCCGGCGAGCCGGGCGAGGGGCTGGCGGTGGAGGCGGCCACCTTCCTCCACCAGCTGCTCGGCGGTTGCGTGCGCAGCCGCCCGGCGCTCGGCTGGGAGCGATGGGGCGCCGCCCGTATCGACCGCTTCAGCCACAGTGAGAATGCCCTGCTGGATCAGGGCGATGAGGTAATGGCCAATATCGCCATCCTCAGTGGCGATCCCCACCACCCCAATATCGACCCTGTGGCGACCCTGGCACAGGGCGGTAGCCTGTTGCTGCTTGGCGATGAGCTGCCCGCAAGGCTGCTGGAAAGCATTAAGCAGAAACAGGTCACCCTCTACAGCCTGAGCATTGAGACGGAGCAGCTTCAGGAGGCGCAGCTGGGCGCCCTCGTCGGTCTGCTGCTGGAGCAGGGGCGCATCGAGCTCAAACCGCGCCGTATCCTTGGCGCCCGTGAGGAGAGCTTCAGCCATCTTGCCGAGGCCGAGCGCCAGGCGCTGCTCGCCGCCTTCGAGGCGGGGATGACCTCGGTACGCCGTGTCGAAGGCAGCTCACTGACTTCTACCAGCGGCAGCGCCGCAGACTGGAGCGACGAGGCGCCGCTGGCGGTGCGTCACCTGGGCGGTGACCGCGACGGTTACGACAGCCTGCCCCGCTTCTGGGACCAGGTCGGCGTGCTCTATAAAAACGGCGAGAGCGACGCCCTCACCGCCGACCCGTGCATGGCGAGCGGCGCGATGCCACCGCTCTCCGCCACCTTCCAGGACCACACCCCGTCGCGCTCCGCGCTGCCCGTATTTGACGCCGACGCCTGTAGCGGCTGCGGCAAGTGCTGGGCCGCCTGTCCCGACAGCGCCATCGGCGCGGTGGCACTCAGCCCGAAGCGGCTCGTCGACAGCGGGATCCGTATCGCCTCCGCCAACGCCCTGAGTCAGGTCGGCTCCAAGCTGGCACAGCGCATCGCTGCGATGGCACGCAAGGGCGAGACAGCGGGCCTTGCCACCGACGAGCTGCTGCAGCAGGCCTACGACTGGGTCAATGAAAAGGCACCGTTGGCCGAGGATCGGCGTCAGGTGGTCGAGGCGGACCTCGCCAGGGTCAAGGAGGCGCTGGCCCCCCTGCCGCTGAGCATCACCCCGCCCCTGTTCGAGCTGGCCGAGAAGGCGCAGAAGGATTCGGGCGAGCTGCTCTCGCTGGCCATCAATCCCGACAGCTGCAAGGCATGCGGGATCTGCAGCACCCTGTGCGCCGACCAGGCGCTCACCATGGCGGTGCAGGACGACGAACTGGTCGCCGCCGCCCGTACCCAGTGGCAGCTGTGGCAGCAGACACCGGATACCGACTCCGCCACCATCGAGCGGGTCGCCAGGCTGCCCGAGGTGGGGCCGATGGCGGCGATCATGCTCTCTCGCCACTGCGCCTTCGCCCTCTCCGGCGGCGACGGGGCCGAGGCCGGTTCCGGCGAGAAGGTCGCTGTACGCCAGCTGCTGGCCGCCACCGAATACCAGCAGCAGCCGCTGCTGCACCGCTTCACCACTGAAATTGGCGATACCCTGCAGGGGGTCACCCTGCGCATCCGCGATACCCTGGCCGGCGCCCTCCCCGCCGAGGACCTGGGGCGCCTCTCCGACGCCCTGAAGGCGGTCTCCACCCGCGAGACCGGCCTTGGCGCCTTCCTCAGGGAGGAGTCGATCGAGGGGAGCGGTGTCGATACGCATGAACTCAAACAGCTGGTGGAGCTTGCCCGCAAACTGGACGCGCTGCAGTGGCAGCTTGCCGAGGGCGAACACGGCCTGGGCCGCGCCCGCTACGGCGTCACCATCGCCCCCGGTACTGTCGCTGCCTGGGCCGGCGCCTTCCCCCACAACCCGTTCCAGGCACCGGTAGTGGTCGACATGACCGGCAACGCCCCGCAGATCGCCGCCGGCCTGCTCGCCGGGCAGCTGCAGGAGGCGATCGAGTCGGTGCGCCTGCTGCGCCAGGCGCGCGCCCTGCTCGACCCGAAGGCCCACAAGGGCAGCAAGTTCGAGCGCCTCGGCTGGTCTGACCTCAGTGACGAGGAGCGCCAGCTCTGCCCGCCGATGATCCTCATCGGCAACGATGAGTCCCTCGGTGGCGAGGGGCTCGCCCAGCTCACCTGGCTGCTCAACAGCGAACTGCCGGTGAAGATCGTGATACTGAGCGAGCTCGACCTGGGGCTGGGTGACCGCCACACCGCCACCAAACTCAGCCCCCGCCGCGACAGCCGCACCGAGCTGGGGCTGCTCGCCCTGGCGCAGCGCAACGCCTTTGTCGCCCAAAGCTCCATCGCCGCCCCCGAGCACCTGCGAGATAGCGTGCGCGGTGCGCTGCGCTTCGGCGGCCCGGCCCTGATTGCGATCCACGCACCGAGTCCCGAGCGCCACGGCTTTGCCGCCAACGAAACCCTGCAACAGGCGGAGAACGCCATCCTCGGCCGCCTCCAGCCGCTGTTCCACTACTCGCCCGAGGGCGAGGGGGTATTCGGCTCACGCCTGTCACTGGAGGGCAACCCGGCACTGAAGGCGCAGTGGTACGAGCAGGAGGGCGCCGCCATCACCCCGGCCCACTGGGCCCTGGGACAGCGGCGCTTCGCCCCACGCCTGCGGCCGCTGGCGAGTGATGCCCCCGCCCCCACCGAGCTCACCGCCTGGCTGGCGCTGGATGAGGCGGCGCGCGCGGGCAAGAGCCCCTACCTCGCCGTCATCGACAGCGATGGCAACAGCCGGCGCCTCGGCGTGGACCCGGCCCTGGCCGCCGCCTGTGCGCGGGCTGGACACGCCTGGCGCACCCTGCAGGAGCTGGCGGGTATCGTTACCCCGTTCACCGCCCGCGTCGAGGCGCAGGCCAAGGCCGACCTAGTCGCTGCCCACCAGGCGGAGCTAGAGGCCCTGCGCGCCGAGTACGAGGCGAAGCTGCGCGCCCTCGAGGAGGGGATGGCGGCCCGTACCCACGAGCAGATCACGGCACGGCTGGTCGAGCTGGCCGGTTACCGCGGTTAGGGGGCAGGGCACGATGGGCCTCTTCTTCTCGCTGCGCAACAGCTTCGACCACGGGGTACACCCGCGTCACCATAAGGAGCAGACCGCCGAGCTGCCGATCCAGCGCGTCCCCTTCGTGGCGCGCTACGTGATGCCGCTGGGCCAGCACATCGGCGCCCCCGCCAAACCGGTGGTGAAGGTGGGCGAGCGGGTGCAGCGCGGCCAGCTCATCGCCGAGGCGGGGGCCTTCGTCTCCACCACCCTCCACTCCCCGGTCACCGGCACGGTGCGCGACATCGGCCCCCACCGCTACATCGACGGCAACTTCCGCCCGGCGATCGAGATCGAGGCCGACCCCTACGCCACCCAGCAGCTGCCGCCCCGGCCGGCCATCGACTGGCAGGGACTCTCCATCGATGAGTTCATCGCCCAGGTGCAGGCGGCGGGGATCGTCGGCATGGGGGGCGCCGCCTTCCCCAGCCACGTCAAGTACGCCATCCCCGAGGGGCAGCAAATCGACGATCTGCTGGTCAACGGCGCCGAGTGCGAACCCTACCTCACCACCGACCACCGCCTGATGGTGGAGCGCCCCGAGGCGGTGATCCGCGGCACCGAGATCGTGCGCCAGAAGCTGGGGGCCAAGCGCGCCACCATCGGCGTGGAGAAGAACAAGCCTGACGCCATCGCCCTGCTGAAACAGCATGTGGGCGAGCTGCCGATCGAGGTACTCGGCCTGGAGGTGAAGTACCCGCAGGGGGCGGAGAAGATGCTGATCAAGGCCGCCTATAACCGGGAGGTGCCGGCCGGCGCCCTGCCCCGCGACATCGGCGTGGCGGTGAACAACGTCGGCACCGTGGTGGCGATCGCCGACTACTTCGATACCGGCATGCCGCTCATCGAGCGCGTGGTCACCGTCGCCGGGCCCGGCGTGGCCGAGCCGGCCAACCTCATCGTGCCGCTCGGCACCCCCATTCGTGAGGTGCTGCGCTTCTGCGGCGGGCTCAAGGAGTCCACCCGAGAGGTGATCATGGGTGGGCCGATGATGGGCACCCCGATCGCCGACCTCGACGCCCCGATCCTTAAGGGCAGCTCCGGCATCCTCGCCTTTACCGCGAGCGAGACCGGGCGGCCCCAGGAGTACCCCTGCATCCGCTGCGGCCGCTGCCTCGAGGCGTGCCCCTACTTCCTCAACCCCTCGCGGCTGGCGAAGCTGGGCAAGGCACGGCTGTTCGAACAGATGCGTGACGACTACCACCTGATGGACTGCGTGGAGTGCGGCGCCTGCACCTTCGCCTGTCCCTCCGGCATCCCCATCGTGCAGCACATCCGCACCGCCAAGGATGACCTGCGGCAGCAAAAGGTGAGAAGCGAAAAACAATGAAGCCCAACGTGCTCTATTCAAACCACGTCATTGCGAGCGCAGCGCGGCAATCTCATACCACACACCGAGATTGCTTCGTCGTTGCCACTCCTCGCAATGACACCGGGTTTGCAGTGAGTTGAAAGAGATCATGAGTAAACAAGACCCTAAATTACTCCTGCAACCGGCCCCGCTGCTGCGCCAGGGGATGACCACCCCGGCGGCGATGCGCGACGTCTGGCTGGCCCTGCTGCCCGCCACCGCCGCCGCCCTCTGGTACTTCGGCCTCGCCGCGCTGCTGGTGCTTGTCGCCTCGATAGCCGGCAGTGTCCTCACCGAGTGGGCCTTTACCCCGAAAGAGCGGCGGGCCATCACCCTGCGCGACAACAGCGCCGCGCTGACCGGCCTTTTACTGGGCCTCACCCTGCCCCCGGCCCTGCCGCTGTGGATGGCCTTCGTCGGCGGCGCCGTGGCCATCGGCATCGGCAAGCTGATCTGGGGCGGGCTCGGCGCCAACATCTTCAACCCGGCCCTGGTGGGGCGCGCCTTCCTCCTCGCCACCTTCCCTATCGCGATGACCAGCTGGACGGTACAGCAGGGGCCGGCGGAGTTCTTCACCGTGCACGCCAGCAACCTCACCGCCCCCTTCATGCAGGCGCCGGTCATGGATACCCTCTCCGCCGCCACCCCGCTGGGGCAGATGAAGTTCGAGCAGAGCGCCACGCCGCTGTGGGACCTGCTCATTGGCAACACCGCCGGTTCCATCGGCGAGACCAGCGCGCTGCTGTTGCTGCTGGGCGGTATCTACCTCTTCCTGCGCCGCGACCTCGACTGGCGCATCCCGGTCGGCATCTTCGCCAGCGCCGCCCTCTTCTCCGCCATCCTCTACGGAGTTGATGCAGAGAGGTATCCCTCCGCCCTCTTCACCCTCCTCTCCGGCGGGATGCTGCTGGGGGCGCTGTTCATGGCGACCGACCCGGTCACCTCGCCGGTGACACCTAAGGGGGCGTGGGTCTTCGCCATCGGCGTCGGTTTTTTGGTGGTGCTGATCCGCGTCTTCGGCGGCTTCCCCGAGGGGATGATGTACGCCATCCTGCTGATGAATGCGGCGACGCCATTGATCGACCGCTGGACCCAGCCACGAGTGTTCGGACGCAACAAGGGGGGTAGCGCATGAGTAGCGGACTTCCCATCATGGAGAAGGAACCGAGCTCCACCACCCTGGTGGCGGCACTGGCGATCGCCGGTTTCCTCTCCGGCATCATCATCATCGGGGTCTACCTCGCCACCTTCGACACCATCGCCGAGAACAAGGCGCGCGAGCTGCGCGAGGCGGTGTTCCGCGTGCTGCCCAACGTCACCCGGATGCAGAAGCTGCGCTACGATGGCAGTGAGCTGGTGGTGCTGCCGGACAACGCCAAGGACGACGAGGAGACCATCTACGGTGGTTACAACGATGCAGGCGAATTTGTCGGCTACGCCATCGTCAACGCAGGCCCCGGCTTCCAGGACACGGTGCGCGTGATCTACGGCTACCGGCCCGCCGAACGCAAGGTGGTGGGGATGTGGATCCTCGAGTCGCGCGAGACCCCCGGCCTGGGCGACAAGATCTACAAGGACGCGGCCTTCGTCGCCAACTTCGATAACCTGGGGGTCGACCCCGAGATCGTCGCGGTGAAGAAGGGGACCAAGTCCAGGGCCAACGAGATCGACGCCATCACCGGCGCCACCATCTCCTCCAAGGCGGTGGTGCGGATCATGAACGAGGCACACAAGAAATGGGATGCACGGCTGCCGGTAACGGCGCCTGCCCTGCAACAGGCTGCGGAGTGAGGGGATAACCGATGGCAATCTCCAGCAAAAAGATGAACCCCTACGACGAGATGATGAAGGGGTTGTGGCGCGACAACCCGGTCTTCGTCCAGGTACTGGGGATGTGCCCGATGCTCGCCGTCACCAACTCGGCAATCAACGCCATCGCCATGGGGCTCGCCACCTTCTTCGTGCTGGTCGGCTCCAGCTTCCTGGTCTCCTCACTGAAGCGCTGGATCCCCAAGCAGGTGCGGATCTCGGTCTATATCGTCATCATCGCCACCTTCGTCACCGTGGTCGACTACGTGCTGCTCGCAACAGTGCCGGCGATCCACAAGGAGCTGGGGGCCTTTATCCCACTGATCGTCGCCAACTGCCTGATCCTCGGCCGCCAGGAGGCCTTCGCCTCGCGCTACCCGGTGAAGCTGGCGGTGATGGACGCCATCGGCATGGCCACCGGCTTCCTGCTGGCGATGTTCGCCCTTGGCTCGGTGCGCGAGATCCTCGGCGAGGGCAAGCTGTTCGGCGTCTCGCTGTTCGGCGATAACTTCGAACCGTGGGTGATCATGATCCTCCCCCCCGGCGGCTTCATCACCCTGGGGCTGCTGTTGCTACTGTTTAACTGGGTGGGCGAGCGCAAGCAGGCCTTCATCGCCCAGGTAGCTGAAGCCGAGCGAGGAAAAGCCTGATGGATAATTTGATCTGGATCTTCATCAGCGCCCTGCTGGTCAACAACTTCGTTCTGGCCTACTTCCTCGGCCTCTGTCCCTTCCTCGGCGTCTCCAGCAAGCTGGAGACCTCGTTCCGTCTGGGGCTCGCCACCACCTTCGTCTTGATCATCACCGCCCTCTGCTCCTGGTTCCTCAACACCTATGTACTGACCCACGCACCGTATTTGCGCCTGATCAGCTTTATCGTGGTGATCGCCTCCACCGTGCAGTTCATCGAGATGGCGATCAAGAAGCTCAGCCCCGCCCTGTTCCAGTCGCTGGGGATCTTCCTGCCGCTCATCACCACCAACTGCGCCATCCTCGGCCTCGCCATCTTCGCCACCAACCGCGGCTATGGCCTGTGGGAGGGGCTCACCTTCGCCCTCGGCGCCGGGGCCGGCTTCACTCTGGCGATGGTGCTGATGGCGGGGATGCGCGAGGAGGCGGAGATCGGCAGCGTCCCGGCCCTGGTACGCGGCACCGCCTTCAACCTCATCATCTCCGGCATCCTCTCCATGGCCTTCATGGGATTTGCCGGACTGTTCAGTTCCACGTAAGGTAATGCCCCTGCACACAATATTGGTTTTATTATGAGCCATTTTATCGCCCTCATCGGACTCACCCTGCTCTGCGCTGGCTGGATCATCCTCCAGCAGTGGCTCAGGCGAGTCGACCCGGACAGGGGGGAGTACCAGCCCGGCTGCGGCGCCTGCAGTAGTGGCGGCTGCAATAGCAGAAACAGTGATAGCGGCTGTAGCAGTAACAAGAGAGAGGAAGTGGCGACTGTAAATCTGACCGACAGTGGTTCTGGAGGGTCGTCCGGAGAGAACAACAAATGAGTAGAAACAAAATTGCCGTCATCGGCGGCGGCCAGATCGGCACCATCATCGCCCTGATGGCGACGCAAAAAGAGCTGGGTGACATCACCATAATCGACCTTCCCGACTTTATCGACCCGGTAAAGGGCAAGGCACTCGATATCGATCACCTGCGTCCGCACATCAACAGCGATGTGATGATCAGCGTCAGCAGCGACTATGCCGATATCGCCGGCTCAGATGTCGTCATCGTAACTGCAGGGGTACCACGCAGGCCCAACATGTCGCGTGAGGACCTGCTCTTCATTAACATCGACATCATCAAGGGAGTGGCCGAACAGATAAAAATCCACTGCCCCAACGCCTTCGTCATCGTCGCCACCAATCCGGTCGACACCATGAGCTACGTCTTCCACAAGGTCTCCGGCTTTGCCAAACAGCAGGTGGCAGGACTCTCCGGTGCACTCGACACGGGGCGCTTTCAATCCTTCATCGCCGAGGCGACCGGGCTCTCGGTAAAGGATGTCTCCTGCATGGTGATCGGCGGTCACGGCCCCACCATGGTGCCGCTGGTGAGCACTGCCAGCGTCGCCGGTATCAGCATCACCGACCTGCTCAGCAGTGAACAGATCGAACAGATCGTGGCCCGCACCAAGGAGGCCGGCAGCGAGATCGTGCAGCTACTCGGCAACGGCAGCGCCTTTATCAGCTCTGCCGGCTCGATCATGGAGATGGTCGAGGCCTTCCTTGGCGACAAAAAACGGGTGATCTCCTGTTCCGCCCTTTGTCAGGGAGAGTATGGGGTAGAAGATTACTTTCTCGGTGTGCCGGTAGTAATTGGCGCCGGGGGCGTTGAAAAAATTCTCGAGGCCTCGCTCGACACCTCGGAGCATGAATCACTATCGACAACCGCCAGTGCCGTCATTGCAAGTGCCAACAAGAGCGGTCTCTGATCCCCAATGCTACCTCCCCGCCTGCTAATCGGTTAGAATCAAAATAAAACAGGCGCGGCAATTCACTGCCGACCCACAGAGAGAGAATAACCGATACATGAAAGTTATCTGGGTCTCCATTGCAGTTTTTCTACTCGACCAGGTATCGAAATATACCCTTCAATTCAGTAGCCTTGAAGAGCGGGTATCGATTGTCGGTGAGAGCCTGATCCTTAGCGTAAAACCTCACAGCAGTATCACGATTGAGCAACTCCGCCTGGCGCTGTTAGAGAGTAACTCCTGGATACTACTCATCGCCCTCATTACCCTGCCTCTGCTTATCTCACGCTGGAATGCACTTTTTCACTTTATTACCTTTCGTACCCTGCTCAGCCTGCAACTGATTACCGGCGGCGCCATTTCATACACCTTCGATTATCTGCTACGCGGGACATTCCGTAGCCCTATTGAGATACATCTACTGCAAGCATTTACCCTGAAGGCATCAGTTGCTGACCTGGCACTTATCTCAGGCTTCGTTCTGCTCATCTATATCCTGTTAAGTGGTGGTATCCGACACAGAAATACGATCGCCCTGAAACAGGACTCACCCCCCTCCCTTAACCTCTCATCGCTTCCGCGCGGGGTCGATAATATCCATATTGATGTCCACCTTAGCCCTGCATTTATCCGTAAACTTCATATGACTATTCAGCTCGCCACCGACCTGGTCATTGAGAACATACTAAACAGACGTCCCCCATCAGCCACACCCGGCGGCATCTTCTCTGATGTCGCAAAAACATTTGAGCAATTGCATCGCGACGCCCTGAAGCGCGCCAAGACCAAGGGCCAGCCACAGCAGCTGGATCTGCTCTATACCGCACTATTAAAGCTGACCCATGCCGAGGTCACCAACTGCGTCGTCACCCACATTCGCGATGCCAAAGACACCCTGCAGGATCACCACCGACGGGGAAAGAGTGCAACCCACCATAACCAACACGTGGCAGAGCTGTTTCGTCAGAAAGATCTCATTATAAACAGTGTCAATCAGGTTATATTTGATGGCCTGGTAACACAGCACTATCAGCACCTCTATAAGAGCATGAAGGGGGCACTCGGCACCTCGCGCACCTTCGCACTCGATGCGATTCGTGCCCCTCTGGTCACCTGCAACAGTGCAGACAGTGCAGCGGTACAATTTAGCCACTACATTCTGTTTGGGCATAACAAATACCATGCGATGAGCTTTACCGAGATCGACCGTGTACTTGACGACCTTCTGCATGACTATCTTCCGCTTATTGAGTCAGAGAACAATAGTCAGCTGAAAGAGAGGCACCACGAGGCCAGTAATAGCGATGCAGTAGCCACACTGGCGCGCCCATCGGTACTGGCCCACACCGACAATATCACCGCCCTTTTCAATCAGAACTGGACCAGAGAGATGCTCGCCAAACGCCACCCCCTCAGGGAGTGGAGAAGTTATTCCAATCTGCGTTCACACCTCCATTTTCAACAACGTCTGAGTGAAAAACTGATAGCGGGATTTCATAAGGCCGGAATAGCAAAGTGGATCGCCGCGAGTTACGAGAGCAGAAAAATCCTCAATCGCTACAATCCAGAGATCCCCCCCGCTATTTTGGTCGCACAACTTCTTGAAGCAAAGAACCTCAAAGAGCTGGAACTGCGCATCAGGCAGAGCAAGGTAAGTGCCGGAGTACAACCTCTGCTTCCTGAAATTGCCAAAAGCTGGACAGCCATCAACAAAGACACCGACACACTGTTAACACAATATCTGCACACATTTTTGCGTGACTTCTCACGCTACCGTTATGACCTGCAGCTGCTATACAAATACCAGTACGCGGCCAATGAGATCGCGATCGTACACGATGAGAAATCACTTCATACCTCACGCTCAAATTTCATTCTGCACGAATTTCTTCTACCGGATGAGCTACAACATGACCAGGAGGTCATTCAATCGCATATCATTATCAAGGCCGATCTAAGGGGTTCAACTGAGGTGACGGACCGTCTCAACAAGATGTCACTCAATCCTGCCACCCATTTTGATCGAAACTTTTTTACACCCATCAACGAAGTAATTGAGGAGTATGGTGCCGAGAAGGTCTTTATTGAGGGCGATGCGATTATTCTTATCATCAATGACTATGCCGGCAGCCACTCCCATCTAATCGCCAGCCGCGCCTGTGGCCTGGCAGCCGGCATACTCCGGGTAGTGGCCAAACAGAACAAGGAGCTACTCTGCTATGGCCTGCCAACACTTGAGTTAGGCATAGGCATCGCCTACTGCAATGAGTCTCCCCGTTTTCTCTTCGATGGTGATCACAGGATCACCATCTCACCAGCGATTAACCGCGCCGATCGCCTCTCTGCCTGTACCTGGAGCGTGCGAAACTGGCGAGAGAGGGGCAAAGCTCCAGCAGCCCATGTTGAGGTCTACCAGCCATCACCTCGCGCACTGGGTCATGGCGAGAAGGCACAGAAGGATATGGTATACAACCTTAACGGAATCCTCATTGAACCCGAGATATTCGCATTGCTACAGAAAGAGATCAGCCCCAAGCGTATTGTAAACAGACTCCCGTTAATGCATGGCAGCCGCCTCTTCGCTATCAAGATCACCGATAATAGCGGCCACAGTAGCAGCCTCGTTATTCGACGTGCACCAGTAAAAGTATTTGACCCCGCCTACACACATAAGGAGTGTCCAGTTGTTGAGGGGCGGGTGTTTTATGAGGTGATTCATGACGAGGCAATTATCGACAGCCTACGGGCTCGTCCCGCAGCAAAAACTACCAGCCCCTACGACAGAGCATCATGAAAAAATTTCACTACACTGACCCCTGCCCCCTTGGTGATGACACTACCGTTTATCGCCGTTTGACCACCGAGTATGTCACTGTCGAACAGTTTTCCGGCAGGCCAGTGGTCAGAGTGGCGCCCGAAGCCCTTACCCTGCTCGCCGCAGAGGCCGTTAAAGATCTCTCTCACCTCTATCGCGCCTCACACCTGCAGCAGCTACGCAATATTCTTGATGATGCTGAGGCGACAGAAAATGATCGCTTCGTCGCCAGGGAGTTATTAAAGAACGCCAACATTGCCGCCGGCATGATATTGCCCGGCTGCCAGGACACCGGCACCGCCATCGTGATGGGCAAGAAGGGCCAACAGGTGTGGAGCGAGGGTGATCGCGAGGCCCTCTCCCGCGGCATCTTCAACACCTACGCCGAGGACAACCTGCGCTACTCGCAGATTGCCCCGCTCACCATGTATGAGGAGACCAACACCGGCACCAACCTGCCGGCGCAGATCGATATTGAGGCGGTGGATGGTGATAGCTACAAATTCCTCTTCATCACCAAGGGGGGCGGCTCGGCCAACAAGACCTTCCTCTTCCAGGAGACCAGGGCGCTGCTCAACCCGCAGAGCCTGATGAGCTTCCTGCGCGACAAACTGCCGCTGCTCGGCACCGCCGCCTGCCCCCCCTACCATCTTGCCGTCGTCATCGGCGGTACCAGCGCGGAGAACAACCTGAAGATGGTCAAGCTCGCCTCGGCGCGCTACCTCGATACCCTGCCCGAGGGCGGTAACGAATTCGGTCAGGCATTCCGCGACCGCGAGCTGGAGGCCGAGGTGCTGAGGCTGACGCAGGAGCTCGGCATCGGCGCCCAGTTCGGTGGCAAGTATTTCGCACACGACGTGCGCATCATCCGCCTGCCGCGCCACGGTGCATCATGTCCGGTAGGCATCGGCGTCTCCTGCTCGGCCGACCGCAACATCCTCGGAAAAATTGACAACACCGGTGTCTGGCTGGAGGAGCTTGAGCGCGACCCGGCAAAGTATCTGCCAGAGATAGAAAGTGAGGCATTAACCGATGATGTGGTACGGATAGACCTCAATCGCCCGATGGAGGAAATTCGCGCCGAACTCTCCCGCTATCCGATCAAGACCCGCCTTCTGCTCAACGGCCCGATCATCGTCGCCCGCGACATCGCCCACGCCAAACTGAAAGAGAGAGTCGACAACGGCGAACCGCTA
>JAOUQQ010000140.1 GCA_029879245.1 Chromatiales bacterium | reverse complement strand
GCTACGTGCGTCACGATGTGGACATGGCCTTCTTTCTCACCACCCGCGAACGTGAGAAGATGCAGCGCGACATTAAAGAGGCGGTACTCAACGCGGTAAGAACCGTCACCGAACGTCACCGAAACAGTGACGACAACTAGCCCTGCGGGGCATAACGAGGCTTAATATGAATCATCCCGACAACAGCGGTGCCGCTGCTGGCATCGCCATTGAGGTCGAGACCCACTACATGGAAGAGGAGTCCTTCCCCGCCGATGAGCGCTACGTCTTCGCCTACACCATCACCATTCGCAACAACGGCCCGCTTCCGGCCAAACTGCTTACCCGTCACTGGGTGATCACCGACGGCCACGGCAAGGTGGAGGAGGTACACGGCGAGGGGGTTGTGGGTGAGCAGCCCCATATCGGCCCCGGCGACTACTTCCGTTACACCAGCGGCACCATCCTGAAGACCCCGGTCGGCACCATGGAGGGGAGCTACCAGATGCTGGATGACGATGGCCAGAGCTTCGATGCCCCCATCCCCATCTTCAGTCTAACCCTGCCCCACAGCCTGCACTGACATGTAATGGCGCTGCGCCACAGCTACACCCTCTTCGCCCCGCTCTATGACCCGTTAATCGAACGGGTCAGCGAGGCGCTACGTGCAGAGAACCTCGAACCCCTGCAACAGCTCAGTGGCAAGCGCGTACTGCTGATGGGGATCGGTAGCGGCCTCGATATCCCCCACCTTCCCCCAGGGAACAACTACACCGGCATCGACATCACACCGGCGATGTTGCAGCGGGCGCAGCAGCGCGCCGCCGGGCGAGACGATATCGAACTGCACGAGGGCGATGTGATGGCGATGCCCTACGCCGATGAGAGCTTCGATGTGGTGGTGATGCACCTGATCCTTGCCGTAGTGCCCGAACCCGAACGTGCCCTCGCCGAAGCGGCCCGTGTACTGCGCCCCGGCGGCACCCTCCTGATCCTCGACAAATTCCTGCAACCCGGTGCAGTGGCCCCGCTGCGCCGCCTGATTAACCTCATCAGCCGCCATATCGCCACCCGCACCGATGTGGTCTTTGAAGAGGTGCTGGCCAGCTCCCCGCAGCTACAGCTCCAGAGTGATACCCCAGCCCTCGCCGGGGGGTGGTTTCGCCGTATCCGATTAAGCAAACCGCTCTAGCCCATCTGCTGTTAAAATGGCGCAAAAAAGAGAGAGCCATTCAGCATGAGCACCTACGCCATCGGCGACATTCAGGGCTGTTACGACGAGCTGCAGCAACTACTGGAAAAGATCGCATTTGATCCTGCAAGGGACACCCTCTGGTTCACCGGCGACCTGGTCAACCGCGGCCCCAAATCGCTGGAGACGCTACGCTTCATCAAGGGGCTTGGCGAGAGGGCGATCACGGTCCTGGGAAACCACGACCTGCACCTGCTTGCAGTGTGGCAACACAAGCACAAACACTTCAGTTCTAACGACACGCTAAACCCCATCTTTGAGGCCGACGATGGCGAAGAGTTGCTGGAGTGGCTGCGCCAACGCCCACTGATGCACTACGACGCCGAACTCAAATGGGCCATGCTCCATGCCGGCCTGCCGCCGCAGTGGGGACGCAAGAAGGC
Organism: Chromatiales bacterium; assembly: GCA_029879245.1. Classification (GTDB taxonomy): domain Bacteria; phylum Pseudomonadota; class Gammaproteobacteria; order Thiohalomonadales; family Thiohalomonadaceae; genus JAPHSX01. The sequence goes on along the minus strand of JAOUQQ010000140.1, from coordinate 2,768 downwards.
GCTCAAACTTGCCGCCGAGGTCGAGACGGTGTTAAGAGGAAAAAAATTCCACGAATTTCTCGGCCACATGTACGGCAACAAACCAAGCCGCTGGTCCGATAATCTTGAGGGGTGGGATCGCCTGCGCTTTATCGTCAACTGTTTCACCCGTCTGCGCCTCTGCAACGAAGAGGGAAAACTGGAACTCAAACACAAGGGCAAGGTAAAGGATGCACCAAAGGGCTTCCGCCCCTGGTTCGAACACGAAAACCGCAAGAGTCGCAAACACCGGCTGGTGTTCGGCCACTGGTCCGCCCTGGGGCTCTATCAGGAGCACAACGTCAACGGTATTGATACCGGGTGTTTGTGGGGAGGTGGTCTGACCGCTCTGAGGCTCGAAGATGGCGTAGTGACGACGCTGGAGTGTGAGGGGGTTAGGAAGCCTTGATGGCACAACAGGACGTTATAAAGTTTAAACTTGTAATATGATTCGGCGTTTTGTTTCGCTTTATATTTCTCTACAGCTGCAATACCTTAAGAAGGTCAACGGGATAGGCCACCATTTTAATCATTATTGATTTTACATAGGCGGAATACGTATAGTTCAGAAAACACCGATTCTGTCTAAAGCACGTTATGCGTTTCAGGAGGGATTTTGAGTAACGATAAAAATGATGGCCTAGATCTAGTTGGCTTAGGTAAGTTAGCTAAGGCAATACCAGAAGAGGTTTATACTCAAAGCACCGAGGTTATCACCAACACTTTTACTCAACTTATAGCGCCTATTACCGAGTCAACAAGTGGGCTTGGCCGCTATATAAGGCAAAAATTTGATAATATGGTTGAGGTAGAGAAAGCCATAGCCACTTATTCAGTTCAAAATGCCATTGCTAAAGCTGAAGAAAAAGCAACAAAGAAAGGTATCAAAATTATAAACCCAGTTCATTCAAAGAGTTTTATAAAAGCAATTGAGGAGTCATCGAAGGAAACAGATCCTACATTACATGAGATGTGGGAAAATCTAATTGCTGATCAGCTGGTTAATATTAACTTTCATCCCCACTTTGTAGAAATCCTTCCTCATTTTAGCCCTATTGAGGCTAATTTACTGATCTCGTTACTAAACCAAGATGAGGTCGGAGAAAATGATGGCGGCTACTTTGGTGGCCCGCACGACTGGATTTTGCACTGGGTTAGAAAAAACGGTGAAAAACAATTAAATGATTGGACATACTCTTGCGAGCTTCTCAGAGAGTTTCATTTCGCCGACATTTTGCCACCCAAAGATGCTACCTATAATGAAGATGAGAATGTAACGATCCTTTATAGAACAAAAGCTGGAAACACTTTTCTTGAAGCTGTCTCAAGGTAGTTGTCATGCCCACATCTAGCCCTTAGTCCGTAGGGTGGGTTAGCGCAGCGTAACCCACCAAAACCCCAACCCTACCCCGCCAACGCCTTCAACACGGCTTCCGGCTCTTTATCGACAACATTCAGTAGTACTAGCGCTGGGCCCTGTGGCACACGATCACCCCGCTCCCAATGGCGTAACGTGCTAACGCTAATACCAAAAGCAGCGGCAAATTCATTTTGGCTCATCCCCATCTTGGCACGAATGTTTTTCACATCGACCGGCGTAAACTCATGCACGACGGCTTTCGGGCACTCTCCCCTGGCGTGTGCCGTGGCCTCTGTAAGCCCCTGTTTGATGCTATTAAATATTTCAGACACTTTTATCACCGTAACTTTTAACCAGATAGGCGGTTAATTTTGCGAGTTCGTTACACTCGGATTTCGACAGGTTCGCTTTCTCATTCTTGGCAAACAGTGTGAGCAGGTAAAGTGGCATCGTTTCGTTATAGACATAGTAGATCACCCTAACGCCGCCACTTTTTCCTCTGCCTCCCGTTGCCCAGCGGAATTTGCGAACTCCGCCGGTGCCTTGCATGACCACACCTGCCTGCGGGTGTGCGGCAAGATAGTTAATAATTCCCTGTCTCTCCTCTTCCGAAATGAGAGTACTTGCTCTACGCAAATACTCCGGAAGCTCGACTATTGTCTGCATCCCACAAGAGTAATCCAATGGATTACTTTGTCAAGCCGCTGGGGAGTTTCATACTGCGTAATCAATCGCAAAAACAACCCCCACCCTTGACACGTCACCACCACCCCACTAGACTTCGAAACATGTCGAACTATCAAACCGATATCGGACAGATCGCCGAGCGCTTCAAGGCGCTGAGCAATCCGCACCGTCTGGCGCTGTTTCAGCGCCTTACCTCCTGCTGCGCCCCCGGTACCGCCTGCGACCCGTCGCAGATGAGCGTGGGTGAGCTGGGCGAGGCGGTCGATATCGCCCCCTCCACCCTGTCGCACCACCTCAAGGAGCTTAACCGCGCCGGGCTGGTGCGAATGGAGCGCCGCGGCAAGCAGGTGCTCTGCTGGGTGGAGCCGACAACCCTTGAGGAGCTGGCGGCGCTGTTCACCGCGCCGCTGGGCCAGACCAACCCCTGCTGCAACGAAGGAGTATTGTGATGAGTGACTGCTGCACCCCGGCATCCGGCTGCTGTGTGCCTGAGACCCCCAAAGAGAACCACCAGACCCACGATACCCACCGCCAGAGCGTGCGTGCGGCCTACGCCCAGGTTGCGCAGGCCGATAACGCCGGTGAGGGGTGCGGTATCGGTGCCAGCTGCTGCGGCACCACCGATGACGGGGCGATCAATACCCTGATCTCCACCCGCCTCGGCTACAGCAAGGCGGAGCTGGACCTCGTCCCCTCCGGCGCC
>JAOUQQ010000171.1 GCA_029879245.1 Chromatiales bacterium | reverse complement strand
CCGGGGGAGTAATGGTGTCAGTAGTAGAGTTCATTAGTGCCCTGCTGCTCCTTTTTGGCAGCTTTTTGTGCATCTCAGGCGGTGTGGGATTACTACGCTTCCCCGACTTCTTCTCCCGCATGCATGCCGCCGGTGTGACCGATACGCTTGCCACGGCGATGATCATACTGGGGCTACTTCTGATTGAATCTGACTGGATAGTCGATATTAAGCTGTTGATCATTCTCTTAATGACCCTTTTTATCAGCCCCACAGCCAGTCATGCCCTCGCCCATACCGCATTACGCAACAAACAGGCGTTAGAGGAACAACAGCCAGACGATCAGGAGAAGCCACCATCGAACTCCTAGTCGACATTATCCTGTTGGCCCTGCTGGTCGGGGTTGCCCTGGCAATTGTCTGGATGAAAGATCTGCTGGCGGTGATCATGCTTCTGGGGATCTATGGATTGATATCAGCAAGCTTCTTCGTCGTCATGGACGCGGTCGATGTCGCCTTCACCGAGGCCTCTGTCGGTGCAGGGATCTCCACCCTGCTGATGCTGGTCGCGGTGAGTATGACCGGACGATCCGAACACCCATCACGCCACAAACCACTGCTGGCCCTTGCCATCGTTCTACTGAGTGGCGGGCTGTTAATCTACGGTACGCTGGACATGCCCTACTACGGCTCGGGTGAGGCGCCGATTCATCAGCATGTAGCACCGCGCTACATTCACGATTCGATGCAGGAAGTGGGGGTACCCAATATCGTCACCTCGGTGCTCGCCAGTTACCGCGCCTTTGATACCTTTGGTGAGGTGGTGGTGATCTTCACCGCTGGCATGGGAGTGCTGGCCATGCTGCTGGTCGCCCGCCGTCGCGATGACGAAGAGGCCATTGAATCTTTCAACCAGTCGATGCATGAACAGCACCTGATCCTGCGTATCGTCACCAAGATGATGATCCCCTTCATTCTGCTGTTTGGACTTTACGTGCAGTTCCACGGCGACTTCGGCCCAGGTGGCGGCTTTCAGGCAGGGGTGATCTTCGCCTCGGCTATCTTCCTCTACACCATGCTATTTGGCATGGAGACGGCGCGCCGCGTGATCAAGCAGCCACTGATTCGTATGTTTGCCGCTTGCGGTGTGCTGCTCTATGGCAGCGTGGGCGTGGTTTCTCTGCTTAACGGTAAGGAGTTTTTTGACTATAACATCCTTGCTGCGGAACCGGTTGCCGGGCAGCACCTGGGGATACTGATGGTCGAGTTGGGCGTGGGTGTAACCGTCGCCTCAACCATGATAATCATCTTTTTCAGCTTTGCTGGAAGGCAGCAAGAGCCCCAACACCAGAAAAGGCGGGGGCAGTCATGATCGCCGGGCTTTATAACTACTGGATAGTCGTCGTACTAATGATGATAGGGTTCTACATCGTTATCGCCCACGGCAACTTGGTGAAGAAGCTCGTCGGCCTCTCGATTTTTCAGACCTCGGTCTTCATCTTCTATATCAGTATGGCCAAGGTGAATGAGGGTACGGCACCGATTATCGCCGAAGGTATCAAGCAGTACTCCAATCCGCTGCCCCACGTATTGATCCTCACCGCCATCGTGGTTGGCATCGCTACCACCGCTCTGGGACTGGCGATCATCGTAAGGATAAAAGAGGCTTACGGCACTATCGAAGAAGAGAAGATCCAGACCAAGGATAATCAGGCTTGCTAGCACACCTCTCCATATTACAGGTCATCGTACCGCTGATGGCCGCACCGCTCTGCCTGCTTCTGGGCAAAGCGCGACTGGCGTGGCTCTTTACCCTGCTGGTCAGCGGCGCCTCCTTTGTCATCAGTGCACTGATTTTAGAACAGGTGATGAGCAGCGGTACTATCATCTATGAGTTGGGGGGATGGGAGGCACCGTGGGGCATTGAGTACCGTATCGATCAACTCAACGCCCTGTTGCTGCTGATCATCACCGCCATCAGCACGGTGGTGCTGTTTGCCGCCCATACCAGTATCACGCAGGAGATCCCGGAGAACCGGCAGACCCTGTTCTATGTACTCTATCTTTTGTCGTTGGCCGCCATGCTGGGTATCGTGGCTACTGGTGACGCCTTCAATGTCTTTGTCTTCCTTGAGATCTCCTCACTCTCCGCCTACGCCCTGATCGCTCTGGGTAAGGATCGGCGAGCGCTGTGGGCCTCCTACCAGTACCTGATCATGGGTACTATCGGTGCCACCTTTATCCTTATCGGCATCGGTCTGATGTATCAGATGACCGGCACACTGAACATGGCCGACCTGGCAGAGCGGCTGCCCGAGGTGGCACAAACCCGCACCGTGTTTACCGCCTTTGCCTTTGTCATCGTCGGCATCTGTCTGAAGCTGGCGATGTTCCCGCTGCACCTGTGGCTACCCAACGCCTACGCCTACGCGCCGTCGATTGTCACCGCCTTCTTTGCCGCCACCGCCACCAAGGTCGCGGTCTATCTGCTGATCCGCTTCACCTTCTCGGTATTTGGCCTCTCCTTCTCCTTTACCCACCTGCCACTACAACTGCTGTTCGTGGTGCTGGGGATGCTGGGGATCTTCATCGCCTCCACCGCCGCCATCTACCAGAGCAATATTAAACACCTGTTTGCCTACTCCAGCGTAGCGCAGATCGGTTATATGATCGTCGGCTTCAGTCTCACCAGCGTTACCGGTCTAACCGCTACCCTGCTCCACCTGTTTAATCATGCCCTGATGAAAGGGGCACTGTTCCTTGCCCTGGCCGCGGTGATGTATCGCATCGGCGGCACACAACTGAGTCAGTTCAACGGACTGGGACGACAGATGCCCCTCACCATGGCAGCAATTGTGATCGGGGGCCTGAGCCTGATTGGCGTGCCGCTCACGGTGGGCTTTGTCAGCAAGTGGTATCTGGTACTGGCGGTATTGGAGACCGGCTGGTGGCCAGTGGCGGTATTGATACTGCTGGGATCACTGCTGGCCGTGGTCTATGTCTGGCGTATTATCGAGGCCGCCTACTTCAAACCCGCCGCGACCAACGGCACCACGGTCAAGGAGGCGCCACTCAGCTTTCTGCTTCCCAT
>JAOUQQ010000064.1 GCA_029879245.1 Chromatiales bacterium | reverse complement strand
TAGAGCCTATGGCAGAGGGCTTGCGGACGCGGGTTCGATTCCCGCCGCCTCCACCAAGCAGAAAAAGGCCACCCAATAGGGTGGCTTTTTTATTACAGAATGAAAAAGCCCCGCAATGCGGGGCTTTCATATTTGGTAGTCGCAAGTGGACTCGAACCACCGACCCCCACCATGTCAAGGTGGTGCTCTAACCAACTGAGCTATGCGACTATTTTTGAGGCGGGAAGAATATCATAATTGAAACAAATCTCAAGTTCTTTATAATTCGCCCCCTCTATACTCCATTGCTCCAATAATCAGGTGCTTATTTATGAGACAACTAGCATATATGTTGACATTGATATGCACCACAAGCCTCTCTTACGCGGCTCACGCAAGAACATTTGAAGCGGAAGGAAGTGATTTGTTTGTTGGGGTTGGCGCCAAGCAAATTGCCATGGGTGGCGCAGCTGCCGCAAGTGCAGATGACATTTATGCTATATACTGGAATCCTGCTGGCTTGGCAGAGATGAATTCAACCCAAATTTCTCTCTCCAGGCAACTCAATGCCACCCTCTCACCTATTAATTTTTTCGGTATAGGTATTGTTAGTGAGAAATTGAACTTCTCCGGATTAAAGTCAACCCTCTCTTTTGGACTCCTGCCAAGACTACATGCCGCCTCTACCGGTGCATATCAAGAGGATGAGCTGCAAAGCATGTTCCTGCGTTTTGCGTTACCGGATCTTCCTGGAAATTTTGATGGTAAACTGGAAACAAAAACGCGTGACTATCGTTTGAGTTGGGCAATTACGCCTCAAAATCAGCCCTCATGGAGCATTGGTGTCTCATTGAGCCGGATTGAGTGCAGGACAAATTTTTGCGGTGTATCCGCAAATGACCCAGGTAACTATATTGTTGAATCAACAACGGCTACTGCATACGGCTTCCATTTTGGTGGGAAATATTATTATTCCGACAATCTGACATTTGGTTTGAATGTCGAGGATGTTCTGACTGAGCTTGATGTACAAATTACAACTATCGACAACAACGGCACCACAAATAAAACATTTCAGGTTCCACTACCTCGCGATATCGCTGTTGGTCTACTTTGGCGTAAAACACCGGCACTTGATCTGACATTAGATTATCAGTATTTATCAGGTGATTATGGAGTCTACAATCTAGACATTCAGGCACTACGTGGAGGCGTTTCCTACAAATCTGGAGCGTTCGATTACCGCGGGGGATTTATCATTCCTGCTGTAATAGAAAGCGCAAAAACGGGCAGTGTCATGGGTGAACTTCCAGCCCCAGTTCTGCCCTCCATTGGATTAGGCTGGAATAACAAAAAATGGAAAATGGATTTCTCCTTATACCCGCACCCTTTAATGAGTTACCACCATAAAGCAATATATCCGGCTGCAGATTTAAGTCTCAGTTACACATTCTAGTTGAGACTATATAATTCCCTTTAGCATTCTGCTCTTAATCTCGTCTATGTGATCGCGAACTGCCGCAGCCTCTTCGAATTCGAGATTTCTGGCGTGCTGGTACATCTTCTCTTCCAGCCCCTTGAGGGTCTTCTGCAACTCCTTCGGATTCATCGCGCTGTATTCGATAATCTCCTCGGCCACTTTTGCGTACTCCCTGTGCCTGGCCGGTACGCCCGGGTATCCTGACTCGAGGATATCGTGCACCGCCTTCTCAATCCCTTTTGGCGTGATTCCATGCTCCTGATTGAAGGCGACCTGTTTAGCGCGGCGTCGGTCGGTCTCATCTATGGCCCGCTGCATCGAGCCGGTGATGCGATCAGCGTATAGAATGGCGTGGCCGTTAAGGTTGCGTGCGGCGCGGCCGATGGTCTGAATAAGAGAGGTCTCGGAGCGCAGGAACCCCTCCTTGTCGGCGTCGAGGATCGCCACCAGCGAGACCTCGGGCATATCGAGCCCTTCACGCAACAGATTGATCCCCACCAGCACGTCAAACTCACCGAGACGCAGATCGCGGATGATCTCCATCCGCTCCACGGTGTCGATGTCCGAGTGCATGTAGCGCACACGCACTCCGTGATCGCCAAGGTAATCGGTGAGATCCTCGGCCATCTTCTTGGTAAGCGTCGTCACCAGAACCCGCTCTCCAACATCTGATCGCTTATGGATCTCGGAGAGGAGGTCATCGACCTGAGTGGTGGCGGGACGGATCTCCACCTGAGGGTCGACCAGTCCAGTGGGTCGCACCACCTGCTCCACCACCTCACCGGAGTGGGCGAGTTCGTACTTGGCCGGGGTAGCGGAGACGTAGATGGTCTGCGGTGAGATCTGCTCGAACTCCTCAAACTTCATCGGCCGGTTATCCAGAGCCGAGGGCAGTCTAAACCCATAGGTCACCAGATTCTCCTTGCGTGAACGATCCCCCTTGTACATCGCCCCAATCTGCGAGACGGTGACATGGGACTCGTCGATCACCAGCAGTGCATCGTCCGGCAGGTAGTCGAAGAGTGTCGGTGGCGGCTCGCCGGGGGCACGCCCGGAGAGGTAGCGCGAGTAGTTCTCGATCCCCGAGCAGTAGCCGAGCTCGAGCATCATCTCGATATCGTAGCGGGTGCGCTCCTCGAGGCGCTGTGCCTCCACCAGCTTCTGCTGGTCGCGCAGCTGCTCCAGCCGCTCCTTCAGCTCTTCCTTAATGGCATCGATGGCGTCGAGGATCTTCTGCCGCGGGGTGACGTAGTGGGTCTTGGGATAGATGGTCAGCCTCGGCACGCGGCGTAGCACCTCACCCGTAAGCGGATCAAAATACGATAGCTGCTCAATCTCATCGTCGAACAGCTCGATGCGCACCGCCTCGGTCTCCGACTCGGCGGGGAAGATGTCGATCACCTCCCCCCTCACCCGGTAGGTGGCGCGGCGAAAATCCATGTCGTTGCGGGTGTACTGCAGCTCGGCGAGGCGGCGCAGGATGAAGCGCTGGTCGACGGTATCGCCACGCACCAGGTGGAGCATCATATTAAGGTAGGAGTTGGGGTCACCAAGACCATAGATCGCCGAGACGGTGGCGACGATGATGGTGTCCTTGCGTTCCAGTATCGCCTTGGTGGCCGAGAGGCGCATCTGCTCGATGTGCTCATTAATCGAGGCGTCCTTCTCGATGAAGGTGTCGGAGGCGGGCACGTAGGCCTCCGGCTGGTAGTAGTCGTAGTAGGAGACAAAATACTCGACCGCGTTGTCCGGGAAGAACTCCTTCATCTCGCCGTAGAGCTGCGCCGCCAAGGTCTTGTTGTGGGCCATAATCAGGGTCGGGCGCTGGACCTGCTCGATCACGTTGGCGATGGTGAAGGTCTTACCCGAGCCGGTCACCCCCAGCAGGGTCATCCCCGCCTCCCCCGCCTCGAGCCCCTCAACCAGGGTCTTAATCGCGGTCGGTTGGTCGCCTGCCGGGGGGAATTTGCTCTCAATCTCAAAACTCTTGCTCATTAGGGGTTTTAGCGTAGTACCTTAATAAAGTAGAATCTGCCGGTTTAGTTTCCTATCGACCCGTTACTGAGGATAACCTGCTTGGAACCGCAACTATCGCATCGAGTTCAAAGTGTAAAGCCATCCGCCACCCTGGCCATCACCGCGCGTGCCAAGGAGTTGAAATCACAGGGTAAGGACATCATCGGTCTCGGAGCCGGTGAACCCGATTTTGATACCCCGGAACACATCAAACAGGCGGCAATTGAAGCGATTAACGCAGGGTTCACCAAGTATACCGCAGTTGATGGTACGCCCGAGTTGAAACAGGCAATTATCGACAAGTTTCAGCGTGACAATGGTCTGAGCTACATCCCCAAACAGATATTAGTCTCATGCGGCGGCAAGCAGAGTTTTTTCAATCTGGCACAGGCCTACCTCAACGCTGGCGACGAGGTGGTCATCCCCGCCCCCTACTGGGTCTCCTACCCTGACATGGTGCTACTGGCCGAAGGGGTACCTGTGATCGTGCAGGCGGGGCTGGAGCAGAATTTCAAGATCACCCCGGAGCAGCTCAAGGCGGCGATCACCGACAAGACCCGCCTGGTAGTACTCAACAGCCCATCTAACCCAACCGGTGTCGCCTACACCAGGGCCGAACTCAGGGCGCTTGGAGATGTATTGCTGCAACACCCCAATATTCTCATCGCCAGCGATGACATGTATGAGCATATCCTGTGGGCCGATGAGCCCTTTGCCAACATCGTCACCGCCTGCCCCGAGCTCTATGAGCGCACCCTTGTGATGAACGGCGTATCCAAGGCCTACTCGATGACCGGCTGGCGAATCGGCTATGCCGCAGGGCCCGAGTGGCTGGTGAAAGCGATGAAGAAGGTGCAGTCACAATCAACCTCCAACCCCACCTCCATCTCTCAGGTGGCAGCCGAGGTTGCATTGAATGGGGATCAGCAGTGTATTGCCGACATGCTCGAGCATTTCAAGGCGAGACACGATTTTGTGGTGGCCGAACTCAACAAGATTAAAGGGGTAAAGTGCCTCCCCTCTCAGGGAGCCTTCTACTCCTTCCCCGACATGCGTGAAGCGATCGCCTCACTCGATGGAATCAACGACGACCTTGAACTGGCTGACTATCTTCTCAACGAAGCAGGGGTAGCTCTGGTACCCGGATCAGCCTTTGGCCAGCCGGGTTATATGCGCCTCTCGTTTGCCACCAGCATGGAGAATCTGACCAACGCACTGAAGCGAATTGGTGATCGTCTGGGTTACCGTTAATGCTGTAAAAAGCGGGAAAACACCATTCTCCAACAATGACTTACTCTGTTCCGATATTTTCCCGACAGAGTATTGACCCCTGCGATATCGGACGGTAGTATACGCGCCTGTTGCTGAGGCAACAGACCGCAATTCCCCGATGGCGCAGCGGTAGCGCAGAGGACTGTTAATCCTTTGGTCGCAAGTTCGAATCTTGCTCGGGGAGCCAAATAATCACATCGCAATAGCGAAAATATGAAACCGGCAACTAGCCGGTTTTTTTGTTTTGGCAAATAAAAAACCGCCCACCAAATTGAGCGGTCTTCGTTCACATCACGACTCAGACTGTGGCAACAGGAATCATTATCTCACTCGCGACGTTCCGATAGACATCAATCTGATCGAAATTGAGATAGCGATAGACGTCATCGGCCATAGTGTCGAGCAGTGCGACCTTCTCCATGTACTCGGCCGATGTGGGCAATTTGCCCAGCAGCGCAGTCACTGCTGCCAGCTCGGCGGAGCCGAGGTAGACGTTAGCCCCCTTACCGAGACGGTTGGGGAAGTTACGGGTAGAGGTAGAGAAGACGGTCACCCCGTCAGCAACCCGAGCCTGGTTGCCCATGCAGAGCGAGCAGCCGGGCATCTCGGTGCGGGCTCCGGACTTTCCGAAGATGGAGTAGTAGCCCTCCTCCATCAGCTGCTGCTCGTCCATCCTGGTCGGTGGGGCGATCCACATGCGGGTGGGAACCACGCCGCCGTCTGCCTCCAGCACCCGGCCGGCGGCACGGTAGTGGCCGATATTGGTCATGCAGGAGCCGATAAAGACCTCCTGCACTTTATCCCCTGCCACTTCGGAGAGTAGCTTAACGTCGTCCGGGTCGTTGGGGCAGGCGACGATCGGCTCCTTGATCTCATTCAGGTCGATCTCGATCACCGCGGCATAGTCGGCGTTACTGTCTGCATTCAGCAGCTGCGGATTAGCGAGCCACGCCTCCATCGCCTCGATACGACGACCGAGGGTACGTTTGTCCTCGTAGCCGTTGGCGATCATCCACTTCAGCAGGGTGACGTTGGAGTGCAAATATTCGATAACCGGCGCTTTATCAAGCTTGACGGTACAGGCGGCGGCGGAGCGCTCGGCTGATGCATCGGAGAGTTCAAAGGCTTGTTCCACCTTGAGCTGCTCCAGCCCCTCAATCTCGAGGATGCGACCGGAGAAGATATTCTTCTTGCCTGCCTTCTCTACCGTCAGATGGCCCTGCTGGATCGCCGCGTAGGGGATGGCGTTGACCAGGTCGCGCAGGGTGACGCCGGGCTGCATCTCACCCTTAAAACGCACCAGCACCGACTCAGGCATATCGAGCGGCATCACCCCCATCGCCGCACCAAAGGCGACCAGACCGGAGCCGGCGGGGAAGCTGATCCCCAGCGGGAAGCGGGTGTGGGAGTCGCCACCGGTGCCGACGGTGTCGGGCATGATCATTCTATTAAGCCAGGAGTGGATCACCCCGTCGCCGGGACGCAGAGAGACACCACCGCGGTTGGTGATGAACTCGGGCAGGGTGTGCTGCAGTTTGATGTCGACCGGCTTGGGGTAGGCGGCGGTGTGACAGAATGACTGCATCACCAGGTCGGCGGTAAAACCAAGGCAGGCGAGCTCCTTAAGCTCGTCGCGGGTCATCGCGCCGGTGGTGTCCTGAGAGCCGATGGTGGTCATGCGCGGTTCGCAGTAGGTGCCGGGGCGAACGCCCTCAACGCCGCACGCCTTGCCCACCATCTTCTGCGCCAGGGTGTAACCCTTGCCGCTGTCGGCGGGGGCCACCGGGCGGGTGAATTTGTCGGAGGGGTCGAGGGCCAGCGCCTCGCGGGTTTTGTCGGTCAGGTTGCGACCAATGATAAGCGGAATGCGGCCACCTGCACGCACCTCGTCGCTCATGGTGCTGGGCTTGAGGTCGAACTCGGCGATCGCCTCGCCGGACTCGTTGTAGACCTTGCCCTCGAACGGCTTGATGGTGATCACGTCCCCCATCTCCATTTTGGAAACATCACATTCGATAGGCAGGGCGCCGGAATCCTCGGCGGTGTTGAAGAAGATGGGGGCGATCTTGCCACCGATCACCACCCCGCCCTGACGCTTGTTGGGGACATAGGGGATATCCTCACCCATGTGCCACAGCACCGAGTTGATGGCCGACTTGCGTGACGAGCCGGTACCGACCACATCACCGACGAAGGCGAGCGGCAACCCCTTTGCCTTGAGTTCATCGATCTTCTGCAGCCCATCGGGCATCTTCGCCACCAGCATCGCCTTGGCGTGTAACGGGATATCGGGACGACTCCACGCCTCGGAGGCAGGTGAGAGGTCGTCGGTATTGGTCTCGCCTGGCACCTTGAAGACGGTCACCTTAATCTCATCGGCGAGCGGTGCCCGATCGGTGAACCACTCCGCCTCAGCCCAGGAGTCGACCACCGCACGCGCGGCCGGGTTGCCCCCCTTCGCTTTATCCATCACCTCATGGTAGGCATCGGCCACTAGCAGGGTCTTTTTCAGCGCTTCGGCGGCGCTGGTGGCAAGCTCAGCATCATCCAGTAACGCCACCAGCGGGGCGACATTGTAGCCGCCGGCCATAGTGCCGAGCAGCTCGGTGGCGCGCACCTTGTCGATCAGAGGAGAGCTGGCCGCACCCCTGGCCAGATCGGTAAGAAAGGCGGCCTTTACATAGGCGGCATCATCGACTCCGGGCGGTACCCGATGAACAAAGAGTTCGACGATCACCCCCTCCTCTCCCGCAGGCGGGCTCTTCAGCAGCTCCACCAGGGCGGCGGTCTGTTCGGCTGTGAGGGGCAGCGGCGGCAGGCCTTCTGCAGCACGCTCATCAAGATGGATACGATAAGCTTCTAACATGGGGGATACCTATGCGAAATTAAGTTCTCTTTGTTGACCGCTGCCGGGAAGAGATGGCGCGGTCACCGTGAAAAGTGCCGACTATTGTCTACGATTATGCTCGGTCATTCCAGTCTAAAACAGTACCTACCAAGCTGTGGATGTCATTTTAATTTCAGACTGTGCAAGTATTGACCAAACTGCCCCTTTAACTCCGGGTGTTTCAGGGCAAACTCCACGGTAGCCTGTAAATATCCCAATTTACTGCCACAGTCGTAACGTTTTCCGCTAAATGGATAGGCGTGGACGCTCTCGTGCTGCAATAGATCAGCGATCGCATCAGTCAACTGTATCTCACCGCCAGCCCCCCTCTCTGTCCTCTCCAGCAATTCAAATATACGGGGAGTCAGAAGATAGCGACCAACCACCGCCATATTTGATGGTGCCTGTGCGGGGGCTGGTTTCTCGACAATGGCCGAGATGGGGTGGGACGAATCACCACTCTGCTCGTACTTCACCACACCATACTTATCGGTATCTTCAGTGGGGACCTCTTCCACCCCGATGAGACTGCACTGACTCTTCTCAAACTGGGTAACCATCTGTTTGACCACACCAGTCCCATTGCCATCAATGAGGTCATCGGCAAGGATCACTGCGAAGGGTTCGTCTCCCACGACATTTTTTGCACAGAGTACCGCGTGCCCCAGCCCCAGAGCCTCGGGCTGTCGAATATAGACGCAGGTGATACTGGGCGGAACAATGTTACGTAACAAACTGAGCAGATCACTCTTCCCCTTTCTCTCCAGCTCACTCTCCAGCTCAAAGTTTTTATCAAAGTGATCTTCAATCGCACGTTTGGAGCTGCTGGTAACGAAGATCATCTCATCAATACCGGCCTCAACCGCCTCTTCTACCGCATACTGAATGAGCGGTTTATCGACGATTGGCAGCATCTCTTTCGGGCTTGCCTTGGTCGCCGGAAGGAAACGGGTACCCAGTCCGGCCACGGGAAAAACAGCCTTGCGAACACACCCCATATCGTATTTTTTCCTCAAATTATCAAAACGTTACAGTCAGATATATTCATAACGTGGCGAAACTCTACTCTCATTATCCCGCAACTACAAACCCCCCGTCAGCTAACAATTTCATATAGATAGTGTGTGGAGAGGGCTTATAAATTATCATCCAGACCCTGTACGGTTGTATCGATATCACGAATTACCTAAGCTACGCCGAAATGAAATCAATTGACTCTTTAATACATGCCAGTTGGGTGATCCCGGTCGAACCCAGGGGGGTGGTACTGGCCGACCACAGTATCGCGCTGCTGGATGGCCAGATCATCGATATCCTGCCCAGCAGTGAGTGTGCGGTAAAGTACCAGGCAGAACATGTTGTAGAGCGCCCCGGTCATGCCCTGATCCCCGGCCTGATCAACACCCACACCCACGCGGCGATGAGCCTGATGCGCGGCCTGGCCGATGACCTGCCGCTGATGAGCTGGCTCAACGACCACATCTGGCCCGCCGAGGGCAAGTGGGTGAGCCCCGATTTTGTGCGCGACGGCACCCGCCTGGCGATGGCGGAGATGCTGCGCGGCGGCACCACCTGCTTTAACGAGATGTACTTCTTCCCCGATGAGGTGGCACGCCAGGCGGAACACGCCGGAATGCGGGCGGTAGTGGGGCTCATCGTCATAGACTTCCCCACCGCCTGGGCGCAGAACGCCGACGAGTACATCGACAAGGGGATCGCCTTGAACGACGAGCTCAAGCACTCGCCGCTGGTGCGCGCCGCCTTCGCCCCGCACGGCCCCTACACCGTCTCCGACGGGCCGCTTGAGAAGGTGGTGATGTACGCCGAGGAGCTCGACCTGCCGATCCACATGCACATCCACGAGACCGCCGACGAGGTCAGTGGCTCCATCGAGCAGCACGGCAAGCGCCCGCTGGCCCGCCTCGACGAGCTGGGGCTGCTCGGCCCGCGACTACTGGCGGTACACATGACCCAGCTTACCGACGAGGAGATCGCCCGCATCGCCGAGACCAACTCTTCGGTGGTGCACTGCCCCGAGTCCAACCTCAAGCTGGCGAGCGGCTTCTGTCCGGTGCAGAAATTAATCGATGCGGGGATCAACGTGGCACTCGGCACCGATGGCGCCGCCAGCAACAACGACCTCGACATGTTCGGCGAGATGCGCACCGCAGCCCTGCTGGCCAAGGGGGTGGCGGGCGACGCCAGCGCGCTGCCCGCCGCCGAGGCGCTGGCAATGGCCACCATTAACGGTGCCCGCGCCCTGGGGATCGACGCAATCTGCGGCTCGCTCACCATCGGCAAGGCGGCAGATATCGTCGCGGTCAAACTGGATGATCTGGAGACCCAACCGCTGTACCATGCCATTTCGCAGCTGGTCTACGCCACCGGCCGCGACAAGGTGAGCGACGTCTGGGTGGCCGGGCGTCACCTGCTCAAGGAGCGCCGCCTCACCACCCTGGATGAGGAGGCGATCCTGCATAGCGCGCGCCAGTGGCGCGAGAAGATCGCACAGCAATAATGGGTAATTAATGATGAGCAGCGCAGCCAACCACAATGTCGATCAGGGAGAAATCAGCAAGTTCGAGGAGCTCGCCTCACGCTGGTGGGACCCGCACAGCGAGTTCAAGCCGCTGCACGACATCAACCCGCTTCGCCTCGACTATATCGACCAGCGCGCCGACATCAGTGGTAAGAAGGTACTGGATGTGGGCTGCGGCGGCGGCATCCTCGCCGAGAGCATGGCCCTGCGCGGTGCCGAGGTACTGGGGATCGACATGGGGGAGGCACCGCTGGAGGTGGCCAGACTGCATATGCTGGAGAGCGGGGCCGAACTGGAGTACCGCCAGGTGACGGTAGAGGCACTCGCCGCCGAGATGCCCGGCCAGTTCGACGTGGTCACCTGCATGGAGATGCTAGAGCACGTGCCCGACCCCGGCTCGGTGATCGCCGCCTGCGCAACACTGGTGAAACCGGGCGGACAACTCTTCTTCTCCACCATCAACCGCAACCCCAAGGCCTATCTCTTCGCCATCGTCGGCGCCGAGTACCTGCTGCGTATGCTGCCCAAGGGGACCCACGACTTCGCCAAGTTCATCCGTCCCTCGGAGCTGGAGGGGTGGACCCGCCACGCCGGTCTGGAACTCAAAGAGCTGACCGGCATGGTCTACAACCCCTTCAGCCAGAAGTACAGCCTGGGGCGTGACCTCGATGTGAACTACCTGGCCCACTGTACCCTGCCCGCCGCCGACTAACGATTCGATGCGTAACATCCGCACCGTGCTGTTCGACCTGGACGGCACCCTCGCCGATACCGCCCCCGACCTCGCCTTCGCCCTCAACGAGGTGCTGCGCGAGCAGGGTTGTGAGCCCCTCCCCTTCGAGCAGATCCGTCCGGTGGTCTCCCACGGCGGTATCGCCCTGATCAAACTCGGCTTCAATATCGACGAGACGGCGCCGCAATTCGACGCCCTGCGCCAACGCCTGCTCGCCATCTACCGCGAGCACATCGTGCGCGGTACTACCCTGTTCGCAGGGATGACCGAGCTGCTTGATGAGATCGAGGGGCGCGGTCTCAACTGGGGGGTGGTCACCAACAAACCGGGCTGGCTCACCGAGCCGCTACTTGAGGGGTTGGCGTTAAAGAAGCGCGCCGCCACCATCGTCAGCGGCGACACCCTCCCAGAGCGCAAGCCCCACCCGGCGCCGATGCTGCTCGCCTGCCAGCAGGCGGGCAGCGCGGCGGCAGAGTGCCTCTACGTGGGGGACGCCGAACGCGACATCGAAGCGGGGCGCAATGCCGGGATGCACACCCTGGTGGCGCTGTTCGGTTACATCGGCAACGACGATAAGCCGGCAAGCTGGCGGGCCGACGGTATGGTCGAGAGTGCCGAGGCGATCCTGCAGTGGCTCTAGCGTGAATACACCCGCCATAGAGGCCGCCTACGCCCACTGCGAGCAACTGGCCCGCTCTCACTACGAAAACTTTCCCGTCGCCTCATGGCTGCTGCCGCGCGCCCTGCGCCGTCCCATCGCAGTGATCTATGCATTCGCCCGCACTGCCGATGATTTCGCAGACGAGGGGGAGCGCAGCGAGGAGGAGCGCCTCGCCCTGCTGGCGGGCTACACGGAGAAACTCCATGCGATGGCGCGCAGCGAGGCCGGTGACGACCCGGTCTTTATCGCCCTCGCCGATGTAATCGAACAGCATCAACTGCCACTACAACTATTCCACGACCTGCTCAGCGCCTTCGCCCAGGACGTAACGAAACGACGCTACAGCGACTTTGCCGAGCTGCTCGACTACTGCCGCCGCTCCGCCAACCCGGTGGGGCGACTGCTGCTGCACCTGAGCGGCAACGACAGCGAGGAGAACCTGCAGCTGTCAGATAGCATCTGCAGCGCCCTGCAGCTGATCAACTTCTACCAGGACCTGGCGCAGGACTTCGATGAGAACGGACGCATCTACCTCCCGCAGGATGAGCTGGCCCGTTTCGGCGTCATCCCTGACCACTTTGCCAGACGCAGCGACGCAGAGGAGATGGTGGCGCTGATGCGCTTTCAGGTGGCCCGTGCACGGGAGATGATGGAGCAGGGTGCACCGCTCGGCCGGCGGCTGCGGGGACGCTTCGGACTTGAGATCCGCTTTATCATTGCGGGAGGACTCGCCGTCATCGAACGGCTGGAGCAGTGTGTGGCCGACCCATTTACTCGCCCTCGACTGCGTAAGGGCGACTGGCTACGCGCCCTGTGGGGAGCGCTCTAGTTCTCTAATCGTTACAACCGCCAGGGATGATGCCCCGCTCGCAGAGGCGCGCAAGCACCATTTCGACACTCTCCTCCAGCGACAGCTTGTCGGTATCGACCACGATCTCTGCATCCTCCGGCGCCTCGTAGGGTGAGGAAATCCCGGTAAACTCCGGGATCTCACCGGCACGCGCCTTCTTGTAGAGCCCCTTCACGTCGCGCGACTCACAGGTCTCGATACCGCAGCGGCAGTAGACCTCAAGAAAATCACCATGGGGCACCAGTGAGCGCACCCGCTCCCGATCCTCCCGCATCGGTGAGATAAAGGCGGTCAGTGAGATCACCCCCGCCTCGAGAAAGAGCTTGGTCATCTCACCGATACGACGGATATTCTCCTTGCGATCATCAATAGTGAAGGTCAGATCGCCGCACAACCCGTGGCGCACGTTGTCACCATCGAAGACGAAGGTACGGCATCCCTTCTGATGCAACTCCTCCTCCACCGCGTGGGCCAGGGTCGATTTTCCGGCACCGGAGAGGCCGGTAAACCAGAGGATCACACTCTTATGGCCATTGAGCTCCTCCCGGCGCTGCCTGGTCACCGTGGCGTGGTGCCATACTACGTTGCTGCTCGTATCACTCATTCAATCACTACCCTGTTTTTTTCCGGCCAAAATTAAAGCGCGTTATGATACCTTTAGCACAACCAAAAACATAGCAACGCCCGATGACCCCTGACCAGTATTGCGCCGAGAAGACCGCCGCCAGCGGTTCCAGCTTTAGCATCAGCTTCCGTTTTTTGAGTGATGAGCGGCGCCGCGCCATCACCGCCCTCTACGCCTTCTGCCGCGAGGTCGATGATGTGGTCGATGAGTGCAGGGATGAGGCCATTGCACGGAAAAAACTGGCCTGGTGGCGTGAGGAGGTTGTGCGGCTCTACCATGACGCCCCACAACACCCGGTAACCCTTGCCCTCAAACCCTCCACCGATACCTATGAACTGGCCGAAGAACACTTTATCGCGATCATCGATGGCATGGAGATGGACCTCGACCGCAACCGCTACGCCAACTTTACCGACCTCTCCCTCTACTGTTACCGCGCCGCCTCGGTGGTGGGGCTGCTCGCCGCGGCGATCTTTGGTCTTGAGGATCGCCGAACGCTCGACTACGCCCACGACCTCGGTATGGCGTTCCAGCTCACGAATATCCTGCGCGATGTCAAAGAGGATGGTGAACGCAATCGCATCTACCTGCCACAGGATGAGCTGGCACAATTTGGAGTCTCCGAGGAGGATATTCTGCAGGGCCGTGAGACCCCTCAGATGAAACAACTCTTCGCCTTTCAGGCAGAGCGTGCCGAATCGTTTTACCAGAAGGCGATGGCGGCGTTACCGGAGGGTGATCGCTACCGCCAGCTGAGCGGACTGATTATGTCTGCGGTCTACCACGCCACCCTGCAGGCGATCATCGAACGAGACTATCCGGTAATGCAGGGACGGGTACGGCTCCCCACCTGGAAAAAACTGCTCCTCGTCCTGCGCTGCCTCTACCAGGAGAAGCGGCGCTACCGGAAAAATCTACGCAGCGGTCTGGTTAAGCCTCAAGCATGAATCGGGACGAAACGATACTCATCGCCGGTGGCGGCTGGGCAGGCCTAGCCGCGGCGCTGGAGCTCACCGCCCATAACATCCCGGTAAAAGTCTACGAATCGGCCCCGCAACTGGGTGGGCGTGCCCGCAACGCCCCCTTTGGCGAGCTGACGGTCGATAACGGCCAGCACCTGCTGATCGGTGCCTACAGTGAGACCCTGCGCCTGCTGACACTCACCGGGGCCGATGAGGCGGAGCTGTTTCTGCGCACCCGGCTGCGTCTCAAGGTAGTGGAGGGTAACGAGGCACTGGTGATGCAGGCCCCACTACTGCCCGCCCCGCTCCACCTCGCCTGGGCACAACTATCGGCAGAAGGCCTCTCCCTCACCGCACGGGCAGCGGCACTGCTGATGAGCCTGAAACTCACACTGAACAACTTCACACTGTCTGACGATATCTCCGTTGCCGAATTGCTACGCAACTACCGCCAGGGAGCCACCATCGTTCGTCGCTTCTGGGAGCCACTCTGTCTCGCCACCCTCAACACCCCCATCGACAGGGCCTCTGCGAAGGTCTTTCTGCGTGTACT
>JAOUQQ010000063.1 GCA_029879245.1 Chromatiales bacterium | reverse complement strand
ATGTACCTGCTGACCAAATTAAAAGAGATGACCCCCGAGACCCGCCAGCTCGCCTACGGCCTGATGGAGATGATGGCCCAGGGCGCCACCGCCACCGCAGAGTGGGAAGAGGCCTCCGCACGCATGGACAAGGCGATTGCCGGATAAAGCCGTGCCCCGATTCTGGGAAGAGAAATCGCTCGGCCAGCTCAGCCGCGAGGAGTGGGAATCACTCTGCGACGGCTGCGCCCGCTGCTGCCTGATAAAACTGGAAGATGAAGACGACGGCACACTCTACACCACCAGCCTGGTCTGCCAATATCTCGACCTTGAAGGCTGTGCCTGCAGCCGCTACTCAGAGCGCACCGTACTGGTACCCGAATGCCTTCAGGTCACCCCCGACAACGCCGACAAACTCCACTGGATGCCACAAAGCTGCAGCTATCGCCTGCTGGCCGAAGGCCGACCACTGCCCGAATGGCACCCGCTTGTCAGTGGCACCAAAGAGAGCGTGCACGATGCCGGGATCTCGGTGCGCAACTTCGCGATACATGAGAATGAAGTGGATGAGGAGGATTGGGAGGGGTATGTTGTTGATGGGGAGGGGTAGGGAGCAATAAGTGAAGCGTATGCCCCGTTGGGTATTGCCTTGTTCTCCTCCTAGTTTCAAAAATCGTTCGCCATGCGTAAAGGATAGAAATTGGAAGAGCATATAGAATTTTACAAAAGGATAATGAAAAATAATTCTCAGCTTGCTTTGAATAAATTCGGAGTAAACTTCATGTACCCTCATTCTGGAGATTCGATCACTAGGAGGGATTATATGACACACCGCTTAGGCGCAACTGTTCAATGCTTGCGATTCCTAGAAAGCACCATTTCTCACTACCAAACACACTATCAGAAAATCGGCACGGATACAGGAGAAAAGCTTCACGCATCCTTCGACGCCATAAATCAAGTTAGCTATTGTTTTGATAACTTGATATTTAACTTAGCTTCGCTTTCAGATTATTTTGGTAATTACCTTGGCCTATTCCTTTATGGCCCAAAGAATCAGACACTAAAATGGAATGGATTCGTTAACAAAGTGACTGCTGATAATTCTGATGACGATTTTTTAAGGATTGTAGCAAACGAAAATAAATACTGGTTTACAAAGCTTCATTCATATAGAGGAGATATTATTCACAGAAAGGCTATTTTGGTTGAAATAAATGGTTTTAATAATACATTATTTATGCCTCACACTGTAGATGAGTTTACATTCACAATTAACGACTCATTGAAAAAATACTTCCACATATTCAGAAATAGCAAGGAAAATGAAATTCTATACTGCGCCAAAAGCATTTGGCTTAAAACGATTGAGAGCTTAACAACAATATTGGATGCCAGTGAGAACGTGATATTCGATGAAATGCATAAAAAAACATATATTAAATAAGCCCGTAGGGTGGGTTAGCGCAGCGTAACCCACCAAAACACCCCATCAACTATACACCAATCTCACCACCACCCTAACCTGTCAAATATGCTCCATCTTCAATCTGGGTTTGATAGAGGTACTGGCAGGTTACGCTGCGCTAACCCACCCTACAGAACTGGTATCAGTCCAATCTACACAAGACTTTTGCTCACCACCTCAAACACATCCCGCGACAACTCACCACTATCCAATATCCGCTGCAACTCACTGCGCATCGGCTGCTGGTATTTTTCATCCAGCCCACGCCAGCGGGTTAGCGGGCCGAGCAGTCTTGCCGCCAGTTGCGGGTTGCGGCCATTAAGTTCGATCACCTTGTCGGCGAGCAGGCGATAACCACCCCCACTCTCATCGTGAAAACGGGCGGGGTTGCCAGCAGCAAAGGCACCGATGAGTGAACGCACCCGGTTGGGGTTGGTGAGGATAAAATCGTGATGGCCCATCAGTTGCTCTACCCGCTGCAATGTATCGGGCATACCGGAGCGGGCCTGCACGGTGAACCACTTGTCGAGTACCAGCATGTCATGTCGCCAGCTGTCGTAGAAAGTTTCCAGTGCTGCGCTCATCTGTGGATGGCCGTTATCGACCAGTGCAGAGAGGGCGGCCATGGAGTCGGTCATGTTGTGGGCATTGGCGAACTGTTGTTGCGCGTGCTCCCCCCTGTCGTGCAGTGAGAGATAGGCGAGGCAGAGATTCTTCAAGCGACGGCGTGCCATGGCATCGGCATCGAGGCTGTAGGCGACACCGTCATTGAGTGCATCGTAACGCGCCTTGAGGGCATCGTGGTGTGTTTCGGCAAGGGCGCGGCGCAGGAACTGGCGCACCGCGTGGATCGCCTGAGGGTCGGCGGGGCTTTCACACTCTGCCACGTAACTCTCATCCGGCAGACTCAGCGCCTCGGCGGCCAGCGCCGGGTCGAGCTGCGTATCGTTGAGTGTCCGGGCGAAGGCGTCGCTTAACCCCTGATCCAGCACCAGCTCACGCCCCTCACGCATATCGTTCAACAAGCGCTGCATCACCCGTAGCGCCAACTGCTGACCCGCCTCCCAACGATTAAAGGGATCGGTTTCATTGCCCATCAAAAAGGCGAGTTCATCATCGCTGTAATCATGTTGCAGGATCACCGGCGCGGAGAAGCCGCGCAGCAGTGACGGGATCGGCTCCTCTGCAATATTCTCAAACACGAACTGCTGTTCGGCCTCGGTAAAATCAACCACCTGTTCGGGCGACACGGTAGCGCCGCTACGGTCGAGCAATGCCATCTTTACCGGGATATGGAGCGGCAGTTTCTCCGCCTGTCCCGGTGTTGACGGGGTCTGCTGCTTCAGGGTCAGGGTGTAACGTTTTTGTGCGGCATCATAGTGACGCGTCAGGGTGATGCGCGGCGTGCCCGCCTGGGCATACCAGCGACGGAACTGCTCTAGTTTGACGCCGTTGGCCTCCTCCATCGCCGCGACAAAGTCATCGCAGGTGACGGCGCTGCCGTCGTGACGGTCAAAGTAAAGATCGGTGCCCTTTCTGAAACCCGTCTCACCGAGCAGGGTGCGCAACATCCCTACCACCTCGGCACCTTTTTCGTAAACCGTCAGGGTGTAAAAGTTATTGATCTCCACATAGGAGTCGGGGCGCACCGGGTGTGACATTGGCCCCGCGTCTTCCGGAAACTGGTGGGCGCGCAACATGCGTACATCATCAATGCGTTTGACTGCGGCGGAGTTCATATCGGCGGTGAACTGCTGATCGCGCAGGACGGTGAAGCCCTCTTTTAACGACAACTGAAACCAGTCGCGACAGGTGACGCGGTTACCCGACCAGTTGTGAAAATACTCGTGGCCGATCACCCCTTCGATGTTGACGAAATCGACATCGGTCGCCGACTCGGGACGCGCCAGTACGAACTTGGAGTTAAAGACATTAAGCCCCTTGTTCTCCATCGCCCCCATGTTGAAGTCATCGACCGCGACAACCATGTAGAGGTCGAGGTCGTACTCGCGACCGTACTTCTCTTCATCCCACTTCATCGCCCGCTTCAGCGACTCTACCGCGTGGTCACACTTATTTTCGTTACCGTGCTGTACGTAGAATTCGATCGCCACCTCACGACCAGACATGGTGGTAAAGCTGTCACGCACACAGGCGAGATCACCGGCAACTAACGCAAAGAGGTAACAGGGCTTGGGGAAAGGGTCGTGCCATACCGCGTAGTGACGACCGTCATCGAGAGCCCCTACTTCGGTGCGATTACCATTGGCCAGTAGCTGCGGATACTTCTCTTTATCGGCTACAACTGTGGTGGTAAAGACGCTTAGCACATCGGGGCGATCCGGGTAAAAGGTGATACGGCGGAAGCCCTCCGCCTCACACTGTGTGCAGAAGTTGCTGCTAGAGAGGTAGAGCCCCTCCAGCGCGGTATTGGCGGCGGGTTCAATGGCGGTAGTGATAGTCAGCTCACACTGCGGTGGAATTTGCAGGCTCAGTGACTCCGCATCGAGTCGGTACTCGTCGCTACCCAGAGTACGACCATCGAGTTCAATGGAGAGCAGTTCCAGTTCGCTGCCATCAAGACACAGGGTGCGCTCTTCGCCGCGCGCCGTGAGTTTCAGTGTGGAGCGCACCGTGGTACGCCCTCCATCGAGCTCGAAGTGCAGTGCCACCGATTCGAGGGTGTGGCTGTAGAGAGTGTAGTCTTTGCGATAGATTGTGGCCGGTCTGTTCTGTTCGCTCATCGTTCTGCAGTGATCTTGTCGAAGGAGCAAATCAAAGTGCCTGTTTGACCTTACCAGGTCAAGCGTTAAACGGCACCGCCGCAACTAGTAGCACCGCCAGCTCCGAAATCTCCAGCAACGCACCGGCGCCATCACCACTATAGCCACCCAGCCTTTGCATCAGAGCCCTGCGATAGACCCAGAACAGCAGGAGCAATACCAGCAACAGAGAGAGCCCCTGCCACTGAAAAATCAGAACACCCCCTGGCCCCGTCACTGCCAGCATCGCCCACAGCCCCCTGCGCGGCATCGACGCCAACATGGCCGAGGCCAGCCCCTGTTCACGACAGTAGGGGGTTGTCAACATCAGCAACAGGACCATCCCCCTTGCAGCCAGCGGCGCATACAGCAACCACAACGGTGACGTCGTTACGACCACAGTCAGTGCGGCGAACTTGAGCAGCAACAGGGCCACCACAGCACTCACCCCCATCGGCCCGCAGTAGGGGTCTCTCATAATTGCCAGGGTACGCTCCCGATCCCCCTGACCGCCAACCCAGCCATCTGCCATGTCGGCCAGCCCATCAACATGAAGTGCTCCGGTAAGCCACAACCACAGAGCTACCACCACTGCCGCTGTGAGCAGTGGTGAGAGGTACGTCGTGAGCAGGGATACAAAATAGAGCAGTACACCGATGAGCAGCCCAACCAGGGGATAGAAGAGGAGTGAGCGGCCCGACTCCACAGGTGTAACCGATGTGAGGGACGGGGTTGGCAGCCGGGTGAGAAACTGCAAAGCGATCCAGAAGGGGCGCATCAGATCGCGGGACCCTCGAAGACCAGTTGGCTATAGGCCTCACCGTGTCGGCCACTGTCGACCCGAATCCGCACAATGGTGGCGTTGCGCGGGTCGAAGCGATAAAAACCCTCCAGCCCCATTCCCAGAGCTTTAAGCAACAGCACCCGCATCATCCCGGCGTGGCCGACCAGCAGGATATGTTTACCCGCGTGGTTATCAAGTATTCCTTCCCATGCACTCTCAATGCGGCGGTAAAAATCTGCCAGCGGCTCGGCATTGGGCGGGGTGTTGTTGAGCGGGTCCTGCCAGAAGGCGGCGAGTGCCGCCTCATCCTGCGCCATGATCTCCCTGGCCGTCATCCCCTCCCAGTCGCCAAAGCCGATCTCGCGAAACTGATCGGTACGTTCAACGGGTATGGCCAGCCTCTGCCCCACCTCCTCGGCAAAGGCGGCGCAGCGACTCAGATCCGAGGTGACGATCTGCTGCCACCCATCACGCCCCGCCACTGCGGCGCGCACCTGGGCCCAGCCGCGCTCGGAGAGGGGGTCATCCACCTGACCCCGATATTTTGAGCCCCCCTCCGGTTCACCGTGGCGGATAATATCGATAATCGTCGTCGTCTCACTCATTGCTCAACTACCCTCGGCCACCCCCGCCTCGGCGAAGGTCGCCATGTCGGCGTGCAGCGCACAGGCGAGGCGCAGCAGCGGCACACAGGTGGCTGCCCCACTCCCCTCGCCCAGGCGCATTCCCAGATCGACAAGCGGGCGCTCACCAATCGCCTCTACCATCGCCGCATGGCCCGGCTCGGCCGAGGCGTGGGAGAGCATCAGCCAGGGGGCAATGGCCGGATTGATACGCAGCGCCGCGAGTGCCGCACTGCTACTGATAAAGCCATCGACCAGCACCGGCAGACCAGCCTGTGCCGCGGCGATATAGGCCCCGGCCAGGGCGGCGATCTCAAAACCGCCAACACAACGCAGCACCTCAAGAGGGCTCGTCATAGTTTCTTTATGCAGTGCCAGAGCCTGCTCGATCACCACTGCCTTGCGGCTCACCCCCTCGGCACTGATCCCGGTGCCCGGCCCTGCCAGTTCATGCGCTGGACGTTGCAGCAGGGCAGAGGCGATGGCGGTGGCCGAGGTGGTATTGGCGATCCCCATCTCACCGCCGATGAAGAGCTGTGCCCCCGCCGCCAGTGCGCGTGCCACCGCCTCGCGCCCCGCCTGCAGGGCGGTAACGAGCTGCCCCTCATCCATTGCCGCACCTTTGGCAAAGTTGGCGGTACCGTTACCGGCCCGTGCAGAGATCACCCCAGGCAACTCGGGCGGCTCACTGGCCGAGCCTACATCAACCACCTCCAGCTTCGCGCCAAGTGACTTTGCCAGCACACTGATCGCCGCCCCGCCGTGGGCAAAGTTGGCGATCATCGCTACCGTCACCTCCTGCGGGAAGGCGGAGACCCCCTCCGCCGCCACCCCGTGGTCGGCGGCAAAGACCGAGATGTGGATCTGCTCCAGCGAGGGCTTCTCCTCCCCCTGCATTCCGGCAAGACGAATCGCCAGCTGCTCCAGCCGACCGAGCGAGCCGGGCGGCTTGGTCAGTTGCCCCTGACGCGTGGTGGCAGCAGCAGAGGCCTTCTCATCAATCGCGGCAACACTGCCCCCTAGCCATGCAAAACTCATTCGTTATTACCCTTTAAGATCATTGGCAGACCGGCGGTAACGAAGGTTACCCGATCACACAGTGCGGCAACCGCCTGATGCAGCCGCCCGCTCTCATCACAAAAGCGGCGTGTCAGCTCCCCCAGCGGTATCACCCCCAGCCCCACCTCATTGCTGACAAAGATCACCCGCCCCGGCAATTGTGGCAGGGTCTCTAACAGCGCAGTGCGTTCACGCTCAAACACCTCATCACCCGCCTCCAGCAGGTTACTCAGCCAGAGGGTGAGACAGTCGACCAGCAGACAGCGCTCAGCACCTGCCTGCTGTCGCAGCGCTGCGGCCAGTTGTAGCGGCTCCTCAATGCAGTGCCAGTGGTCGGGGCGACGCTCCCGGTGGTGGGCGATGCGTGCCGCCATCTCACCGTCACGCACCTCGGCCGTGGCAAGGTAGGCCACATCCAGGCCACTGGCGATGGCATACTGCTCGGCGAGGGCGCTCTTGCCCGAACGGGCGCCGCCCAGAATCAGTTCTCGCATCGGATTGTCTCACGCCGGAAAGCGGCTGATGATACCGCAAGGCAGGTGATGAATAAAAAAGGGTTTAGCCCATCCAGCCGGCCAGGGTGAGCATCGCGATGATCGAGAGGGATACCAGTACGGCGCGTCGCACCATTGCCATCGCTTCAATGATCTGGTCACAGGCGGTGCTATCCTCTTCAATCTCCGAGATATCCATCCGCAACGCACCAAAGCCAGCGGCAATAAGCACCTGCCGACTACTGAGATACCAGTGGCACTCCACCTGACGCCAGTTGTGCAGCGCCTCGACAAAGCTCCCCGCCAGTGCGTAGGCGATGGCACAGAAGCGAGCCGGCACCCAGACCAGCAGCTGATGTAGACGCATCCCCGCCTCCACCACCCCTTCGGGCTCCTCACCCTCTGCCGGAGCAATCAGGGAGCTGAGCCGGTAGAGCAGTGCCCCGGCGGGACCCAGCATCACAAACCAGAAGATCACCGCAAGCAGCCGCTCGTTGGCCTCAACAAAGATATTCTCCATGATATTTTTGGTAAGTTCCGCTGAGTTATCGACCTCATCCTCTTCACCCAGCAACACGTTGGCATGCCAGCAGGCCGACTCCTCATCCCCACGGCGGCGGGCATCGACAAAGGCCTCCACCTCCGCCTCCAGATCGCGCGGGCCAAAGCAGTAGAGCAGGACAAGAATGGAGAAGGGGACCCCCACCAGCAGCCAGATGCCGCTCAGGTAGTGGACGAGCAGCATCACCGGGACGATCAGCGGCAACAGGATCAGCAGCAACCCCACCGGGCCATTGAGAGACTCATACTGTGCAAGCCTTGCCGAGGCCCAGCGCGAGTAGGCGATAAACCAGCCTGAACGACGCAACTCCTCCATCGAACCGAGGAACCGCTCAATTGCCAGACTGATCAGGATAATGATAAGTGCCATGACTTAAGTGTCCGCGCTCCTTGCTGAGTTTTCAAGTAGCTGGCGCAGCCGCTGCCAGTCAAAGTGGGGGCCGGGGTCACTCTTTCGCCCCGGGGCGATATCACTGTGACCGGTAATGTGCGCTGGACTCAACTGCGGATAACCATTGAACAGCAGGTTAATGCACTCGGCCAGTACCCGGTACTGAATCGCCTCGTAGGGCTCATTATCGCTCCCCTCCAGTTCGATACCGATGGAAAAATCATTACACCGCTCGCGCCCCTGATAACTGGAGAGCCCGGCGTGCCAGGCCCTTTTATTGAACGGCACATACTGCACCACCTCACCATCACGGCGGATCAGCAGGTGGGAGGAGACCCGTAGCTGACAGATATCGGCAAAATAGGGGTGGGCAGCGGGATCGAGGGTATTGGTGAAGAGGGCATCGATCCACGGCCCGCCATACTGACCCGGCGGCAGGCTGATACCATGGATGACGATGAGGCTGGGCGGCTCATTGTCGGGGCGCTGATCAAAATTGGGGGAGTCGACAACGCGCGCCCCCTCTAACCATCCCCTCTCCCTGTCGAGCTGTAACATTGCGCTCAGTTCAGGTCGTTACACAGGCCGCGCAGCACCATATCGGTAAAGCTGACGATGCCGACGATCTCACCGCCATTCACCACCGGGCAACGCGACAGGCCAAATCGATCAAACAGGCGGGCGCAGTAACGGATATCCATATCAGGATCGACGGTGATCACCGGCTTGGCCATCACCTCATAGACGTTGATCCGCTCCGGGGCGCGGTCCACCGCCAGCACCTTGCGT
The DNA here is from genome assembly GCA_029879245.1 of Chromatiales bacterium. GTDB lineage: Bacteria > Pseudomonadota > Gammaproteobacteria > Thiohalomonadales > Thiohalomonadaceae > JAPHSX01. The sequence goes on along the minus strand of JAOUQQ010000063.1, from coordinate 5,876 downwards.
GCGATATCGGAGATGAGCAGCATGCCGTACTCATCATCCGCGTTTCGCTTGTTGATAATCAGGCACTTGGTATCCACATGCTGCATCGTCTTCAGTGCATCGGCCACCGTGGTCATGCCATCGACCATATCGAACTGCGGCTTCATCACGTCGCGCACACGCACCACTTTTCTATCACTCATGTTAAATCTCCTCCTCTACGGCGGCGGTCAGTTCCTGTACCTGATGGATGACCCCTACCGCGTCCTCCACATCTATCTGAAAGGCGATCCCGGTACCCGGCTTGGCATCAAACTCACCCACCTCGGCAATCTTCTCCAGAATCTTGCGACTCATGTGCTCCTCCACCAGAAACATCACCATGTCACGCTGGGTCTCTAATGAGAGGCCAAAGAAGGTCTTGCTCTTATTTATCCCCTCGCCGCGTGCCTGATTCAACACCGTGGCACCTGTGGCACCGGCTTCACGGGCGGCATCCAGCACCGCATCGGTCTTGTGGTCTTCGACCAGGGTAATCAACAGTTTAAAGTGCATAGCTACTCTCCCGGGTTCTCCCGCCGCATCGCACGGCGGGCCATCCATTGACTAAGTTGGGCATAACCCATTACCGACATGATCGGGAACAGGCTGGCAAAGGCGATAAGGCCAAAACCATCGAGCATCGGGCTGCGTCCCGGCACGGTGCTGGCGAGCCCCAGCCCGAGTGCGGTCACCAGTGGCACCGTCACCGTGGAGGTGGTCACCCCGCCCGAGTCATAGGCCAGTGCGATGATCATCTTCGGTGCGTAGATGGTCTGAATAATAACAACGATATATCCCGCAATAATGTAGTAGTGCAAGGGAGTGCCGGTAACGATACGGAAGGTTCCCAGGGCGATACCAATGGCCACACCTATCGCCACCGCACTACGCAAACCCAGCACGCTGATGGCACCACCGGAGACCTCCTGCGCCTTTATCGCCACGGCGATCAGTGAGGGCTCGGCGACGGTGGTGGAGAAACCAATAGCAAAGGCGAAGAGATAGACCCACCAGTAATCACTCCACTGTAGTACACGACTCACCCCGTCACCCAGGATAAAGGCGGGGTCGGTGAGCTGCTCTGCCATCAGCTTACCCAGCGGGAAGAGCGCCTCCTCCAGGCCGATCAGGAACAGCGACAGACCGATCAGGACATATGCAAAACCGGCCAATACCCGCTTGAGATGGGGGATGGGCCGACGGATAACAAAGAGCTGGAAACCGAAGATAATGGCGGCTATCGGTAGCACATCGCGAATCGTCGTGATGGTGGTATCGAGAATGGTCTGTAAGGCATCGAGCATCAGATCACCATCCCGTAGCCCATGACGAAGATCATCGGCGTTAGCGAGGCGAAGGCGATAAGACCGAAGCCATCGATCATCGGATTACGCCCCTTGATACTGGAGGCGAGCCCGACGCCCAGTGCGGTGACCAGCGGCACCGTAATGGTAGAGGTAGTCACCCCGCCTGAGTCGTAGGCGATTCCGATGATCTCTTCAGGGGCTATGGCGGTCATACCCACTACCCCGATATAACCGCCTATGATGAAATACTGAATCGGCCACCCCTTAAGGATGCGCAACACCCCCAGCACGATGGCAAATCCGACCGACAGCGCCACCGTATAGCGTAACCCGGTGGCGTAGCTGTCCCTGGCCACCTCGCTGTTCTCGATCATGTTCCCGCTGGCGGCCACCTTGCCCGCCTCGGCGGCCACCGCAATCAGTGCAGGCTCTGCCACCGTGGTACCGAAACCCAGGGCGAAGGCGAAGGTGAGCACCCAGAAGACGCTCCCCTTTCGGGCAAAATCGAAGGCCATGCTCTCACCGATAGGAAACAACCCCATCTCCAGTCCACGCACAAAGAGCGTCAGCCCCAGCACCACCATCACCGTGCCGTAGAGCAGCTTGCCCATATTGGGGATCGGCTGCTGCAACACGACCAACTGGAAAAACCCGATCACCAGGATGATCGGCAGCAGGTCGCGGACACTATCCGCAAAGGGTCGGAGTATCGGTGGAATGGGGAGTTGCAAGGTCTCTTCCAGCAGTAGTCACATATACGTCATTAAGCTACACCATGAGTGGCCCGCTGTTAACCCAAAAAGTTATACTGGCCCGATGGGTCAGCAACCAACAGAGCAGAGTGAGACACACCGTATGGGCCGGGGCATGATGATCGCCGCCTGGGCTATTGGGCTGGGGCTGCTCAGTCTACTCTTCGGCGGCGTACTGGATGACCGGCGTAATCCCAATCAGCAGATTGAGACTTCACAGGGGATGGATGGCGTAAGAGAGATCCGCCTGCAGCGCAATCGATATGGCCACTACCACGCCAGCGGCACGATTAACGGTGAGCCGGTAGAGTTCATGCTCGATACCGGCGCCAGCGATGTCTCGATCCCCGACAGGGTGGCACGCCGCGTGGGGCTGGAGCGTGGTGCCCAACAGCACTACAGTACCGCCAACGGCACCATCATCGCCTATACCACAATGCTGGAACGGGTAGGGCTGGGGGGGTTGGAACTACGGCATATCCGCGGCAGCATTAACCCACACATGGAGGGGGAGACCATCCTGCTGGGGATGAGCGTGCTGAAGCAACTGGAGTTTACCCAACGCGGCGATACCCTGATAATCCGCCAATACTAATCACAACAGCAACAACAGAAGGGGAGATAAATGGAGAGCATCAGCAGCCTGATCGGCCAGGTCAACGCGATTGTATGGGGACCAGTAATGCTGTTCCTGATCCTTGGCACCGGCCTCTACCTGATGATTGGCCTCAAGGCGATGCCGCTGCACCGTATCGGCTATGGCTTTCGCATGCTGTGGGCCGGGCGCACCTCCGATGAAGAGGGTGATATCCCCCCTTTCCGTGCCCTGATGACCTCCCTCTCCGCCACCGTCGGCACCGGTAATATCGCCGGCGTGGCAACCGCCATCGCAATGGGTGGCCCCGGCGCCCTCTTCTGGATGTGGTGTACCGCCCTGGTTGGCATGGCTACCAAATATGCCGAGGCGGTGCTGGCGGTCCACTACCGCGAGACCGACACGAAGGGGGATCACATCGGCGGCCCCATGTTCTACATCAAGAACGGTCTGAAGAGTCACTGGGCATGGCTCGGTACCGCCTTTGCCCTCTTCGGTGCCATCGCCGGTTTCGGTATCGGCAATACCATTCAGGCTCACTCAGTGGCAGATGCCCTGCACAGCAACTTCGCCATTCCCACCTTCGCCACCGGCACCGCCATTGCTGTACTGGTAGCACTGGTATTGATCGGCGGTATCCGCCGCATCGCTACCGTAGCCACCGTGCTGGTGCCTTTCATGGCAATCGGCTACGTCATCGCCGGTCTTGTGGTACTGGCCCTCAACGCCGACGCCATCCCTGACGCCGTTGCCCTGATCTTCAAACACGCCTTCACCCCGGTCGCCGCCACTGGCGGCTTTGCCGGCGCGGCTGTGTGGGCGGCTATCCGCTTCGGTGTGGCACGCGGCATCTTCTCCAACGAGGCAGGGCTTGGCAGCGCCCCTATCGCCCACGCCGCAGCAAAGACCACCAGCCCGGTCCGTCAGGGCTCCATCGCCATGCTGGGTACCTTCATCGACACCCTGATCATCTGCTCCATCACTGGTCTGGCCATCGTCGTCACCGGTGTCTGGACCGGTGGAGAGAATGGCGGTCCGCTCACCTCCGCCGCCTTTGAGGCGGCCCTGCCGGGGGTCGGTAACTATGTGGTCACCTTTGGCCTGGCGATCTTCGCCTTCACCACCCTGCTCGGCTGGAGCTTCTACGGCGAGAAGTGTGTGGAATACCTGTTCGGCGTGAAGGCGATCGTTCCCTTTCGCATCCTCTGGATTCTCGCCATCCCCTTCGGTGCAGGAATGGATCTGAAATTTATCTGGCTGGTGGCAGACACCCTCAACGCCCTGATGGCCCTGCCCAACCTGATCGCCCTGCTATTACTCAGTCCGGTGGTATTCCGCCTGACACAGGAGTACTTCGCCAGCAAGGGGTGAGCCCATACTCGAAACAGGTGGCATTTCATGCCATAGTATTACGCACTGTTATTTCCGGCCCACCGTTGTGTGGGCCATTTTCATCGTGGAGAGTATTGAGATGAGTGAGATCACAACGGCTTCTGGCCTCAAATATGAAGATAGTGTCGCCGGGGATGGAGCAGAGGCCACCGCCGGGCAGACCGTCTCGGTCCACTACACCGGCTGGCTAGAGAACGGCAGCAAGTTCGACTCCAGCAAGGACCGTAACGACCCGTTCAACTTCCGCCTGGGTGCCGGCATGGTGATCCGTGGCTGGGATGAGGGGGTTCAGGGGATGAAGGTAGGGGGTACCCGTAAACTGACCATCCCCGCCGACCTGGGCTACGGTGCCCGTGGTGCCGGCGGTGTGATCCCTCCCAACGCCACCCTGATCTTCGAGGTTGAACTGCTGGAGATCCTCTAAGGCGTGACGATCCGCAATCCCATCCCGACAGAGGAGATCGCCTCTCAGGTTGCCCTCGCCCTGGCAGAGGATATCGGTGACGGTGACCTGACCGCCAATCTGATCCCGGCAGAATCATCTGCCGAGGCAACGGTTATTTGTCGTGAACATGCCGTCATTTGTGGTCAACAATGGTTTAATGAGGTTTTTCTTCAGCTCGACACCACTATCACTTTTGAGTGGCTCATAGCGGATGGTGAGGAGGTCAAGCCCGATCAGCTGCTCTGCACCCTTCGGGGGTCTTCAAAGGCACTGTTAACGGGTGAGCGTACCGCTCTCAATTTTTTGCAGACGCTCTCAGGTACCGCTACCCTGACCAGCCGGTACGCTCAGGCGATAGCCGGCACGGGCGTAAAGTTGCTCGATACCCGCAAGACCATTCCAGGGCTGCGCCGGGCGCAGAAATATGCTGTGAGCTGTGGCGGTGGTCACAACCACCGTGTTGGCCTCTATGACGGTATCCTGATTAAGGAAAACCATATCCAGGCCGCAGGCTCTATTACAGCAGCGGTTGCAAAGGCACGGGAGACTTCAGCGAGCGGGATTCCAGTAGAGGTCGAGGTTGAGACCCTTGCCGAGGTCAAGGAGGCGCTTGCTGTCGGGGCCGATATCCTGCTACTCGATAATATGCCACCAGAGATACTCAGACAGGCTGTTTCGATCACTCAGGGAGAGGCAAAACTGGAGGCATCGGGGGGGATAACACTACAGAACATCAATGAAATTGCCCGAACGGGAGTTGACTACATCTCCGTCGGGGAGATCACCAAACGCCTTGAGGCCGTTGACCTCTCAATGCGCTTTGCAGGAGATACATTAGCAACTTCTTAAACTTGATAAAAAACATGACCCAATGCCTATAACTCTATATTATGGCTAGAATTATCCACAGATTTGGCATAATGTTGATCAGCACTTCATACATAGACAGGGTATAAGTTCAGGATATGGCGACCACAAACGTAAAAGTGGCCCTGAGTGGCTTGGCACGAAAACTCGTTAGTGACGGACTACTGACTGAAGAGGCCGCGATAAAGGCAACGGCCGGTGCTCAAAAGGATAAGGTCGCCTTCGTCTCCTATGTGGTTGAGAACAAAATGGTCAACTCACTGGCGCTAGCCAGTATGGCCGCGCAGGAGTTTGGTGTCCCTCTATTTGATATCGATACCATTGACTTTGATGAGGAGGTGACCAAACTCGTCGATGAGAAGCTGATTCGCGCTCACAACGCCCTTCCCCTGTTCAAGCGTGGTAACCGCCTTTTTGTTGCCGTCTCAGACCCTACCAATCTGGTCGCACTGGATAACATCAAATTTCATGTTGGCGCCACCACCGAGGCTGTGCTG
>JAOUQQ010000139.1 GCA_029879245.1 Chromatiales bacterium | reverse complement strand
CTCTCACCGAAGACCCGTGGACGGGTGTAGTAGTCGATGGTGGGGGCGGCCATGTTCATCAGCAGTACCGAGAAGGCGACCCCGTCCGGGTAGCCGCCCCAGCTGCGGATGATAAAGGTGAGGATCCCCACCCCGGCGCCGAAGAGCAGGCGGCCACGGTTGCTGGTGGCACCGCTCACCGGGTCGGTGGCGATAAAGAAGGCACCGAGCATCGCCCCGCCGCTAAAGAGGTGGAACAGCGGGTCGGCATAGGCGGCGGGGTTAATCAGGTGGAAGATACCGGCCATTACGAAGAGGCTGCCGAGCATTGCCACCGGTACATGCCAGCTGATCACACGCTTGAACAGCAGCCACACGCCGCCGAGCAGGATTAAACCATTAAGGATCTCCCAGCCGCGACCGCCGAGTTGGCCGAAGAGTGAGGCGCTCATTACCTTACCCATTTCGACGCCCATGCCGAGCTGGGTCCTGAGGGTGTCGAGTGGGGTGGCACCGCTCAGGGTATCAATCGTACCGCTGCCGAGTACCGCGCTCATCGTCATGCCGAGAGTGATGCCACTCTCGCGCAGCTCCGCCGGGGAGAGCCAGCTGGTCATCTCGCGCGGGAAGGAGATGAGCAGCACCACGTAGCCGACCATCGCCGGATTGAAGGGGTTAAAGCCGAGTCCACCATAGAGCTGTTTGGCAAAGACGATGGCAAAGGCGCTACCGACCACCACCAGCCACCAGGGGGCGAGGGGGGGAAGGGCGATGGCCAGCAGCAGGGCGGTGACCAGGGCGCTGCCGTCGAGTAGTGCGGGGGCAACAGGGCGTTCGCGCAGTTTGAGGATCAGCGCCTCGCTGCCCAGGGCGGTGACGGTGGCGATCACCACATTGAACACTATCCCCCAGCCGAAGAGCCAGGCGTGGGCCGCCAGCGCCGGGAACAGGGCGAGGCAGACCTGCAACATCACCCTGTTCAGTGAGGTTGGGCCATGCAGGTGGGGTGAACTCATGCCACTCATCGCTCTTCGTTCTCCTCTTTCCCGCCACCCGTTTCAACCCTGGCGGCACGGCGGGCGTCGACCTCGGCGATCATCTTCTGCTGCTCAGGGGTGAGGTTGTCGGTGTTTTGGGGGGCGGTATCGTTCTGCTCACGCTTGGCTTTGGCCCGCTCCATCGCCGCCTGGATCGCCGCCTTCTTACTATCCTCACTGCTCTCCTGTTTTACCGCCTGGGCTCGCGCCTTGTGTTTGGCCGCCTTCTCCTCCTTCTCCCGCTCCTTGCGGAAGGCGCGGAAGTCGTGGCGCTCACGTGCCCTGTCGGCCGCACGCTTCTCCCGCTCCTGTGCCCAGATCTCAGTCTTGGCATAACGGTAGAACTGTACCAGTGGCAGATTAGAGGGGCAGACAAAGGCGCAGCAGCCGCACTCAATGCAGTCAAAGAGATGGTAGTCCTGCACCTTGTCGAACTCCTTGGCACGGCTGTGCCAGTAGAGCTGCTGTGGCAGCAGTTGCGCCGGGCAGATACGGGCACACTCGCCGCAGCGGATACAGGGGGAGGCGGCAGGTCGAGGCGGCAGGTCGGCCTCGGTGGCGAGCAGCAGGCAGTTGGTGGTCTTGATGGTGGGGAGGGCTTCGCTGTTGAGGGCAAAGCCCATCATCGGGCCCCCCATCACTAACTGATAGTCGCCACGGCTACCCCCTGACTGCTCCAGCAGTGTGTGGATCGGGGTGCCGATGCGAACCTCCATATTCTGCGCTTTACCTGCACCCTCTCCGGTTATGGTGACGATGCGGCTAATCAGCGGCTCACCCCTCTCTATCGCCCGGTAGACAGTGGCGGCGGTGGCGACGTTATGTACAACGATCCCCACCTCCAGCGGTAGCCCCTGCGAGGGGACCTCCCTGCCGGTGACCACCTTAATCAGCTGCTTCTCACCGCCGGTAGGATAGAGGGTTGGCACGACAACGATCTCAATCTCTTTCTCCCCCAAACCTGTCACCGCCTGTCGCAGCGCGGCGATCGCCTCGGGTTTGTTGTCCTCAATGCCGATGAGACACTTTCGTGCCTGCAGGGCATGACGCATGATGCGTGCCCCGCGGATCACCTCATCGGCCCGCTCACGCATCAGCATGTCGTCACAGCTGATGTAGGGTTCGCACTCGGCACCGTTGAGCAGAAGGGTATCGATGGCGATGTGGCCACCCGGGTTGAGTTTGATAAAACTGGGGAAGCCGGCGCCGCCAAGGCCGACGATACCGGCGTCACGGATCAGGTTACGCAGCTCCTGGGGCTCGAGCTGCTTGAACTCCGGGTGTGGCGTCAGTTCACACCAGGTATCGTGGCCGTCGGTCTCGATAACGATGCAGGGGGCATTAAGGCCGGATGGGTGTGGCACCGCACGCTCCTCAATGGCGATCACGGTACCGGAACTGCTGGCGTGTAGCGGTGCGCTCACCTGACCCTCGGCCTGGGCGATCATCTGCCCTTTGAGTACGGTATCGCCAACCCTGACCAGCGGCTTGGCCGCGGCACCGATGTGTTGCTGCAGCGGGATGACCAGTTCTTTCGGAATTGCCGCCTCAGCGATCGGCTGGCCGGTGGAGATCGCCTTGTGCCCCTCCAGGTGGATGCCGCCGGGGAAGCGCCATAGTTTGCGCGTTACACCACTCATGGCTCCTCCTTGTTATCGGCAGGGTTGGGCCAGCGCCAGGTGACCGGTTCGGGTTTTATCTCCACCATCTCGATACAGTCGACCGGGCAGGGGGGGAGGCAGAGGTCGCAACCGGTACACTCACTCTCGATAACGGTGTGCATCTGCTTGGCGGCACCGAGGATCGCATCGACCGGGCAGGCCTGGATACAGAGGGTGCAGCCGATGCAGACCTGCTCGTCGATCACTGCCACGGTCCTCGGTTTCTCCTCGCCCACCTCCTCGTCGAGGGGTTTGGGGTCGACTCCAAGTAGATCGGCCAGTGCCAGGATCACCGTCTCGCCGCCGGGGGGGCAGCGGTTGATATCGGCCTCACCGCTGGCGATCGCCTCGGCGTAGGGGCGGCAGCCGGGGTAGCCACACTGCCCACACTGGGTCTGTGGCAATACCGCGTCGACCTTGTCGAGGATCGGATCGCTCTCTACCCGAAAGCGCACCGCGGCAAAACCGAGCAGCAGACCAAAGATGACGGCCAGCGCCGTCAGCGCGATGATGGCACTTAGCAGCATCAGCCCTTCACCAGTCCGGAGAAGCCCATAAAGGCCATCGCCATCAGCCCGGCGGTGATGAGTGAGATGGCGGGGCCGCGGAAGATGGTAGGCACATCGGCCACCGTGATGCGCTCACGCATCGCCGCGAACAGTACCAGCACCAGTGAGAAACCGGCGGCGGCACCAAAGCCGTAGACCGCCGACTGCAGAAATCCGTTCTCCTCCTGCACATTGAGCAGTGCCACACCCAGTACCGCGCAGTTGGTGGTGATGAGTGGCAGGAAGATCCCCAGCACCTGGTAGAGCAGCGGTGAGGTCTTGTGCACCACCATCTCGGTAAACTGGACCACCACTGCGATCACCAGAATAAAGGCGATGGTGCGCAGGAACTCCAGCCCTAGCGGGGCGAGCATGTACTCGTTGACCAGATAGGAGCAGATCGAGGAGAGGGTGAGCACAAAGGTTGTGGCGAGCCCCATCCCGGTGGCGGTCTCCAGCTTGCGCGAGACCCCCATAAAGGGACAGAGCCCGAGGAACTTCACCAGAACGAAGTTATTGACCAGTACGGTGCTGACGAGGATGAGGGCGTATTCGGCCATATCTACCTAAATTATCTTTATCGGGGAGAGAGTCTACTTGAGCACCGTAATACTGCAAGCGATCTCTCTATAAGGGGCGGAATTTTAACGAAAAAACCACACTCTCGCACGGAAAAACCCCTATCGAATTTCCCCTCATGCGGGAGGTGTCGATTTCCTCTATGCCAGGGCGTCGTTGTAGAGTGCCTCGATCTCGGTCGCCAGGCTCTCGATGACTTTGGCTCGCTTGATCTTCATAGTGGGGGTCAACAGGCCGTTCTCCACGCTCCACGGCTCCAGGGTGAGGTAGACGCGCCGCACCTTGGCGTAGACAGGAAACCCTTTTAGCTGCTCTGATATGATCTTCTGCACCCTGGTGAGTACCGCCTTCTGGCTCAGAGTTCCGCTATCACCGGCTTCGACACCACAGCTCTCGGCAAGGTGGGGCCACAGTTCACTGTTGAGGACGATCAGTGCGGCAAGGTAGGGGCGTCCCTCACCGATCACCAGCACCTGGTCAAACAGTGGGCTCAGTTCGATCGCCATCTCCATGTCGGAGGGGGGAACCTTCTCACCATTGGAGAGGACCAGAATATCCTTAATCCGCCCGGTGATAGTGATGTGGCCACTCACATCAATGCGCGCCTGATCGCCTGTGCTCAGCCACCCCTCATCATCGATCATGGCGTTGGTTGCCTCGGCATTGTTCCAGTAGCCGCACATCACCCCGGGACTACGGGCCTGTAGCTCATCATTAGGGCCGATACGTACCTCGATCCCCGGCATCGGCAGACCGACGCTACT
>JAOUQQ010000138.1 GCA_029879245.1 Chromatiales bacterium | reverse complement strand
AAAAAGAGGTAGCCGAGCGGTTCACCGTGGGCACCGGAATCGCCAGCTCGTGGGGAAAGACTCACAGCAGGCTGACCACCGCACCGAACAGCAGAGCGGATAGCAGGGTGCTTGTTGTTTATTCAGGGTGATGCATGCCATCTGTGCCGTTAGACGGTAAAATAGGGCGATTGTGAACCAGGTAGAAAAAAGTCCGATGAAGAAGAGCCAGATCCAGAAGATCCGTATTGATGTAATCAGCAACGACCAGAGCGCCCTCTTTATGCTGATGGATCGCGAGGGGCGTATCAGCCGCCAGGGTAGTGGCACACTGCCTGCCGACACCTTCGCCGTAGAGAGTAGCAACGACGGCTCCATCTTCGCCGCCCTGATTAACGCCCTCGATGAACAGGTGTTTGCCCACGCCGGTATTTATGATCACCCTGACAAGGCCGGGTTACCGATCACCTACTCCCTCGCCTTTCTCGGCGATGGCCCGGATGAGGTTGCCGCGTTTGAATTTCGCCTCGGAACCGAGACCAAAGATGTGGGCGAATTGCTGCCCTATATCGATCAATTTATCTCCAAGGCGGTAATGGGTACCAATGGCTGGTATGAGGCAGAGAAGGGCGCGGCTGAGAAGAAGGAGGAGGGTGAAAGCTAGTCCTCGATCATCGCAATTGTTAGTGTCGTGCCACTGGCATCGCAGAATATGCGATAATACACATCTTCGTGCTTACCCCCTGTCTTAACCTCTGTTATTAGCCAGCAAGCGCATCATCTACTCAGTTATTTGGAAACCTTTGTGATCTCAACAGCCAATATCACCATGCAGTTCGGGGAGAAGCCCCTGTTCGAAAACATCTCCGTCAAGTTCGGCAACGGCAACCGCTACGGCCTGATCGGCGCCAACGGTTGCGGCAAGTCGACCTTTATGAAGATCCTCGGTGGTGATCTCGAACCCTCGGCCGGTTCGGTCAGCCTCGACCCGGACGAGACCCTCGGCAAGCTTCGCCAGGACCAGTTCGCCTATGAGGCCTTCACTGTGCTCGACACCGTGATCATGGGCCACACCGAGCTGTGGGCGGTGAAGCAGGAGCGCGACCGCATCTACTCGCTGCCGGAGATGAGCGAGGCGGACGGGATGGCGGTGGCCGAGCTGGAGGTGCGCTTTGCCGAGCTCGACGGCTATACCGCCGAGGCGCGAGCAGGTGAGTTGCTGCTGGGCCTTGAGATCCCGCTGGAGCAGCACGCCGGGCTGATGAGCGCGGTCGCCCCCGGCTGGAAGCTGCGGGTGCTGCTGGCCCAGGCCCTGTTCGCCGACCCGGACATCCTGCTGCTCGACGAGCCGACCAACAACCTCGACATCAACACCATCCGCTGGCTGGAGGATGTGCTCAACGCGCGCAACTCCACCATGATCATCATCTCCCACGACCGCCACTTCCTTAACAGCGTCTGCACCCACATGGCCGACCTCGACTACGGCGAGCTGCGCGTCTACCCCGGCAACTATGACGAGTACATGACCGCAGCCACCCAGGTGCGCGAGCGCCAGCTGTCGGAGAACGCGAAGAAGAAGGCGCAGATCGCCGAGTTGCAGACCTTCGTCAGCCGCTTCTCCGCCAACGCCTCCAAGGCTAAGCAGGCCACATCGCGCGCCAAACAGATCGACAAGATCCAGCTTGAGGAGATCAAGCCCTCCAGCCGACAGAACCCCTTCATCCGCTTTGAGCAGGAGAAGAAGCTCTACCGCCTGACGCTGGAGGTCGAGGGGCTGAGCAAGGGCTTTGGTGAGGCACCACTGTTCAGCGGCCTCAACCTGATGGTCGAGGTGGGCGAGCGGATTGCCATCATCGGCCCCAACGGTATCGGCAAGACCACCCTGCTGCGTACCCTGGTCGGAGAAGAGCGTCACGGACTGACACCGGACAGCGGCGAGGTGAAGTGGTCGGAAAACGTGAACATCGGTTACTACGCCCAGGACCACGCCGCCGACTTTGCGCAGGATATGAAACTGCTCGAGTGGATGGGGCAGTGGAAGCAGCCGGGTGATGATGAGCAGGTGGTGCGCGGCTACCTCGGGCGCCTGCTCTTTTCGCAAAAGGAGATCGACAAATCGGTCAAGGTACTCTCCGGGGGTGAGCAGGGTCGCATGCTGTTCGGCAAGATCATGATGCAGAAACCCAACGTACTGGTGATGGACGAGCCGACCAACCACCTCGACATGGAGTCGATCGAGTCGCTCAACCTGGCGCTAGAAAACTACCCCGGTACGCTGCTCTTCGTCAGCCACGACCGTGAGTTTGTCTCCTCATTGGCCACCCGCATTATCGAGCTTACGCCGCAGGGGATCGTCACCTTCAGCGGAAGCTACGAGGAGTACCTGAGTAGTCAGGCGCAGGGGTAACAGGTAGGGTAGATAGGGCCGTTTTATTCAGGGGAGTGCTTCACTCCCCAAGCGGCTTCCCTACGGTGAGCCCAGCGTATCGACAAAGTGGTAACTCGCCTTGCTCATCCCCTCGCGCAGGTAGAAGCGGTGCGCCTCCTTGCGTTGCAGACCGGAGTCTAGGTGCAGCTGCTCACAAGCGTGTTCTAAGGCGTAGTCATGCAGCCACTGAAGAAGTTGTTTGCCATACCCCGTTGAGCGCCGCTGCGCCAGTATGACCAGGTCATCCACATAGAGAAAGCGTCCCCAGGCCAGATTAAGGCCGAGACGAAAACCGGCGACGGCGACAACCTCTCCCTCATCCTCTATATAGGCAAGCAGATAGCCTGATTCCTGTTGTTCGCGAACACGAGGCAGGAATTCCTCCTCGGTGATGTGGGGGCGTAATTGCTGCATCACCGGATAGCAGGTGGCGATCTCGGTGTCGGTGGTGGCGAGTTGGATTTTCATTGTTGTCAAATCAGCTGAAGAGTGATGGTTTGAATATTATCTAATAGCTTATCAGTGGCGTCTTGCCGAAATGGGTGGGATGTTTGAGTTGGTTAAGTATGTAATCAGCAACATCAGCACGTGATATTTTTCCTGCAGTAACACCAGTCATATCATCGACAATACGGTACTTCCCCGTCCTTGGTCCATTGGTCAGAAAACCTGGTCGCACTATCTGCCATTGAACATCACTCTGTTTAATGAATGTCTCTTCCAGATCTTTATCCCGATATACCTTATCTAAAAGGAGTGGGTTGATAATTCGATCATATAAAAAACCACCATGCCCTCTGCTGTCACCAGCACCAATACCTGTTATTACAATAAGTTTTTGTTGATGATTGCCGCCTTGATGCATCGCCTCAATGACGACTTTAATCCCCTCAGAGAAAACCGTCACCGGCTTTCTTGTCGGCCGAACTCCAACGCAGATACATATCGCATCTTGCTCCTTTGAGGTCTCAGTAACTGAGTTAATGTCAAGGATGTCACCCTTTACGAGATGCAGGTTGGGGCTCGTTATCTGAATCGCACTCGTATTTCTGGCAAGTGCAGTGACCTCATGCCCTGCTGCCAATGACTGAAGAAGAAGCTCCTTTCCTATGCCTCTAGTAGCACCGATGATGGCGATTTTCATATTGTTTCTCGTCTGTTATGTGCTGTATGTACAGTGAATATATTCATGAAGATTTGATTGGTCTAATTGTCGCTTGAAGTAGAGCGGCCATAGAGCATTGCAATAACAATGCCACCTGCCCCCTGCTCAACCATATGCCATACGGCGTTAAAAAAGACGTAGCCCAGCGGTTCACCGTGGGCACCGGCCATCGCCAACTCGTGGGGGAAGACCCATAGTAGCCCAATCACCGCACCAAACAGTAGGCCGGATAGAAGATTATTTTTAAACCATGGCTTGCGCGGGAAGAGCAACAGCATCAATCCGGCCAGGATCAGGTAGGCAAGAAAAATGATGCCGGTACCCTCGTGGGTCGCCGCCGTCTCATCGATGTAAAACTGCGCCATGATCACCTTGTGCCAGAGACCGGCGAGGAGCCACATGGTGATGGCGGTTAGGAGGAGGGCGGTGAGGTGTTTTTTTAGCATGGGCGTCATTTTGCTGGGTGATGATGGTGGGTTACGCTTTGCTAACCCACCCTACGGACTTACTGATAGTTTTCAAAAAAATCCGGTAAAACGTCGTACACAACTTTAGGTTTTAAACCAAGTTTGTATTTTTCAAATAGGGTGACAAGCCTTTCGCCATCTATTAACTCGATGGGAGGAACTCCATCACGTACAGCCTCTTTTTTTGCTTCTGAAGTGAATCGACCTGTCGTGATGATTATTCCCTTATCTGCGCGCCCTTGCATCGTTCCGCGAAAGTCTCTGACGTGGTGTGGAACTACGGCATCTTTGTATCGTTTACATTGAAATATAATGTTAAAACTTACAACATCATTTACTTTGATTACACCAGTTCCGTCCACGCCCTGATCGCCTGAACCACCAGTAATCTGAACATCGTGTACCCCAACCTCCGTTAACAGACGCTTGCAAAGTTTTTCGAATCCACTTGGGCTGAGGTTTTTGAGGATAGATAGAAGGACTTCGCCATGCGCCTCATCATCGACGACTGTGTCGTCGATATCATCTTCCTTTTTGCTCTGCTTATCTTG
>JAOUQQ010000007.1 GCA_029879245.1 Chromatiales bacterium | reverse complement strand
GTCAACAGCCCGTAGGGTGGGTTAGCAAAGCGTAACCCACCATCATCTGCCCCAACAACCCAAAATCCCCCCCCCTGAACTCCCACTCCCTTCTATGGTCAACAGTAAAATAAGGGAGGGAACGCATATGCCAAATCGGATTCTTACTATCGTATTGCTATCAGGTATGGCACTGCTCAGCAGCGCATGCCAATACACCGAACTGCCCGCCACGCCGCTGGTGGAGGCGGCCAGAGAGCGGCTTAACCATGAGGTGCGGTATGACGCCGCCTATGTCTCTATCGCTTATCCCAATGGTGATGTGCCGGGGAATACCGGGGTGTGTACCGATGTGGTTATCCGTGCCTACCGGGGTATCGGCATCGACCTGCAACAACGTGTGCATGAGGATATGGCGGCCAACTTCGATCTCTACCCCTCTCGTCGGATCTGGGGGCTGAAGGGGACCGATACCAATATTGACCACCGTCGTGTTCCCAATCTGCAAACTTTTTTCATCCGCGCCGGGGGGGAGCTGCCGATATCGGACAAGGCGGTGGACTATCGACCCGGTGATCTTGTCACCTGGCATATCGAGGGGGCCGGCCCCCATATCGGTATCGTCTCAAATGTTGTGACCCGTGATGGTGTGCCGCTGATTATCCATAACATCGGTTACGGACCGACAATGAACGATATGCTGTTTGACTACCCGATTACCGGGCACTATCGCTATGAGCCGGTAGCTATGATTAGCGAATCGTAATCGGCGCGAACACGCTTTACCGACATTGATCTGGAGCTGATGGCCCATCTGCAAAAGCCGATGATGAAAGATAATTCAATGCCAATGCCGATGACTCATCAGCAATAGTGGTGGTGAATAGAGCAAAAAAACCGGTGCCATGGCACCGGTTTTTGTGTTGCTGACTTACAGGAGGATTATGGATTTTTTGACATAATCATGCCGCCTACTCCCGCTGCCATCATGCGACCACTGCTATTAAGAATGAAATCAAAGATAATACCAAGTGGTTGTTTAGCTTCTTTGGTCCAGCTGATTCCATCCGTGCTGTGATAAAGCCCACCAAAGTTATCTGACATGATAAATTTATTACCATCCCAGCCAAGGCCACGGACCGTGCCTGTTCCAGCCACAGTGGTTACACTCCAGCTTATTGCATCGTTGCTAGTCAGCATCGTACTGTTGCCCCCACCAGCAATATAGAGGCCATTGTGATATGTGAGAGAGCGCAGGTGTTGTGTTGTTGAGCTGTTTTGCACTGTCCAGGTTACACTATCATTGCTGGTTATAATCGCCCCGTTATTACCCGCTGCGATATATAGTCCATTGTCATATCTAAGTTGAACTAAATTTTCTACTGTACCGGATGTCTGGGGTGTCCATGTCACCCCATCACTGCTGGTCAGCACGGTGCCAGTCGCGCCGATTGCGACAAACTGAACGCCATCCCAGAGTACCTGAACTAGATTATTAACGGTTCCTGAGGTGCGCTCTGTCCACGTTACACCGTCATCATCAGAACTAATAATTGCGCCAACATTACCAATGACAACGTAACGACTCCCGTTGTAACTAACGCTGCGCCATAAATCGACGGATGCCCAGCCAGAGAAAGTCTGGGTCTGCCAGCTCCAGGTATTGCCATCAGGGCTGGTTGCAATCGTGCCTGCATCACCGACGGCCATCCAGCCATCTCCGCCATTACTGATAATGGCTCTGATTGTCTGATTGTTACTGGCTTCACCATTGCTCCAGGCTATTCCGTCTGTTGAGGTTAATACAGTGCCTTTGTCACCACTGGCAACCAGACTTCCATTGATTGAAGTCACGTTATACAGGTCATGACTCACTCCGGATGTTTGACGTGTCCAGGTGCTGCCATCGGGCGTGGTATAGATAACACCGCCCATGCCAACCGCTACAAATTGGTTGTTAGTAGTATCCCAGACGATATCCTGCAAATTGGTAGTGTCAGTAAATGTATCAGCACTCCAGGTAACAAGGTCTGAGCTGGTATAGGCCCATGTAGCATAAACAGCGGCATAGGTAGTGCCAGACCAGGATAGGTTGCCGGCATTTGTTGATATACCTGTTAATGACATTGTTGTTATGTTTACAGTGTAATGGTAGCCAAATGGGTTACTCACAATAAATTGCGTACCATCCCAAATGACGCTAGTAAAATCATCGTAGAGGTTAGCTGGAAGACCACTTATGGGTGACCAGCTATCGCCCTCATCATCACTGATCATTGCCACGCCATTATACCCTACTACCAATAGCTGAGTACCACTCCAGGCAATATCCTGTGCGCCACCGCTGATTGCGCCACTGGTATGCGTCCAGGTAATGCCATCGTTACTCGTCAGAATTAGACCGGTTGAACCGACGTAATAACTGGCATCACTGTTTGCCACGGCAACAAAACGAGTGCCAGTCCAGACGACAGCGGTGAGGTCATAGGTGGTGCCGGTGTATTGTATGGCCCAGTTGATGCCATCGGTGCTGCGAGAGACCATTCCGCTATCACCAACACGAATAGTCACACCGTTGATGGCATCATGGGCTGTGCCACGGATGATACGGGCACCGGATGAGGCACTGTGATAAGTCCAGCCAGAGTAGGTGGCTGTTACAGCAATCTCTCCAGAGATCGTAGTGCCAGACACCTCGTCATTCATGGGTAATACCCTAAAATAATAGGTCTCCCCATCATTTATGCCCACGTTAGCGATGGCGTTGACCGCTAAATTAGTCGTGGTGGAATCAATGTAACTGTCATTAGTGTCTACAGATGCGACGGTATCGTAATAAACCCGATATTTCGTCGCCCCCGCAACGGCTGGCCAGCTAAGAGTCAAAGGGTTGTCATTAACGGCAACATGGTTAATTACGGCGCTAACCGTAGCGGGAGCCGTTGTAGGTGGCACTGCGGGAGTGGCGCTCACCTCAGTGGAACTGGGACCGGTCACACTGGAATTACTGCCATTGACTCGGTAGGTATAGGTAAGGCCGTTGGTCAGGCCGGTATGGGTAAATTGTGTCGCGGTTGTGGTTGTCGCAGTTGCCCACGTGCCCGAACCATCATGGAATTCAACCTTGTAATCGGTAGCTTCAGTTGACCAGCTGAGGCTTACCTCGGAATCCCCTGGAGATGCTGTTACGGCAGGTGCACGAAATGGTACGGAAACAGCGCTGTTAGCAGCGCTACCTGTGGTTGTGCCTGTAGTTGCAACGGGGGTGATCTCGAAGCTGATGTCCATACCGGCATCTGCAGGTACCACCGAATAATTACTGCTCGTTGCCCCAGTGATGGCTGCGCCATTCCGCAGCCAACGTATCTCACTGGCTCCTTCTGTATCTCCCTCGGCATCCTGATAGGTATACTGCCCTGTGAGAATGTCACCCAGTACAATACTGCCAGCATTGTTATCGAGAATCGAAATACCCGTGGCAACGGGGGCTGCATTTACCGGACTATTGCTGTTTGAACCTCCACCACCACATCCAGTCAGTGATATGGCGATGATTGAGAAGCCTGATAGATAGCGAAGTTTATTTCTCATGTGTACTACTCCTTTATATGTAACAGTGCTTGCCTGGGCTGGCTTTCAGGCTTGTGAGTATTGAGAACAAGCCCAGATCGTGGTGTCGAGAGGAGTATGGGTTTAGCGGGGTGTTCTGTCGTCCAGATGTGTAAGTTAGGACAAATTAGTACTGCAGCACCATTCCATAAAGCATTGAATTTATAGAGAATTCATGGGTGTAATGTAAATGGCGCATGTGGGAGTGGGGAATGCGGCGGCCCAATTGGGTTGAGCACTACAAAGAGCTTTATGCCGTATTTGAACAGGATAACAGTGTCTTTTTGAATTGGCTGGGGGTGAGATCTGTATGTTTCTTGAAAGCGGTATAAAAAGCTGATTTTGAGTTGAAACCGGCATCAAGTGCAATATTGAGAATGCTGGTCTCTGCATTGTCGGGATCAGTTAGCAGTCTTTTGGCTTCTTCTACGCGGTGGCCGTTGATGAAATCAAAGAAATTTCGCTCAAACTGTTCATTGATGACCTGGGATAGATAATTGGCTGAAATGCCTAATTGCGCAGCGAGTTGCCCCAAGGTCAATTTGTTGTCGAGATGGGGTTTTTTGTCCATCATGTGATGTTCTAACTCTTCACGTAATGCTGTACTCATTCCCGCATCGAGGGCTGATGTTTGGTATTTCTTTGTGCTCTCGGAGCCATTGAGTAATCCTTCGTTCTCCTGGGTTTCTCTGAGTAAATTCGTTGTTTCGGTATCTTTATCAGTCGATTGGACTGAAAATATGACCGGTTGGCGCAGTCCCAGATAACCCATGGTATAGATTACGACGACAATCATCAGGTAAAGAAGCTTGGTGATTTCCTCGCTAATGCCAAAGGATTCAGATAAAAAGCCACCAAAAAACAGAATGAGATAGAGAAAAGATAAGGCAATGAACAGTTTTTTTAACCAGTTAAGGCTAATTTGCTCGATGGAAGAGAATTGCTGCTGTATCAACCGGGTATGGCGAATCAATCTGTGAATACTCAGGATCAGATAGATACCAATCAGCAACCCAGAGCTAAGTGCAACAGATGCCACAACGTGCCGGGCGATAACCTCATCCTTATCACTAGTTGAAACTACACCATCGTAAAGTAGATTGGAGAACTGTTCTACGCTCAGCGATGGCAACAATGCACATAAAATCATGACGAAAACAAAAGGTAAAAAGTGGAGCCACTTTTTTATTCTAAACTGGAACCGATCTCCCTCGGTCAACGCACAGGTATAGAGGTAAAACGAAGGTCCGTAGAGCAAATTGATGTTCGGGTCGAGGTAGGCGAGTTCTAATACATTTAAGAGATAATGCGTCTGGTAAAGAAACTCGTGCCCTAAATCGATAGCAAATGCCAATGTTAGAAGGGCGAGAAAACGATGGCCGATTGGGTTTCCACCCCTGGCATTGACCAGGGCCAGCGCAAGAAACAAGCCGTGGGCGGCGCCGAGCAGCATGATGACTGAGAAGAGGGTGATACCTGATTCCATGGACTACTCAAACAAACAATTCGTTATATCCAAAACGTACTGACCAACCACCATAGTAGTAATATCAGTGCGATCAGTCCGACACCATTCGCAGTGTAGAGCCAAAACCTGACCATATCAATATCCTCTTTTCCTAAGGCCCTGAATGTACATATTATTCTCCATATATCTTTGCCAACTACTGTCCTGCATACTTCCGTTTAAAAAAGAATTCTTTATCATTAATAATGATAATTAGCGATAACACAACCAATAGTCCGGTCTGTATTATTTTGCTATCAGGGTGTGTGGCAAAGATTTCGTTAAAAAATCCGGCTGAAATGTGAAATATGACTGTGACCATAATATTCCTGCCTGTTTTGTAATAAAGCCAGTTCATGATCAAAACAAACGGAAAGATGCTTACCAGAAAATTAACCCCGTAGATCCAGCTCGTTTCTACAACATTGCTATGGTAATAATTATCGATAAATGATAAAGGGATATGCCAGAGTCCCCAAAATAGTCCAAAGATTATGGATGTTTTAAATAAGTTAAATCGGTTTCTCAAACAATCTGTACCATATGAGTGCCATGCCACTTCTTCAAGAAGTGGGGCAATAATCAATAATGCCCATACAGGGAAGACTCCTGAGGAGAATGTAAAGTGGCCAGTAATTACAAATTGGTCAGCACTGTAACCAAACAGTAAGGAGATCGCCTGTGCCAGCAATATGCTGGTGAGCATGATCAATAGTGTTAGACCAAGATAGACAGGCTTAATTGATTTGAGTGTAAATAATCGGTTTAAAATATCATTCTTTAGATTTCTCTCTTTGACCATAAGCCAATACGCTATGATCGCAGGGCTTAGCAAACCCATGAATCCTAATATACTGACCAGAATACTATAAGGTGAGGTTTCTGGTGTGAAATGGCTTACAAATGCCGCAGAGAACCAGAATATCCAGGGAATAACAGTTGCGAGGAAATAGAAAAGAAGGGGATGTTTGTAGTGTTTTATGGTGCCTGTCATGGTCATTCCCCGATTAATACGCTAGATCAACATAATTGCATTAGCCAAAAGAGTAGGCATTGCAGAGAGCTGTAGGCGCCTGTTTGCAGCAGCTGATTATGCTCTAAGTCGAGAAAATTATGGGTTTGACCGGGTATTCTGTCGTCCCGATGTGTAAGTTAGGATAAATTAGTCTAAAAAATCCTTGTTGCTACTCTACTAGTAACCCCAGCAACCGATGACAGAAATTAAGGCGCTTCTCCAGTTCGGGCAGCGGTTTGATGATCTTCAGCCGCTCCTGGCCATCCAGTCTATATTCCGCAGGTTTGGTCTGGATCAGGGTGATCAGCTTCATCGGATCGATGTTGGGCTCGGGGATAAAGGTGAAACGTCCTCCGTTTTCGCCCAGTTCGATCTTCTTGATCCCCAGCGGGCTGGCCTGCAGTTTTAGCTCGGTGATGGCGAAGAGGTTTTTGATCGGTTCGGGCAGCAGGCCGAAGCGGTCGATCATCTCTACCTGCAGTTCACGCAGCTCCTCTTTCGATTCGGCGCTGGCGATACGCTTGTAGATCAGCAGGCGGCTGTGGACGTCGGGCAGGTAGTCGTCAGGGATCAGGGCGGGGACGCCCAGGTCGATCTCGGCGCCGTGGAACATCGGTTTATCGAACGCTGGCTGGTCGCCCGACTTGAGCGCCTTGACCGCGCGATCCAGCAGTTCGGAGTAGAGGCCAAAGCCGATCTCGTGCATCTGGCCGCTCTGCTCATCGCCCAGCAGTTCGCCGGCGCCGCGGATCTCCAGGTCGTGGGTGGCGAGAGTGAAGCCGGTTCCCAGCTCTTCGATCGCCTCGATCGCTTCAAGGCGTTTAACGGCATCTTTAGTCATCGCCCGCTTGGAGGGCACCATTAAATAGGCGTAGGCGCGGTGGTGGGAGCGGCCAACCCGACCGCGCAGCTGGTAGAGCTGGGCGAGGCCGAAGTGGTCGGCACGGTTCATGATGATGGTGTTGGCGCTGGGGACGTCGATACCGGTCTCGATGATGGTGGTGCAGACCAGCACGTTGAAGCGCTGATGGTAGAAGTCGCTCATCACCCTTTCAAGTTCACGCTCCGGCATCTGGCCGTGGGCGATGCGTAACGTCGCCTCGGGTACCAGCTCTTCGAGGCGGCGCGCCATGACCTCAATATCCTCCACCTTATTGTGGAGGAAGTAGACCTGGCCGCCGCGTTTGATCTCGCGCAGGCACGCCTCTTTTACCAGTTCCGGGTTCCACTCGTGGACGAAGGTCTTCACCGCGTGGCGCTTGGCAGGCGGCGAGGCGATGATGGAGAGGTCGCGAATGCCGCCCATCGCCATGTTGAGGGTGCGGGGGATCGGGGTGGCGGTGAGGGTGAGGACATCGACCTCGGCACGCAGCGCCTTGAATTTATCCTTCTGCCGCACGCCGAAGCGGTGCTCCTCGTCGATGATGACGAGGCCCAACTGCTTATAGGCGATCCCCTCCTGCAGCAGTTTGTGGGTGCCGATGACGATGTCGACGCTGCCCGCCTCCAGCGCATCGACCACCTGGTTCGATTCCTTGGTGGAGCGGAAGCGCGACAGCGATTCGATGTGCACCGGCCAGTCGGCAAAGCGATCTCTAAAGTTTTGTGTGTGCTGTTCGGCGAGCAGGGTGGTGGGTACCAGTACCGCCACCTGTTTGCCCCCCATTACCGCGAGGAAGGCGGCGCGCATTGCCACCTCGGTCTTGCCGAAGCCGACATCACCACACACCAGGCGGTCCATCGGTTTGCTGGAGCGCATATCGGCCACCACCGCCTCGATGGCGTCGGCCTGGTCCGGGGTCTCCTCAAAGGGGAAGGAGGCGGAGAAGGCGTGGTACTGGGCATCGTCGATGGGGTAGGAGTAGCCCTGGCGTGCCTCGCGGCGGGCGTAGATCTCCAGAAGCTCGGCGGCCACGTCGCGGATCTTCTCGCTAGCCTTGCGTTTGGCCTTCTCCCACTGGCCGCTACCGAGTTTGTGCAGCGGGGTGTTCTCCGGGGCGGCGCCGGTGTAGCGGCTAATCAGGTGGAGCGAGACCACCGGCACGTAGAGCTTGTCGCCACCGGCATACTCCAGGGTGAGGAACTCCCCCTCCGTCTCACCAAGGGAGAGCTTCTGCAGGCCGAGGTAGCGGCCGACGCCGTGATCCTCGTGTACCACCGGGGCACCGATCTGCAGCTCGGCGAGGTTGCGCACCACCGCATCGGGGTCGCGCTGGCGGCTGCGTCGCCTGCGCTTCTGCATCACCTGTTCGCCGTAGAGCTGCGGCTCGGCGATCACCGCGATGGCCGGCTCGCGCAGCAGCAGGCCGCTCTCCAGCGGTGCCACGGTGATGGCGAGCTTCGCATCGCTCGCGATAAATTGCCCCCAGCTATCGACCGCGGTGGGGTGGATGTCGCAACCGTGCAGGGTATCGAGCAGCTGTTCTCGTCGTCCCGCCGACTCGGCGGCAAAGAGGATGCGCCCCGCAAACTCTGCGACAAATTTGCGCAGTGCGGCGCTCGGGTCGCTGGCGCGGCCATCGAGGGTCAGGGCGGGGGGCGTGGCGGTGGCAAAGTTGTTGCCGTGCTTCACCTCATGCAGTTCGAAGTGCTGTAGCTCGAAACGCGGGTAGCGCTTGAGGCCGGAGAAGAGCTCATCTACCTCGAGGAAGAGGCGGCGCGGCGGCAGCGGCGGGTGGTCGGTGTGGTACTGGGCGATCTCGAAGCGCTCCAGATACTCGCTGCGAAACGCCTCAACCGCCTCGTCGACCCCTTCGAGGGTGAAGAGCTGCGTCGCTTCTGGCAGGTAGTCGAAGAGGGTGGCGGTCTCATCGAAGAAGAGCGGCAGGTAGTACTCGATGCCGGGCGGGGCGAGCCCCTCGCTCACATCGCGGTAGATGATGCTCTTCTGCGGGTCGCCCTCAAACTGGGCACGGTAGGCCTCGCGAAACTGTCTGATCGCCGCCTCGGTGAGGGGAAACTCGCGCGCCGGCAGCAGTCGGATCTGCTCTACCTTCTCTTCCGAGCGCTGGCTCTCCACATCGAAGGTGCGGATGCTCTCCACCTCATCGTCGAACAGCTCGATGCGGTAGGGGGTCTTGCTGCCCATCGGGAAGAGGTCCAGCAGCGAGCCGCGCACCGCAAAGTCGCCGTGCTCCATCACCTGGGAGACGCAGGAGTAGCCGCTACGCTCCAGGCGCAGGCGCATCTCATCGAGCGCCAGGGTGTCGCCAACGTCGAGCATCAGGCTTCCCCCCTCAATGTAACCACGTGGGGCGAGGCGGTGCATCAGGGTGGAGACGGGGAGGATCAGGATGCCGCGCTGCAGCTGCGGCAGGCGGTGCAGGGCGGCGATGCGATCGGAGATGGTGTCCTGATAGGGGGAGAAGGTGTCGTAGGGGAGGGTCTCCCAGTCGGGGAAACTCACTACAGGTATCGCCTCAACGCCCCGGTTGTAGAAGCGCAGCTCCTCCTCCAGACGGCTGGCGCTGGGGGTGTCTGGGGTGATCGCCAGCACCATGCCGTGGTGGGCCTGCGCCGCGTTACTGATCAGCAGACCGAAGCTGCTGCCGTAGAGCTGGCCGCAGTGGAAACGGTCACCCGCTTTGATGGCTGCAGGGGGGAGGAGGGCGGGGAGGTGTCTTTTATCCATTGAGGGGCTTTGGGTCTGGTCAGCGGCGCAAAAGCTGGCTATTGTAGGCGCCCGCCAACGATCAATCAAAGCGAGAGACCATGAGCTGGCTCGACAGAATTCCCCTACCACACCTGCTACTAATCGCCATCGGACTCGGTCTGGCCCCCTTCTCGCCGGAACCGCATCTGGTTGAGAAGCTGAGAATGCTCACTGAGGGGACACTGCAGAGGCCGATCGATATCTTCGATCTGCTGATGCACGGCACGCCGTCGTTGCTGCTTGTGGCAAAGGTGATTCGGCTAGTGTTAGTGAAGAAAGGGGGGCAGGAGGGTCAATAGCCTGGCTATGAAATCTGACAGGGATCTGTCAGTATTAGAATAAAATGACAGTAAACGACATGTCATAGTCTCTCCTGCTCTCTTTTGAGGTGCCCATGTCAGATCCCTGTTTACCGACCTGTCAGCAGGTCATCAACATAATTCCCGATCCGTTTGTGGTGATCGATCGCAACTACCGAATTATTGCGGCCAACAGAAACTATCTTAACCACTATGGACACGCACGTTCCGATGAGGTGGTTGGCCGTTTTTGTTATGAGGTCTCCCACCATGTCGACTCCCCCTGCAGCCAGCACGGTGAACACTGTCCACTGGAGACGGTATTCGATACAGAGCAGCCGACTCAGGTGATGCATATCCACTACCACGATGGTGAGGAGGAGCACGTGCAGCTCCACTCAACCCCGCTGTTCGATGACAACGGCAAGGTGATCTATGTGGGGGAGTATATCTACCCGATACACAAATCCAGCGATGAGGGAATGAGCCTTATCGGTCGCTCTCGTCCAATGTTGCGCCTGACCAGTCTGCTACAGCGGGTGGCACCTACCCAGACCAGCGTCCTGCTATTAGGTGAAAGTGGGGTAGGAAAAGAGAATGTGGCGGAATATATACATCAATATTCATCGCGCTCGGCAATGCCCTTCGTCATCGTTGACTGTGGGACTCTGGGAGAGAATTTGATCGAGAGTGAACTGTTTGGCCATGAGAAGGGGGCCTTTACCGGGGCCTCTTCGATAAAAAAGGGGCTGTTTGAGGTGGCTGATGGCGGCACGCTGTTCATCGATGAGATTGGCGAGCTGCCGCTGTCACTGCAGACCAAACTTCTGCGCGCCCTGGAAAGTGGCACCATCCGTCGCCTGGGTGGTACCAGTTACATTAAGGTCAATGTGCGGGTGATCGCCGCCACCAACAAAAACCTTAAGGAGATGTCAGATCGTGGTTTATTCCGTCAGGATCTCTACTACCGCCTCTCCGCTTTTCCGGTCAATGTCCCCTCTCTACGTGAACGCCCGGATGACATTCCCGCCCTGGCTGAACACTTTCTGCTGACAATGGAGGAGGGTGATCGCTTTATCCCGATCTCGCCGGAGGTGATCGAGGCACTGCTCGGTTACGACTACCCGGGCAATGTACGGGAGCTGCGCAATATTATTGAACGTGCGGCAATCCTCGCCTATGGCGAAGAGCTGCTGAGGCCGGAGCACATCGTGCTGGAGGGAGAGACTCCGCATGGAGGTCACACGGTTAAATCCGCTGGGGAGGTCATGTACGGTAATAATAGATTACTGCGCCGTCGCCATGGACGTCTGAGTGAGGAGGCTGTACTGCGGGCCCTTGAGCAGTGTGAGGGACACCGGGCCAATGCAGCGATGCTACTTGGCGTCAGTGAACGCACCCTCTATCGTTATGTGAAACGACTGCGTACTGCTTAATTGATTTGTGCTGTACCAATAAAAAAGGCGACCTCGCGGTCGCCTTTTTTAGTTTAGATAGAACGCTCAGGGTTTGACGGTAGTCAGACCTAGAATCTCCCAGTCCTGCATACCACCGCGATACCACTTGATCTTCTCTGCGGGATAGCCCATGTCCATGATACCGTCGATACCCAGCGGAGACTGGCCACACCACATTCCGTTACAGAACATCACCAGAGTCTTGGCATTGCTGAAATTCCATCCCTTACCGGCCTCTTCGGCGCCAAATAGCTCAAGTGCCTCGGCAAGTGAAACATCATCGGCACCCTTGCTGCGGTTGATCTTGGTGAACGGCACATTAACGGCTCCTGGGATAGTGCCCTTGGCATGCCAGTCTGGGGTACGATTATCAACAAGCAGGACATTCTTCCCCGCAGCCACCTGTTTAATGTAATCAATTACCTCAAGTTCTGCGATGGTCTCGACACCCTTCGCCGTAGAAATAGGACGGATACAAAAGGGGGGACACTTGCGTGAGGTCTTGGCAAAATCAGGATTAACCATATTTTTCTGGTCCTGATTACGCTGAATGGTGACATCACTACCATTCAAACTGACCGTAGCACTACCCATCTTTGGAGTGATTTTTACCGCAAGATCTGCGCCCTCAGATTTTTCTGGGGTCGTAGCCCCGCAGGCGACAAGAACGGAGGCGGCTGCGGCAATAACGATTCCCTTAAACATATTACTCTTCATCATGTTGTTAACCTCATGTTTATTCTGTAGTTAGTGGTTAGGGCTTTACGGTAGTCAGACCGACGATTTCCCAGCTTTGCATGCCGCCGCGGTACCACTTAATTTTATCTGCGGGGTAACCCAGATCCATAATACCCTCTATACCCAGAGGAGACTGGCCACACCACATCCCATTACAGAACATCACCAGGGTTTTGGCCTTGCTGAAATCCCACCCCTTTGCGCCCTCAGTAGCGCCAAACAGCTCAAGGGCCTCGGCAAAGGAGAGGTCATCGGCACCCTTGCTACGATTGATCCTGGTAAAGGGTACATTGACGGCACCGGGTATCGTGCCTTTGGCGTGCCAGTCGGGGGTGCGGTTATCGACCAGCATCACCTTCTTACCGTCTGACATCTGTTTTGCATACTCGATAACTTCAAGTTCACCAATGGTCTCAACTCCCTTGGCTGTATTGAAGGGACGAATGCAGAAGGGCGGGCACTTGCGAGAGGTCTTGGCAAAGTCGGGGTTGATGGTGTTTTCCTGATTCTGATTACGCATGACAGTGATAGTCTTTCCATCATGCTTGACTTTGGCGGCTGCCATTTTAGGGGTTATTTTTACCGTGACATCCGCAGCGTTGGCGCTGCCATAAGCACCAAGTGTCATACTGCCAATCAGCGCCACGGATGTAACGAGCTGGATTAATTTCATTACGATGCTCTCCTCTGGTTTGTATACTATTGTTATGTACCCTTCGTTACGCTATACATGTACTTGTAACGAATTTGCTTTGGTTACTCTATTGTTGTGCTTTAATCGCAGTCTTCACTTCCACCACTACCGGCCTCTTTTTTATCCTTCTCTTTATCTGGTTTGGTCGTTGTGGTTGAGGTATCGGACTGCTGCTCTTCCTCCCCCTGAGCATAGAGCGGCAGGGATATTGATGTGATAGACATCAATACCGACAACATAAGTACAATACGTTTTACCATTGACGGCCTCCATTTGTTCGTTCAAAACGTAACAGCGTTGATAATGCCACACTGAGCCTCTATTACAAGCCTCAGCCTCCGAAATAGTAGCGGGCAAGTTGTATGCCAGATGTCTGTAGTGCAATTGTTCGTATTGTAGAGGGGGGAATAAAAAAACGCGTCTCGGCGAGACGCGTTAAAAACACCACAGTGCGTGGAGGGAGGAGTCCTGCGGCCAATCCAGCCGCAGAAAACCACACGCCAATTCCATGCATAATCCATGCCAATATTAAGTTAATATAGATCATCATTTTATACGCTTATTCATGTCTATATCTGTCATATTCATGCCACTGCTCGCTTAGTGACATGACAGGATCCTGACAGGCTTTGATAGAATTTTGATACGACCACACCGTTGCATGTGCTGTCGCCTCTGCCGATAATGGACTGTATCGTGAAAGTTGATCCTAAATGTCTCTAAGCAATCCCCCACCAGCGTGGCACCAATATGACCGTGACCACCTCTGGCACCCCTATACCTCTATGCTTCGCCCATTTCCCACCGTTCCGGTGGTCTCGGCCAGCGGTGTCGAACTACAACTGGCAGACGGTCGAATGCTGGTAGACGGCATGTCCTCCTGGTGGGCGGCCATCCATGGCTACAACGTGCCTGAACTCAATGCGGCGCTGAAGGGGCAGATCGACACCATGTCCCACGTCATGTTTGGCGGGTTGTCTCATGAACCTGCGGCTGAGTTGGCCAGGCGACTCATTGAGATCACCGCCGAACCGCTGCAACATCTCTTTCTCGCCGATTCTGGTTCGATCTCGGTAGAGGTGGCGATCAAGATGGCGCTGCAGTACTGGTTCGCGCAGGGGAGGGGGGAGAAGCGTCGCCTGCTGACTGTGCGGGGCGGCTATCACGGCGATACCTTCGGCACGATGGCGCTCTGCGATCCGGAAAATGGAATGCACACCCTGTTTGGTTCTGTGCTGAGCGAGCACCTCTTCGCCCCACGACCCGAGTGCCGTAACGATGATGAGTGGGACGACTCACATCTGTTTGAGCTGGTTCGCCTGCTGAAGGAGAACCATAAACAGATCGCCGCGGTGATCCTCGAACCGATCGTACAGGGGGCGGGTGGGATGCACTTCTACTGCCCTGAGTATCTGCGCCAGATGCGGGCGTTGTGTGATGAGTACCAGGTGTTGCTGATCCTCGATGAGATCGCCACCGGCTTTGGGCGCAGCGGTACCCTCTTTGCTTATGAGCAGGCGGGTATCGTCCCTGACATTCTCACCCTGGGTAAGGCACTGACCGGCGGCACTATGACTCTGGCCGCCACCCTCACCACAAGAGCGGTGGCAGAGGGGATTGCCGCCGATGGCAGTGGGGTGTTGATGCACGGTCCCACCTTTATGGGCAATCCACTGGCGTGCGCGGTGGCCAACGCCTCTATCGACCTGTTGCTCGCCTCGCCCTGGCAGAAGCGGGTATCTGCGATTGCATCACAGCTCACAGCGGAACTCGCTGAGTGTGCCTCGTACCATTGCGTTGCCGATGTACGGATAAAGGGGGCGATAGGGGTGGTTGAATTGAAGAAACCTGTTGATATGGGCTGGATTCAGCCGCGGCTGGTGGAGCTGGGTGTCTGGATCCGACCCTTTGGCAGGCTGCTCTACGTGATGCCACCCTATGTGATCACATCCGAGCAACTGAGCAGGCTGACCTCGGCAATGGTACAGGTTGTTCGCGAACTGGAGGGACGCTAACTCTACTCCAGCTCCTCTGCACGGTTAAACAGCTTCCATCGTGTATCGGGTAGTTCGGTAAATAGCTGTTTAAAACGTTCATCACTCGCTTTTTCATCCGTCACATTGCGAATATAAATGGCACGGATCTGTTTCGGATATCGTTTTGCTATCTCACTATAGATCTCTGGATCTCTCTCTCCGGAGTCACCCACCAGAATAAAGTGGCGTAGGGGATAGCGTTGCAGAAGCTCGCTGATCGCGCTCACCTTATAATCGAACGAGGAGCCGAGAAAGTCGATTAGTGAACGATCTTTGATACGAAGCTCCCTCATCATAAAACTGCCGCGTGGAAAGTCGTGTTGCACAACAAAATCACTCAGCGCCGGGTAGAGCTGCCACGGTGAACCGGTGACATAATGAAAGGCTGCCTCCTGCTGTTGCCACTTACGATACTGTTGTGACATGCCTGGTACTGCCTTGAAGTCACGAATAAAGGTGTTCTTCAGTAACTCTTCGTGATCAAGAACGTGGCTGTGCTTGATAGTGTCATCGATATCGGAGATGACAGAAAGCCCGGTAGGAGAGAGTAACTGCACAGAGGCCGTGAAGCTACGGTTGTCACCCTCCGGCATTACGGTTGTAAAGGCAATCCATGGCTCAAGGTCGAGCTGTAGCATCCCTTTTTCTTGCAGCGTCACTTCACCATGAAAATGACCATTGGCCTCTGATGGGTGGAGTGTTAGCGAGGTATCGCTAAAGGCGATGCTAAGCGCTTTGCCGCGCTCATTATCAACAATAAAGGGCCATCCGCGTGCTTTTAGATGCTCACTACCGTCCATTCCATCTTCAAGCCCAAGCCGCAACTTGAGTAACGCCATAGCGCCATTACGCCACAGTGAGTCGTACTCTGCCTCATAGATCCAGCCATGGATCGGTATCCGCCACTCAGCCGACCTCTCATTATAGTAACCATTAGTAGGGAAGTAGGTGATCGCCTCATCGGATTTTATCTCACTGGCATTGAGTGCGGTGGTTGTTAAAATCGTCATCCATATGGCAAGTTGCAGGAGACGTAAGATCATTGAGTTTAGAGACATGTGATAGCCAGTGGATCTCCATCAGTTTGATACTGTAGCGTAATTGCCTGCGATGAATTGTACAACCAAAAAAGGCGGTACCCGATTGCCCAGGGCCCCGCCTCTCAATTATGACTAATTGCTTTTAGCGCTTGTCGTCAATGTATTCGGTAATATCCGCGGGCTCCAGATCGGCATTCCAGCTCCTGGCACCATGATCCATTACCCGTTTCCCCCACTTCTCCATCCGTGAGCGGTATTTTTGCGGGTCGATGTTATCGGCCTTAAGCTTAATAACATTCATCGCCGTGATATCGATACTGTTAAACTCATCTTTATTAAAGCTGCGTTTAAGCCCCGGCTTTAGCTCCTCCTTCATGTCACTAAAAATAAACATAAGTTGGGTACCCGCCTGTGTCTTCTTCAGCTGCCCGCCACAGAGCATCATCGCGCCACTGATGTCGGTATGACTCGATTTCTCCTTATCCTTAACAAATTTGTCCAGCGTCTCAGAGAATTCTAGTCGTTGCCGATTGGCCTGGGATGGCCGGTAGTCGAGCTTTAGCTGTGCCTTGATGTTATTTTCATCAAAGCTGCTGCTGTTGATGGTGATAAGGTAGAGGCTATCCCCCGGCAGCAGTTTGGGAAGAATGCCCGCCTTAATGATATTGACCATACTCTCCTTCTCCTGCGCATAGGTGCCAGAGATATCCGCCAGGGCACAGATCGCAGTCTCATAATCCCTATTGTCTGAGCAGGAGCTCAGCGTTATGGCAGAGGCGGCGACAATGCCTGTATAAAGTGCTCGCTTAATCATCACTGTTCCACTCCTCATTACCGCGCGCTAGGATTTACGACTAATCAGTTCGCCGATCTTCATCGGCACGATGATATAGGCATCATAGAGGTGAACGAACGCCTTCATTGCCGTATTGAGGATGTGACCCAGAATACCAACGATGTAGCCCAACAGGATGATGATCAGGATGAGCAGTTTGGTCAGCACATGCTGGCCACTCTCGATCAACATCTCCAGCGGTACGGCAACCATTGCCAGGATCCAGGGAAGCACGAAGCCGAGGGTCGCCTGGCCAATAACCGTAATGTTTGAATCGCTCTCACTGGCGGTTATTGCCTTACCCGCCAGCGCCTGAGTCGTCGCTGCGTTGGTCTCGGCAATATGCTCACGCAGCACTGCAAGTGCGGCTTCTACCGACGCAAGAAAGAAGAGCCCCAGTATAGATGCATAGAGCAGCAGACGACGCTTGCCCATGGTCATACTGGAGATCTGCGGGAAGATATTGGTGATCCCCAACGCCTCCATCAGGAAGATACCCAGCACCACCTCCAGAGTCACTATAACCAGTGCCGCGACATCTGATACCTGTAGCCCCAGCACACGGGTACCGGCGGGTACCAGTTCAGACATCGGCAGGGCGATGAGCTGAAAGTTGATAAAGGCACCAAAACCGGCGACCAGAATCACTAACATGGAGAAGATGAAGAGCTTGGTTGCGCGCGAGGAGAGCATATCGATAGATTGTTCGCCCCCCTGACGAATGGCATCATACTCCTTCATGAATTTTTCGATCTTGTGGGTAGTCTCCAGTACCAGTGAGACCTTCGACTCAACTGTCTTCATTATCTTGAGAATTTTCCCCCATGTGGATGACATGCCAGAGAGGATCTTGTGACGCTGTGAGGCGGTTTTGCGCATCTCGGATAAGGCATTTTTCTCACCCTCAATAGCAGACTTGTGCAGTTCTTTCAGCATCTTCTCGATCATCCGATCACTGGAGCCGTTGCTCTTGATCTGGGCGATAGATGCAGCGGCATCGTTCCAGCCGGGCGCCTCAGGAATTACCTGGCCACACTCGGTATAGTCTGCATCAACGATGGCGATACTCTCATCCAGCTTAAGATGCAGTGCAGGGTAGTCGGCGAGGTGTTTCACATACCCTGACTCCATTCGCCTAAACTCGTGCAGTATCTTATCCTCCGTTTCGGCAATACTCGACTCCAGGAGAACCTGGCGGTTTTTGTCACGCATCTTAACGACGACTAAATTAATCCAGGCGGAGATTCTGGTGAGTCCGCCTGCGATACCCTCATCTATACTCTCCAGCGCCTTTTGCATGGGGGTTCGCGCGAGATAGAGAAATACCATGCTCGCAGCTACCAGAACGCTGATAGAGAGAAACGGCATATCAGGCCAGATATAGAGTTCACTCATGAAAGACCCCTCCAATATATTTATTCTTTCATATGATGAATGACCTACCCCGTATGCTGATCAGATCACTCATCTATAAACGTTTGTATTACAGGAGACTCTATATCAAGAAGAAAGGATTATAATGTGACGAAACACCAATATTACGGTTATTAGTCAGGAAATTATCAAAATAGGGATATAAGTCGAAAAATTATCTGTACCACGATACAAAATTTAACGTGATCTATGCCACAGTTGCTTGTCTGTACTATCTGAAGTGGAGAGCCAAACAGTATCAGCTATAGGTGTATCTAGAACCAGCGTCCACTCTTTTAGCTCATCCCGGCGAAAACCGTGCAATACCACACTATCACCAATGGCAAACCGAGCTAGATGTTTGCTGATCTTACCCTGATCGCTCTTTAGCCAATCTACCGCAATGATCACATCTCCTGCACTAATCCCGGCCAGGTGTGCCGGTGAACCATTTAGTACAGCAGTTACTTTGGCACTACCACTCTCCGCGGCAAGGCGCAGCCCGGTGTAGTGGGGTGGCCGTTTTCCATTACCCGCCTTACCACCCTTGTCATCGGCGCCATCGGCAGGGCGGGTGTGGTAGGTAACATTAAAGCCGCATAGTAACTCAGCTACCGGTAGATCATCAGTGCTGCGCAAGGCAAGATCGAAAAAGGGTTTTAACTCAACACCACTTACCTCGCTGATAAACTGTTCCAGACCCTCGCTGCTCACACCAATCAGCGGTTTTCCATGGTGTTGCCACAGGGCACGCATCACATCGTCGAGTGATTTTCTGTTATTGCTCATCTTGCGAATGGTGAGATCGAGGCAGAGTGCAACAACTGCCCCCTTGTTGTAATAGCTGACGATCGCGTTGGTTGCGTTTTCGTCCGCCTTGTATAGTTTTGTCCAGGCGTCGAAGCTTGAATCACTCACCGTCTGTTTGTTACGCCCGGGGGTTCGCAGCAGGCGGGTGAGTTGTTGACCGAGTAACTCGAGGTAGCTCTCTTTGTCGATACAGCCACTGCGGTAGAGGGTAAGGTCGTCGTAGTAGCTGGTCACCCCCTCAAAGAACCAGAGCAGTGGTGTGTGGGTCTCCTGCTGCAGGTCGTAGGGGAGGTAGACGGCAGGTTTAATGCGCTTAACATTCCAGGTGTGAAAGTACTCGTGAGCGCAGAGGCCGAGGAAGTTTCGATAACCTTCACTGATCTTGTCCCCACCTTTAACTGGCAGGTCATCGCGCGAGCAGAGCAGGGAGGTGGAACTGCGATGCTCCAGTCCGCCGTAACCTTCGCCAACGGCCATCACCTGAAAGAGGTAACGCGCCATCTCGGGAAGTTCGCCAAAGAGGTCGATATCATACTCGCAGATCTTTTTCAGGTCATCTGCGATGCGACCGCAGTCGGCATAGTGTTTACCGGTGATAGCCACTTCATGTGGCGTACCTCGAGCCTCAAACTTGATCAGCGTAAAGTCTGCCATCTCTACCGGATGGTCGATCAGCTCATCGTAATCGGCCGCCTGGTAGCCGCCAAAGCCGTAGAGGGTGGCACCGTTTAGCGGCAGAGTGGTGGCGACACACCAGCTTTGATACTCATCCCCCTCTGGCGGCAGCAGCTCGACACTACATGACACCTCATCCTGCCCTGCTACCCGTAGAAAGAGACTGGTGCCATTAAAGTAGGCGTGTTGCTGGTCAAAGTGGGCGCTGCGTACCGAGAGGTCCCAGGCGTAGACGGTGTAGCGGATCTGTAACGCACCGTCACACGGATCAGCCTGCCATGCCTGTTTGTCGATCTTATGCAGTGTCACGGCCCTGCCACAACACTCAGCGGTGATGGTGACAATGTTCCTGGCAAAGTCGCGGATCATATAGCTACCGGGGATCCACGCAGGCAGCGAGAGGCGCTGGCCATCAGGGTTGGGTTGCTGAATCGTCAGCTCAACGGTAAAGAGATGAGCCGCTGGATCAGAGGGCATTACGCGATAGTGTACGGGGTGTTGTTGCATGGGCCTGTGGGGTTAGTTGGGAAGGGGTTCAACCTTCAGTTTAACGTTACGGGTTGTGGTCTGTTGTTTGCCTGTGGCATAAACGGTGCCAAGACGATCGTGCGACCTATCTTCACTCACACCACCAATCTCGATCCATTCGCCCAGCGTGCCACTAACGGTGGTGTCGATCGTCTGCTGTTCGATCACGGCACTGTTATCATCTGAGCGTTTGGCGCGAAAGGGACGAACCTCCAGGGTGACCCGCTCACCACTCAGACGCGGGCGTACCTCAAATCCGCTCTGCAGGTCACGATAGTCGACCGACTTCTGTGTGGTAACGCCGCGATGTGATTGCGTGGTGGTTTGTGTCACAAACGGCACCGACTCACCGGCAGAGATCAAGGCCCATTCGCCCTCGATCACGCGAATCTGTTGCCTCACACTCTCACGTGACTTTTTCGCGGTTGCGGCGATATGTATCGTTGGCCGTTGTAGCTCATCGTGAATGTCACCACTTAGCCCCGTGGTGGCTTCACCATCACCCTGGCTCACCGTGATCAGCAGTGAGCGCAACGGGGTATCAAGCTGCGCAACCAGTTGCTGAATCTCTGCCAACTGCTCCGGACGACTGTTGACAATCAGTGTCGGCCCCTGACCGCTAAGGCGTATCCCCTCATCGACTACCGGTTGCAACAGCGGCAGCAACTGTTCGGCGTTACGATGATGCAGGGTAATAAAGTTTAACTGTGCCAGCGCTGCAGGCGGTAGCAGCAGGAGTGAGAGCAGAAGCAGAGGCCGCATCGGCTAGATTCTCAGGCGACGGAATTCGGAGCTGGGGGTAGAGCGCTCCCACATCTCCATAAAGCGCTCCTTCAGGTCACGGGCGAGGAGGGGGGCGTGAAAGTCGGCCTCTCCCTCAAAGCGATCGGCGACGGGCCGGCGCAGATAGGCGCAGCCATCGACCACCATGAACGACTCGACAAAGTCCTTGTGTACCCTGTCTGGCTCGTGGATGTGGATGCTACTGGTGAGACGCTGCGCCAGGTCGATCACGCGGTGGCCGTTTTTTACCGCCGAGGTAGTGTTCCACACCAGAATATTGACCCGCGCGTCGCGATGTTTGCGTGCAAGAGCGGAGAGGGCATCGACAAATTCACTATTGCTGTAGATGCGCGTATCAAAATCATAACTGGCGATCAGAACCTCATGGCTCGCCTGTTCCACCAGTTGCAGCGCCAGTTGCCGGTTCTGCTCTGAGCTGTCAAAGGTCTGTTTGCTGCTATCACTGTCGAGTGTGTAGTCCATCGCTGCTCTACCATTAATCTGTTTGCTACCCTCAACCCTAATACTAGTACCCGGCAGCTTCAAGTGACAGGGGGAGCCTCATTTTTCGATGCGGAATTCCGGCATCCAGAAAGACCTCACCCTCTGCGACAAAGTGTTCGCGTTGATAGAAGGGGATCGCCTCACACTGGGCATCGAGAAAGGCGACGTCGCAGCCAAACTCGCGCACTACCGCAATGGCCTCACGTAGCAGTGCACTGCCCACCCCATTGTCGCGCCACGGTTTGAGTACCGCCATGCGACCGATATGCCCATCGGCAAGCACACGGGCACAGCCAATGGCGCTATGTGTATCGTCATAGGCAAGCAGATGAATGGCACCCTCATCCTCTCCATCCCACTCCAGATCGGCGGGGACCTGCTGCTCCTGCATGAAGACGCTCTCACGGATCCTTCGCAAAGGCTCCGCCTCATCACTCCAGCACACCCGTTTAACGGTATAACATCTCATTAAAGCATCAGCTCCTCATCACTCATCTGCAGCCGCTTGCGCAGCTTGCCATCACCGTGACGATAACGCCCCAGTGCCTCATCGGCCAGCTTGCGCCAGTGCTCTGCACCGCGTCTGCACGCCTGATGGAGGATACGCCGATCACCACCATCAAGCCACTGCAGATAGGCGTTATGGAGTAGCGGAAAGATGGCGCGGCGCATGGTGGTGAAGTTGGCGAAGTAGAAGTGGATCGCCGCCTCGCGTCCATCGTGCAAAAGTCGGGGCAGGGTATGCTCACAGTCAACCAGGTGGTCCCGTATCGCACGAAGCTGAAACTGTTCACGAGAGCGGGGCAGGGCAGTGAGCATCGCCTCCCACTCACCGCCCAGCAGCTCACCTGCCGCCAGCTCGCCCAGTTCATGCTGCAACAGGGTGTTGAGCTCATCGTCGGTGATGGCATCGAGTGCTCCCAGCAGGTCGCTGTCAAAGTCGTAGTAGGCGGCGGCCCGTGCAATCGCCCGGTTGGGGTCCTGCCAGCCCCACTCCTCCAGTTTCTCCCAGATCATCCGCCGTAGCGACTCACGCCGCAGAAAGATGGTATTTCCAAGACTCATCGCCGGCGGTGCGGTCAGTTCGCGGGCCAACTCGTGGCCGGAGATGTAAATCGTCGTCTCTCCCATCTTCTCAACCTGCTCCAGTTCGGCTAGAAAAAAGTGGGGCTTATCGCCACAGTAGCCGCCGCTATAGACCATACCGTTTTGCACCAGCCGCTGGTTGATAGGGGCGCTCTCAAAGGGGGGAAGCGGGGTCTGATCGAGCTCAAGCGCCACAAAGTCGCTCTCTTCTATTGTCTCCCAGTGCGCCTCGCGCGCCGTCAGCCACTCTCCCAGCGGCCCCTTCGGCAGAGGTTCGCCAAACGCGATCCCCTGCTCCCAGCGATAGAACTCACGCATCTTCAACAGATAGATACAGAGCGAGTAGTCGCGGGCAAAGTGGGCATCAGAGAGGTGGCAGTTCTGCTGTACCTGTTCTGTTAGCGCTAAGTGCTCTTCATGCCTCATAATCGATGCCCTTGTCTCTGACTTGAGGAACCATATTAATACCTAGTAATATGGTTGGCCTTTACCTGAGGCTAGCACGCAGCCCGGCCGCTGCCAACACCCGCACGAGGAACCCCATGGCACGTATCAGAACCCAGTTCCACAACAAGCAGAAGCCCAAGTCGGTTGAGACCATTGCCGGGGCGATGGGGATGAACCTCTGGAAGCTCGCCTCAGGGGCGGCAAACAAGCTCTACAATGATGGATTTAACTTTAAAGATAACGCCCAACTTATTGATGCAATAGGTGAATTTGGAATATTTTTACTGCAACTGGCAGACCGCATTGCCTACGACGAATTACCGCAGGATGAGCGGATGCGCTTTACCCAGACACTGGCTGGCCACCTCATTAACACGATGATAGAGAACCAGATTGAAGAGCTGGGTGAGGGTGACTACCAGGCGCCCTTCGTTGAAAAGCTCAATGAGCGGTTAGATGGCTACGCGGAATTCAACCTCGTCGATGGTGCGCCCAGCTACCCGATGCTGCGCTATTTTGCCAACAACATCGATGCTGTGATGGGCGGCGCAGACAATAAATGGGTGATCGAGACCATTATCGAGGTCGAAGCCCCGGCCCTGGTAAAACCCCTCAAAGAGGGGATGGCCAAACTACTGCCGCAAATTGGGCCGCAGGATGCGGAATCGGCTGATTAAGAGCCAAAAGACACTTCTCACGCGTATATCTCCGAAGTAAACCCAAAGATTCGATCTGGTATTGCGTCATATACGCTACTTTACATAATAGAGATTATGCGAAGTTATGTAGGTGGGCGGACAGGGCCGGAGGCCATGGCCTCCCATGAGGAGTTCGACCGATTTATTACATGGAGTTGTCATATGAAAAGTACTACTATTTTAGAATGTCAGATGATAACGCTAATAATCTGCTTTCGGCATTAAAGTGCCTCTACGGGCTTGTAACCAGAAAGATCCTGACCATTCGTTTCAGCAGTCACAACAGTTTTGCCGCTGGCGTAACAACTGAAAGCCTCTTTTCAGATCTCGACGACTACATTGGAACACTCTGTAACAGTTGTATAACCAATACAGAGCAGAAAAAAGAGACTACTTCGTCTGTTGCGGAAACTCATTCCGACGACGATACGAAATACCGTGGTGATCAACATCACAATACCCCTCACGCTCATCCCTTATCGCCAGGCCCGACCACAAATCACAGTGATGGCCTCTCCAGCTACTTTCAGCATCACCACGCCACCACTACGCTACAACCCGATATCAGCAACAGGCTTTGCGCTTCTGCCTGGCATCACATCCACATGGCTATCAACTATGCCAGACAGGGAGACAATACCTCAGCACAGATGCACTCCAGTTTGGCAAAGAATGCCATCCACATGGCCGCTGAGTTTATGGATGATGAGGATTTTCTTAAATTTCGATGTGAGCTGGATAGATGCCGTGAAGGGTTATCCTCACTTCGTCAATAACACGATTGCGTTAAGTTCATGAAATTGAGTAGTAGTAATGAAGTTTAGAAGATTTGGTGCCCGGAGCCGGGGTCGAACCGGCACAGTGTTACCACCGAGGGATTTTAAGTCCCTTGCGTCTACCAATTTCGCCATCCGGGCCTGAATGGAGAGCCGCAATTCTAACCTAGCGGCAGCAGAGTTTCAGCCTTTTGCTTTAAATACTCAGACGAAAAAAAAGCGCTCTCTGTGGAACGCTTTTTTGATGGAGGCCGGGACCGGAGTCGAACCGATCTACATGGATTTGCAATCCAGTGCATAACCGCTTTGCTACCCGGCCGGGATCTTTTGCTGCTCTATTATGAAAAAACCCCGGTCGTTTGTCGGCCGGGGTTTTTCCGGAATTTGGAGCGGGAAACGAGATTCGAACTCGCGACCCCAACCTTGGCAAGGTTGTGCTCTACCAACTGAGCTATTCCCGCGTCACAAGATGGCGCACATTCTAATCTGTGACCGCTCAAAGTCAACCCCCGCAGGGCAACTATTTTAGCCTTTGGCCATAAGCGCGGGCCATGCGGCGCGCAAATAGTTGATCATTGACCAGAGGGTAAGAATAGCGGCGATATAGAGCAGCCCAAGCCCGATCTGGGCGATATTGAGGCCGGCGACGGGCTGACCGTAGATGAGCAGCACCAGGGCGAGCATCTGGGCGGTGGTTTTTACCTTGCCGAGCATGCTGACGGCGACCTTTGAGGAGGCCCCTACTTCGGCCATCCACTCTCTCAGGGCCGATATGGTGATTTCACGCCCTACAATGACGGCGGCAGGAAGTGCTAACCAGATCCCGCTATAGGGCGTCGGATTGCTATCGACAATGAGGATAAGTGCTGTAGCAACCATCAGCTTGTCAGCAACCGGGTCGAGAAAGGCACCAAAGGCGGAGGTGACCTCCAGTTTGCGCGCCAGATAACCGTCTAGCCAGTCGGTTAACCCCGCCAGAGCGAAGAAAACGGTGGCGATAAGGTGGCCATGCCGTATATCGATATAGTAGAAGAGGACAAAGACCGGGATGAGCAGAATCCTCAGTATGGTCAGGTAGTTGGGCAGACTGTTCATAGTTTCTTCAGGCTTCGTCGTTATGTAAGGTGTCGTAGATGCTTTGCGCCAGCTGGCGACTGATCCCCTTGATCTTGCACAGCTCTTCAACACCGGCGCGGGCGACCTCCTGCAGGCCGCCAAACTGCTTAAGTAGCGTTTGACGGCGCTTTGGCCCCAGCCCCGGGATCCCCTCTAGTACCGAGCCGCGTCGTGCTTTGGCGCGCCGCTGACGGTGGCCTGTGATGGCGAAGCGGTGAGCCTCATCGCGCACCTGCTGTATCAGGTGCAGTGCCGGTGAGTCAGCTGGCAGTATAGTGGGCCTCGCCTGACCGGACAATATCAACTGTTCCAGACCGGGACGCCGTTCCGCCCCTTTGGCAACGCCTATTAACAAGACTCCGACCACCTGCAGCTCGGCCATCACCTCCTCTGCCTGTGCCAGCTGCCCTTTACCGCCGTCGATGAGCAGGATATCAGGGTACCTCCCCTCCCCCTCCTTGAGTCGTTTGAAGCGGCGGGAGAGGGCCTGCTTCATAGCGGCGTAATCATCACCGGGGGTGATCCCCTCAATGTTATAGCGCCGGTAGTCACTCTTCAGGGCACCATTGGTGTCGAAGACGACGCAGGAGGCGACGGTGGCCTCTCCCATGGTATGGCTGATATCGAAGCACTCGATACGTTGTGGCAGCTCATCCAGGGCAAAAGCCTCCTGCAGGGCGATGAAACGGGCGTATATGTTGGCCCTGGTGGCAAGATGGCTGCTGAGTGCCTGTTCGGCATTGGTGTGGGCCAGTTGTAGCCAACGGGCACGATCACCCCGAACGCTGTCGCTGATAGTGAGTTTGTGACCCGCCCGCTCACTCAGTACCTGCTGCAACAGCAGCTGATCGGGCAGGGTGTGGCTGACGATGATCTCATCGGGCAGGCTGCTGCCACTGCGCCCCTCCGCCAGGTAGTACTGTGGGAGGAAGGCCTGCAGTAGTTCGGCCTCATCACTCTGAGCGGTGTGGCTGGGAAAGTAGCTCTTGTTGCCCAAGTTGCGCCCACCGCGGATAAAGAAGAGCTGCACACAACCGATACCGTTGGCGACCCTGACAGCAACCACATCGAGATCGCCCCCCTCGCCCATTACATACTGCTTCTCCTGCACCCGGCGCAGGTTGGCGATCTGATCCCGATAGTGTGCCGCCTGCTCGAATGCCAGCGCCTCAGAGGCATGCTCCATACCGGCGACCAGTTCATCGATGATGGCATTGTCCTTGCCCTCAAGAAACATCACTGCGTGGCGCACATCCTCACCGTACGCCTCCTCACTCACCAGTCCGACACAGGGGGCGGAGCAGCGTTTGATCTGGTATTGCAGGCAGGGCCGGGAGCGATTGCGATAGAAATGCTCTTCACACTGGCGCACGGGAAAGAGCTTCTGCAGCAGATTGAGACTATCTCGCACCGCCGAGGCACTGGGATAGGGGCCGAAATAGTGACCGCTTTTACCCCGCTTGCCCCGGTGAAAGCCAAGACGTGGGAAGGGATCGGCGGAGAGGTAAAGATAGGGGTAGCTCTTGTCATCGCGCAGCAGGATGTTGTAGCGCGGGCGCAGCTGTTTGATAAGGTTATTCTCAAGCAGCAGCGCCTCGTTCTCAGTGTGAGTAACCGTGATCTCTATCGCGGTAATATTGGCCACTAGCGCCCGGGTTTTGGGGGCTAACCCACTGTTGCGAAAGTAACTGCTGACCCGTTTTTTGAGGTTTTTCGCCTTGCCGACGTAGATCACCCTCCCCTCGTTATCAAGCATACGATAGACACCAGGAAGGCTGGTGAGGGTTTTGAGGAATGCCTTACTATCGAATGGCGCCGAGTTCGGATTCGGGTTCGAGGTCGGGGTAGTCATGAGGGGAATTACAACAGTTGCGCACCAGCCCGCGCAATCGCTTTGTAGTTACAGGCCGTCGAGGATCCCGTGGTGCATCGCCAGACGCGTCAGCTCTGCATCATTGCCCACATTCAGTTTGTCGAACAGTCGGGTGCGGTAGGTACTGATAGTTTTGGGGCTGAGGCAGAGCTTGTCTGAGATATGTTGCACCTTGTTACCCTGCACCAGCATGATCATTACCTGCATTTCACGCTGCGAGAGTGTTTCGAAGGGGGATCCTTCATTTCCAGGAAGTAGTGACAGGGCAAGATTTTGAGCAATGTCGGCACTGATATAACGCTGGCCGTTGTGTACCGCCTTAATCGCACTGATGATCTCATCGACCGAGACCCCCTTGTGAAGGTATCCGGTTGCCCCCGCCTTGAGCAGACTGGAGGGGAACGGGGCATCGGTGTGGACGGTAACGATGATGATGGGTAGATCGGGATAGATCTGCTTCAGCTTGCGAGTCGCCTCAAGCCCGCCGATGCCGGGCATCGAGACATCCATCAGCACCACATCGGGACGGGTTTTGCGCGCCGAACTGATGGCGTCCTCTCCACTGCCCGCCTCTGCATAGACCTTAATGCCGCTAACATCATCCAGAAGACGACGAATGCCGGTACGTACCAGATCGTGATCATCAACGAGGAGAACATTGATCATAATGGGTGCAGGTCTGATTGGTTCATAGTGTCATCTCAGTTTAGCCGAGATTCCTCTTTCTCGCTCCCATTCTCATGCTCTGCCGACAGCTCATTTCTCTCAGAGAGAGGCAGCGATTTGATCACTGCTGCGCGTGGCTCATCAGATTTGCCACCTGAGGGATCGGCGAAGGTGTCATTGAGTCGTTGTACGAAGCGATCGGTATCCGCCACCACATTGGCCAACTGGCGACGGCTGCGTCTGCCCCAGCCTGCCGGGGTGTTATTAAAGAGGCTACGCCAGAAGAGGGTGCTGCGAGTAAATCCCCCCTGGAGTTGTTGTGACTCCTCACGGCTATGCCCCTTTTTACGCAACCATTTGGCAACACTCAGGGCAGCGAGGGCACGCAGACGATGGTGTAGATAGAGTCCGGCACCCAGTATTAGCGTCACGCCACCCAGGAGCCAGTTTACATTATCCGCCGTGGCCCATGGTGCGACAAAACTGACCCCCTCCCAGTATCCGAGCTGAATGGAGAGCATAAGTGCGAGAAGGGTAAGGGTACCGAAGGCGATACCATCCAGAATCAGGGTGCGACGACGCCAACGAACCAGCGCCTCAGAAATCAGAGGGACGATACGGTTTTCAATATTGCGCGCGGTCTTCTCCAGCGCGCCAACAATACGATAGGCACGCTCCACCTCCACCGCCTGAATGCGGCCATGAATCTCATCCATGTCGGCATCGCGCTTGCTCTCAAACCGGCGACGAGTATTTTCATCGGCGATGGGTACTGCTACATCCGGGTTGTAGATGGTATAGAAGCGCCCCGCAGTAAGCCCCTT
The DNA here is from genome assembly GCA_029879245.1 of Chromatiales bacterium. Lineage (GTDB taxonomy): Bacteria > Pseudomonadota > Gammaproteobacteria > Thiohalomonadales > Thiohalomonadaceae > JAPHSX01. The sequence continues at coordinate 21,921 of JAOUQQ010000007.1, read as the reverse complement.
TTGTGCCAGTGCCCGTTGCCAGGCACCGAACACCTCTTCCGGGTTATCTTCACGGGCGGTGGTATCGATCTGATTGAGTACGTAGAGAAATTTACTGGCATCGGCACGGTGAATACTGCGCGCCACCAGATGCTCCAGTGTATCCTGCATCGCCCCGGGTTCAGGGTGGCGGGCATCGAAGAAGACGATCACCAGATCCGAAAGATTAACAATGTGTTCGGTAATACGCAGGGTAGCAGTGCGCTGATCATCGGCATCAAAGCCGGGGGAATCGATGATGATCTTCCCCTTGAGCGGTTCGCTATGACAGGTCTTTAACTGCAGGTAACTGTCGACGCGGTTACCCTCCCCCGCAACGGTCTCGATATCTTCGCTGATCTGATAGAAAGGAAAACGGGGGTCGGCGTCCAGTGCCAGCCCAGGTAGGACATGAATCGCATCCTCACGACTATGGCAGATGACGGTAAATTTGTCGTCGACCGCCTGATTGCCCGAGCTTTGTAGCTGTAGTCCCAGGTAATGATTAATAAAGGTCGATTTTCCGGCAGAGAAGGTTCCCAGAATGGAGATCAAGGGCCACCAGGGGATCATCATGGCGTAGGAGTTACTGCGCGGCAGCAACCCCATCCGATAAGCCACCTTATCCACTTCCCGATAACTCTGTACCGCATTGAGCAGTATCGGGTTCTCCTGGCGCAGGTGAGACTCCAGGCTCTGAAGGCGATTTACGATTACCGGATCGGGACCAAACATTGGGTGCACCTGCTCTTGAGTAAAACTACCAGGGCATGAAACTACTCATCTGGCTCATGGGACGCCCGATGTTGTAGTTCATGGCGCCAACCTGATGTCTCATACCATCAACACTAATTGCCATGGCTCGTGTCGAGGTATTCATCGTATCCATACTGTGATTGATACGGGTGAGATCGCCAGAAATGGAGACCATATTACCGGTAATGCTGTCCATATTTACCACCATATGATCGATACTCTTGGTCAGTGCGGCGACATTACGGGCCAGTGAGGCAACATCGTGGGTAAGGCTGTAAATAAGGTAGAAGCCATAGCTGGCCAGTACAATGAATGCGAAAAGCGAAGGGTAGACGATCATCTCCCAGCGGCGCGCGCTGCTCTCGAAGGTGGTCGCCAGACGCTCCATGTGGTGTTCACCACTCTCAAAGTCGCTGGAGGCATTGCCTGAGCCAATGCTGGTTACATTGGCACGACGATCTTTGCTTGGTGTCTCTGGGGTTTTATCAGTCATCGGTTGCTCTCTCGTAAAAATCGATACCATGACAGCATCGTGTGAACTATATCACGTTTTTATTGCGTAAACTCCCGCCTTAAATTCTCTGCCTGACGCGAGTCAAGCTGTCGAACAATATCGACAACCCGATAGGCTATCTCACGATTCCCGCTGCGATAGATAAGGCGTGCCGCAATAGCATAGGCCTGTGTCGCCTCGTCGACGCGAGATTGCGCCAACAACACATTCCCCATCTCACCATAGGCATCATAATTTTCTGGTTGTTGGGAAATGAGCTGGCGATAATGTGAGACCGCACTATCAAGGTCACCCTGCCATACCGAACTGCGAGCCTGGCGCCACACGACAAGAGGTGATTGCGTTTGTGTCTGACGGCTATCCACTGGAGCTGTGCTGAAGGACGGAGCTGGGGCAACAGATATGACTGGGATTTGGGTCAGCACGGGCGCAGGGGCTGCGGCTGGAGATTGGCTGATAGTCGATTCAGACTGAATGCTTTCGACTGGAGGTTCAATACTAATCGGCTCAGCTGCCACATCAGCTACAGGGGACTGCATTACAATCGGCTTTGAGTCTATTGTGTCGTTGGATGTGGTTGCACTATTTTCAGCCACGACAGTATCTGGCGCATCAACCTTGTCACTTCCGACAGTGGGTTCTGCAGATGAAGCATCAGGCGTTGTATCAGCGATGGCTTCGTTTTCTACAACCTGCACTGGTTGGTGTGCGGGATCGGCCATTTCTGAATTTACCGGGGCTGTCGCAACTTCCTCAATCGGGGCAACAACTACCTCTTCGATTGTCTCACTTTCACTGGTTCGCTCCTCCTGCGGCCCGGTCTCGATCGACCCTAGTGCGTCACCAAACTCCTCGCGTAATCCCTCCGTGATACTTCCTATCTTCGCAACCAGAACTTTCGCCTCAAGTGACTCAGCCACCTCTTTGGGAAAAATTTCGTCGCGATTAACGTAAAGGGCAACGATCACGATGATCAGTAACAGATAGACGGGCTGAAACAGCCATTTCAACAGGCGCACGATTTATTTCCCCTTCTTTTCACGGGTTTCAGGGTAGAGAATTCCTGCAAAGGACTTAAACTCTTTGGATGCCTTACTCCAGGGTACCAGTTCAAACACCCCTACCCCCTCACTAAACGAGCGGCGATAGGCAGTGCGCTGATGTAGTCGGTTATGAATAAGCGTAACACCATCGAGCTCGCCCAGTGCCTCTTCGGCCTCATCCGATTCACGGATCGAGTGGTGGGTATCCGCCCGATTAACAAAGACACAAATTTGCGGTTTTTTCTGCGTAGTAACTCGATCAATAACGGTAAGGAAACGCTGTGTTGACCAGATATCTGCCTGGCTGGGGGGTACAGGAATGACGATGCGGTCTGCTACTGAAAGGGCAGATTTTAGTGCCTCCATATCTGCCGTACCAACATCCACAATCACCTCACCACTTTTGCTGGTTAGCTCATCAACCAGATCAGCTCCCCCATAATGCAGACTGAATAGAGGGGTGTAACCCTCATCACTTCGCACCTCAGCTACATCGGTCAGGGTCCGTTGTGGGTCGAGATCAAAGGCACTCACCCGCTCACCGTGCACCGCCAGCCAAACGGCAAGATTAAACGCCACGGTACTTTTCCCCGAGCCCCCTTTCAGATTGCCGATTACTGTAATCATCTTCGTATCACTCACTCAGAAGTTAATACATCAACGCCCTATTAATGATTGGCGTCTACCCTTTCATAACCCGGTGGCACTTTAAAAAGTGACTCGGATTGTTCGCCCAGTTGTATATTACGCAACTCCCTGTATGAACCATCCTGTGAGCGTTGGCGGATTGCAATGTTAAGCTCAGGGTCATACCACTGCTCACTCTCCATCAGTGTGTTTGACTTCTGCTGCAGGGCACGCCAGCGCTCTACCTTTCTACCATTTACTTGCTCTTCTGCCAGATAGACCATTGCCATGACTACCTTCCCGCCTTCTACCACCTGTAGGGGAAACCCATGAAGGGCATCATTCCATTGCAGGCGTTCACCACCAGCGATACTCAGGTGCCATTTGTTTGCCATGCGACCTTTTAACATCTCATCGGCAAGCCTTCTGCATTTTGCATCGGGGATCCGATCACACGGATTTTTACTCTGCAAACTCTGGTTACTCAACTTTGGAATAGCCTGCTCCTGATAGCTGTGATTTTTTACATCCAGGAGCAGACTAACGCCATTAATCGGGTCAACTATCTCGACAAGCGTCTCATCATCACTCTTCATTTCAGTACGCATTCGTCCACTACTGACGTATATGGTGCCGTTAGCACTCTCCCCTGTCTTATCACCCTTAATCATCTGGGCTGAGAAGTCTGCACCAAACCAACCGGAGTTTGCGCTCGCGGCATAAACCATTAGCAGGCAAATAGTTACTGAAATAGAGAATCTTGAACTCACTTTACGTTCACTGTGTGGCGGGGGTGATCACCCCCACCATACATTCAGCCCTTAGTTGTTACCTGCGGGCGGTGCAGCAGGGGCCATAGGAGCCGGGCCATAGGGGCCGTATGCAGGTGCACCCCAACCAGGACCAGGACCGCCCCATGCAGGAGCACCCCAGCCCGGGCCATAGCCAGGACCATATCCGTTGTAACCGTTATAGCCGTTGTATCCGTTATAACCGTCCCATGCGTTGTTGCCATAGCCGTAGCCATTGCCGCGGCCTTTACCGCTGAAGCTCATGCTGAAGTCACCGTCACCCATCATGTCACCCCAACCGTTGCCGTTACCCCAACCGTTGTTGTTCCAGTTGTTGTTACCCCAGCCGTTGTTGTTCCACGGTCCCCACCAGGCCTGAGCGGTAGACATGGTCAGAGCACTAGCTCCGGCCAGAGCCGCTACTGCGATTACTTTCGCAAACTTATTCATAGTCATACTCCTATTGCGGGGAAGTATAAATGGGCAACATCTGCGCCTCCCCAGCCACAGATATAGCCATTGAAAAGTTACCAGCGCCACATATCGGACCAGAGCAATCCGGTATCCGGTTGAAGTGTGCCGTAGGGGTCGTTCCAGTAGTTACCATAGTTCGGATTGATACCGCCATGCCATGGCGCCATCCCCTGCATATCACCGGGATAGAAGCTGCCGTATGGGGAGCCATAATTATTAGGTACTCCTGAGTTATAAGCTGGAGGCTGCTGATAAGCCCACTGGGCAGCGTTTGGTACTCTACGGTAACGATCAGTATCTACTACTATGGGCTCACGATATCGCGGCGTTGACTCAACGCCATCTTCTTCTTGTCGTGATGCGCTTCCCCAAGGGTTGTAACGGCCGCGATAGCCCGATGGCTCTTTCTGCGATGCATCTCGTTGCATACTATTATCCATTCTTCCCCATGGACGTCCTGGCTGCTCATCTGCAGCAACCGAATTGAAACTAGTGCCTAGCAGTAACAGTAGCAAATAGTGAGCTGCACGCTGCAACCTGAATCCCATTGATGATTTCCTCATCGACGCCAATTTGGCTTACCCCACCAGGGTGGTGGTGGCACATATTGATCGGGGGATGGCATGTAGCGCATCGGCATGGTCGGAGTCGGCATGTTACCGACAAAGGGTAGACGATTAGCTCTTTCCTGTTGTGGCGTGCTGGAAGGATTTATATTAGGCCTTGAGCTGACATAGGGGCCTGGTGGTGGCGTTTGCAGCGACATATCTGCCATCGACTCTTCACCCATAGCTTGCGCACCAGCCGTCACAAATACTCCCAAAAGCCCGGCCATCATCACATCACGAGTTGAACTGTTCATAACCGCTCTCCAGCAATGCATTTAGAGATTAAAATCATCATCAAAATTCTTCAGCCGAATACCACGACGCCCCTTGCTTTCTTTAGCGCCACCCTCTTTGATCGCAACGCTATTTTCCGCAGGAGTCTCCCTGGTAGCCGAACTTTTCTTTAGTGTGATCTTTTTCTTTGTAACACTCTTCTTCTTAACAGGACTCTTTTTTACTACCTTCTTTTTAACAGTATTCTTCTTCGGGGCGATCTTTTGCTTTATAACCTCATCAGATACCGCAACCTTGTCGTGCACAACTGTTTCAACGCTGCTCTTAGCCGCTGCCACTTCATTGTCATCCGTCTTAGCCCCAACCTCAGACTCAGACATATTCTCAGCTTTGTCATTGGAGTCCGATTTAACTGCCACAACAGGCTCACTAGCCTGCCTCGCTTCTGGGGATCGCTGCGGGGCCTTCGGTGCAGTCACGGGGTCTGGGCGTGGTGCTGACGCCACTGTCTGGGTCGTCGTAGTTGTCGGTATGTCGGAGGTAACCGCTGCAGCCTTGCGCCTCTGCCACATATCGATGAGCGCAAAGATCGCTGAGACCGTAATACTCCAAAATCTGAACAACAGCCCCTTTGCCATCATCATGAACAGGCGCCAGAATCCGATAGCCAGATCAGTAATAGAGACCCCGTTATTAGTGTCCGCTACAGTCTCGGCACCCCCAACGGGGGCCTCACACACTACACCGCCACCCCCTGCCGGGCAGAAGTAGGCACGCGCACTGATGCAGCCAAGTGGGATCACGATAAGGGTCAGGAGTGTTGAGACAAGTACGCCAAACATAAGTGAGATGGCCATCCCCTGAAATATCGGGTCGAACAGGATCACACCGGACCCTCCGACCAGTGCACCTGCCGTGATCAGGATTGGGCGGGTACGCGCCTTACAGGAGAGGATCACAGCCTCTCGTACATCAACACCCTTTTTCACCTGGTTGATTGTGAAGTCCACCAACAGGATCGAGTTGCGTACGATAATTCCGGCAAGCGCAATAAAACCGATCATCGAGGTAGCAGTAAACTCCGCACCCATTAGCCAGTGTCCGGGAATTATCCCGATCAGGGTAAGCGGGATCGGTGCCATGATCACTGCCGGTACGACAAAATTACCGAACTCCCATACCACCAGTATGTAGATGAGGATTAATGCCACACCAAAGGCGGCGCCCATGTCGCGGAAGGTCTCATAGGTTACGGTCCATTCACCAGTCCACTCAAAGGCCGACTTACCGTTGGCTGCGGGCGGTCCCAACATCTCACCACTCATAACCTCGCCATCTGGGGTTGTATAGTCTTTGAGCATATCCTCGACGGTAAACATGCCGTAGATAGGGGCAGCCAGATCACCAATCGCTTCACCTACGACATATTCGATAGGACGGAGATCCTTATGATAGATAATCGGGTCCTGCAGCACCCTGTGGAAACGACCCAATTCAGCCAGTGGTACCGTGGTGCCATCCGTGGTTGGGATGGGAAGTTCACCCAGGCGCGCCGTTTCTGCGCGGATCTCAAAAGGAACCTGCATTACAATATAGGTAGGATCGAGTACCGTACCCTGTTTGATATCACCCAATTTATGGCCACCCATCGCCATGGTGAGATTACGATTGATGGTGTCAACAGAGATGCCACGGCGCACAGCCTTTTCGGTATCGACCTCAAAGCGCCATGTGTAGTATGGCTGCTGCATGTAGTTATCGACATCACCCACGCCCTCAGCCTGTTCGAAGATCTCCGTCATGCGAGTGGCCACCTCGCGCCGGGTCTCTGCATCTGGACCATAGATCTCTGCGACCATCGCCTGCAGCACAGGTGGTCCAGGCGGCATCTCAACGATGGTGATTCTTGCCCCCATCTCACGTGCGATAGGTGTCAGTTTTTCACGCGCCTCAAGCGCCACCTCGTGGCTACTACGATCACGCTCTCTCTTATCCAGCAGTTGTACATGGACCTCTCCCTGCCACGGATCCTGTCGCAGGTAGTAGTGACGAACCATACCGTTAAAATCGAACGGTTGTGCAATACCCGCATAGGTCTGCAATGCCGTCACCTCGGGGAATTCACGCAGCACCTCGGCAAGGCGACTGGTAAGATTAGCAGTCTGTGGTAGCGCGCTTCCCTCAGGCAGGTCGACTGTGATACTGAACTCCGGTTTGTTGTCCAGTGGAAGCATCTTCACCGTCACCCATTTGGTATAGAAGAAGGCACAGGAGATAAAGAAGAGAGCTAGAATAATGCCCAGTGTGAGAAAACCGCGTTTACGGTCGTTGACGATCGGGGTAATAATGTTACGAAAACGTTGTTCGAGACGCGCATTAGAGGCATGTTCCTTCTCCTCCTGGCGTTTCAGAAAGGCCATAGAGGGACGCAGACGCATCACCAACCAGGGGGTAAATGCAAATGCGGCAAACAGGGAGAAGAACATGGCAACCGAACCAAGTGTTGGGATCGGAGCCATATAGGGGCCCATCATGCCACTAACAAAGCCCATCGGCAGCAGCGCGGCGATAACGGTAAAGGTAGCAAGGATTGTTGGATTACCCACTTCACGTACCGCATCAACCGCGGTTTCGGTATCCATCGTCCCTTTCTCCAGCCAGCGCCGATAGATATTCTCAACCACTACAATAGCATCATCGACAAGGATACCAATCGAAAAGATAAGGGCGAAAAGGCTGACTCGGTCGATAGTCAGGCCGAGGATCATCGCCGAAAAGACGGTGATGAGGATCACAACAGGTATTACCAGCAGCACCACCATTGCAGGACGGCGCCCAAGAGAAATCAGTACCAGTAACCCAACTAGCCCCGTTGCAATGAAGAGTTTTTTGATCAGGTCATTGACCTTGTCATTGGCGGTCTTACCGTAGTCACGAGTAATTTCAACCTGCACATTTTCGGGAATCAACCGTCCGCGAAGGCTCTCAACCCTTTCAATGATATCAGTGGCAACCGAAACCCCATTGGTTCCCTCCTTCTTTGATATGGCCACTGTGACGGCCGATGCCCCATCGGCATAACCTTCACCGGCATAGGCAGGACCAGTGTAATATTGCACCAATTGGTTGGCCTCTGAAGGTCCCTGAGTAACACGGGCCACGTCACGAACATAGACAGGTGTACCGTGTTGGGTTGTTACTACAAGCCTGCCAACATCTTCGGCACTGGTGAGAAAGGCACCAGTGTTCACGGTATAGTACTGATTACCACTCTCAACACTTCCAGCCATCTGCTCGGAGTTGGCGGTACGAATGGTGTTGGCAACCTGATCCAGCGAGATACCGAAACCGGAGAGACGCTCGGGTAACACCTCTACCCTAACCTGCTCACTACGACCACCAACGATAAATCCCTGACCTGTATTCGGGATCTGCTTGAGATTTTGCAACAGGTCTAAGGCAAGGGTGCGCATCATCCCGTCATCGACGATATCGGACCACAAGGTCAGGGTCACCACCGGTACATCGTCGATCCCCTTTGGTTTGACCAGTGGCATCTGTACACCCGGTGGTATCTTGTCTAGATTCGACTGGATCTTGTCGTGCACCTTAACGATAGATGGGCCCAGATGCTCCCCGACCTTAAACTGAACCGTCACGATACCCTGAGAGTGACGCGAGGCTGAGTAGACATGTTTGACACCGGGGATCTCGCTCATGATCCGCTCCAGCGGATCGATAGCAAGGCTGGCTACCTGCGACGAGGAGGCTCCGGGATAAGCAACATAGATATCGACCATCGGTACAGATATCTGTGGGTCTTCCTGCCGCGGGGTAAAGATTAAGCCAAGTACGCCCATTGCGAGCATGGCAAAAAAGAGCAGAGGAGATAACGGTGAGTGGATGAAGGCGCGCGCCATGCGGCCAGCCAGTCCTAGCGCCTGTTGGCGCTCTTCGGCACCGCCCTGTTGCAGGGTCTTGTCGTCGTTTTCACTCATGGCTGATTATTCTATTTGTCTAGTTTATGCCGCTTGAGGCGTATTTAAACGTTTGCTTGCCCCAATACCGAATCAATCGTTAGTACGGTTCGGATTTCTAACGACTCTTTCACCGCCATGCAGGCCTGCAAGCACGGCAACACGATCATCCGAAAGTTGCTGTCCCAAGCGCACGACATGCAACTCCCGTTTCCCCTTTGGATTCTGAATATATACGGCTGGGAGACTGCCACGACGTATGATGGCTGACTTTGGGATGACAGGTATGTCCCTTGCCGGAACAGAGACATCGGGTACATAGACCTCCGCATACATGCCTGGAGCAGCAGAGGAGTTGAGAGGAATATCAAGCTTCACCTTAACGGTATGACGGACCGGATCGGCCATGGGATAGATCTGTGCAACGCGAACCTTTACGGGCTTATCCCTGTCGATATCAAATCGCGCCTCAAGTTCTTCTCCTGGATGGATCCCAGGCATCAGGCGAGCTGGTACATCGATCTCTGTCTGCAAGGCCTCGATGTCTGCATAGACTAGAAGCGGTTGACCTGGCTGCACAGTATCACCAACCTCGACGCGCTTATCGACAATGACACCATTGAATGGAGCATAACCAACCGCATCTCGAAGTTTTGCATCGACCTGCTCCAGCTGTGAACGTGACTGCATATAGGCACTGCGTGCCTGTTCAATGTTGGTACTGCGGTTGTATAGGTCGGCCTGACGCTCAACACCTGGGTTATTAATACCCATCATGTCGGAAAAATTACGGGTAAACATCTGGTCAAACATCCCTGGGATACCCATCCCTGAGATGCTATTACGTGAAGAGGGAGAAGTAAGTTCTCGTTGAAACTGAACACCAGCATTACGTAATGAGGCATCGGCATTTGACATTGATGCTAGTGCCGATCGACGTTGCGCCAGCAATTCGTCATCATCAAGTGCAATTAATACCGTATTTTGTTCAAATAAGTCGCCCTCTGAACCGGCAATAAACTCGACCCGTCCAGGTAACTGTGCAGCAATAGTAACCTGCCGTGATGGGACGACCGAGCCACCCAACACGATCTGACTCTGGTGCTTGATGATCTCCACCACTGTCGTAACATCGGCTTCACTAGCCTGCGTGCTGAGTGACACTAACAGAGTGACTGCCGCGGTGAGAGTCTTAGATACTTTACCTGCCATTGGGTACTGCCCCCGTCTGATCCATCGTATACGTCGCTTCATTCACCAACAGAGTGCACAGACATACTACTGTGGCGACTTTATTTTTGATATGGCAGGAACTTAATTACTGCAGGAATTACCCTATTGATTAAAAATCCCGCATAACCTGTTGAAACTAATAATTTTCCATACCGTATCACAGATGGACAGCTCTCTCCACACATCATAAAGAAGTGAAGTTAGTGCCAACCTGAAACTTGTATTGATTATCTATATGCTTTTATTGTTTAGCAAACATATTAGCAGTTCGCGAAATACTAATCAAGCTTTCTCTAATATAGAATATGGCGATTAGGATTAGCGTAGGGCTCTATGTTGATTTGGTAGTACGGGTAGGTAGTTCAGAACGAGGGATTAAATGGCGGAGAAGGTGGGATTCGAACCCACGGAAGGTCACCCTTCAACGGTTTTCAAGACCGCCGCTTTCGACCACTCAGCCACCTCTCCGAAAGGAGCGCGCAGAATAGCGGAATCGAAAAGACATTTCCAGCTTGATTTCGCAAATCTTGAAGTTATCCTATGAACGTACTGAGGTTTACGTTGTCAGACGTTGCAGATAGACGTAAATTAGTAGTTCCAGACAGACCATTCAACCATGAGGAGCATGGAATGAACCATAACGAAACCGCTGTTGTCCGCTCACCGGAACAGGTGCTTGCTGCCAATAAGACTATTCGTAATACCTATACCCTGCTGTCGATGACCCTCATCTTCAGTGCTGTGATGGCGGTGATCTCAACCGGCATGAATGTTTCCTTCATGACCGGGCTCATAGCCAATATTGTCGCAATCGCCCTGCTCTGGCTGGTACTACCAAAGACTGCCAACTCCAGTACCGGCATTGGTGTGCTGTTTGCCATCACCGGCCTGTTTGGCTTTGGACTGGGGCCACTACTGGCACACTACCTCCACGCCTTCACTAATGGTGGGCAGTTAATTGCAACCGCCGCAGGTGGAACTGGCGTGATCTTCCTGGGGCTCTCCGCCTATGCGATGCAGACCCGCAAGGACTTCAGTTTTATGGGTGGTTTCCTCGCTGCCGGGCTGATCGTAGTGCTGCTGGCGATCATTGGTAACCTCTTCCTCCAGATGCCTGCCCTGCATCTGGCACTTAACGCCGCCATCATCATGCTGATGGCCGGCTTTATTCTCTATGAAACCAGTCAACTGATTCATGACCCACATGTCAACTACATCATGATGGCTGCATCCATGTTCCTCAGCATACTCAACCTGTTCACCAGTCTGCTGCATCTGCTCGGTGCACTCTCCGGTGATGACTGAGTAAGGAGTTATCTTACTTAGCCAGTTAAGAGAGAGCCCCGCTTATGCGGGGCTTTTTTTCGACAGAGTTAAAATGGAAATGTGATTATGGAAAACAACACGACATTCATGGTGCTATCGGGTCTGCTAACCCTGGGGATCCTGGTGATGTTCTGGCCCCGGGCACGAGCGATGATGCAACACAGTCCCAAAGGCAGTGGTGTAGACTGGATTTCAGCAATACTGCCGCTACTGGCCGTGGTGGGCTTTGTTATCCTACTGATAGCAGCGGTATAACCGGTTCCCCCTACTCCTTACGAAAGTTGGGGTGGTCACAGTTCGCTCTTTTAATTTGGTATTTTTTTACCGCACAATCATGCTCTTCAAAGGTTGCAGAGAAGTGATGACTGCCATCACCTCGGGCTACAAAGTAGAGACTGTCACCACTGTCCGGGTGGAGTGCCGCGTGGATCGCCGCCCCACTGGGCATCGCGATGGGTGTCGGCGTGAGACCGCTGCGGGTATAAGTGTTGTAGGGGGTATCTGTGAGTAGATCCTTTTTACGGATATTACCATCGTAGGCCTTCCCCATGCCGTAGATCACGGTCGGGTCGGTCTGCAGTCGCATTCCCTTTCGTAGTCTGCGGATAAAGACACCCGCAATCTGCGCCCTTTCATAGGTAGCACCTGTCTCCTTCTCAACTATGGAGGCGAGAATCAACGCTTCATAAGCAGAGTTCAGAGGAAGGCTTTCAGCACGCTTCTGCCACTCCTGGTCCAGTCGCTTCTCCATTGCACTATAGGCGCGTTTGAGAAAATCGATATCACTCATCCCCCTGTGAAAGTGATATGTATCAGGAAAAAAACGTCCCTCCGGATGCTCGCCCTCTCTGCCAATGGCGAGCATTATTTCCGTATCCGATTTTCCCTTTAACTGATGTTCCAGATAGGGGTTCTCATTGATCACCGTCATCATTTGGTTAAAATTCCACCCCTCCAACAGGGTGATGGCATACTGCCTGACCTTTCCACTTACCATGTTCTGCAGCAACTGAGAAGGGGTCATGCCTGGTTCAATGGTGTACTCACCAATCTGGATGCTACTGGAGTGATTACCTAGCCGTGCCATCCAGACAAAATAACGCCCATCTTTCACCAGCCCCATCTGCTCAAGATCGCGCGCGACACCCCGTACCGAACTACCCGGTTCAACCACAAGTTGTACCGGCTGCGTAAGTGACAGGGGCTGCTCACTGAACTGCTGGTAAGCGATCAATAGCCAACCAACCGACAGGCTGCCAAGTAGAATGAGTGTCCCCAGCAGTTTGAATAGAAGTCGTTTCAACGCGAATACTCCAGACTTTCGTTGAGTGCAATTTGAAGTTGTGAAAGCAGCTTATTTGAAGGGAGCTGATAATCCTCCAGCCATGCGACGGGCGTTAAGCCAATGAGAGCATTGGTAATGCCGATCTCATCGACCAGCAACAACTCTTCAGGGGCAATCTCTGCGGTCTCTACTGTGACCCCCTGAGTTGCAGCAACAGCAAATAACTGTTCGCGCATCACACCGGCGACACCGCATGTTGAGAGGTCGGGGGTATAGAGTCGCCCCTTTTTTACCCAGAAGAGATTGCTCATCGTCCCCTCCTTCACCGCTCCGTTCAGATCACACATCAAGCCCTCATAAATTTCCGGCACAACCCACTCGGCACGCGCCATCACCTGTTCCAGCCTGTTGAGGTGTTTGATACCGGCGAGAACCGGGTTACATGACAATGGTGTGTGACAGAAGCGAAGACGGATATCACCAGCAGGAAGGAGCCGCCACGGATAGCGCATCACGATACGGCGCGGAGAGGATTCATCAGGCAGACGATAGCCTCTACCACCACTGCCACGGCTGTAGATCACCTTGACGACCACACGCTCATCACTGTCAGCAACGGTAACCACCTCATCATAGAGCGTGTTGAGATTGGGCGGTGGAATCTTAAGCCGCTCGCAACCACGGACAAGGCGAGCTAGATGGGAATCCCAGAGGCGTGGCTTGCCTCGGATGACGGCGATCGTCTCGAATAGCCCATCTCCATAGTGCAGGGCGCGATCGCTGAGCGGGAGCGCATCCATTACCTCTCCGTTAACCATTATCACGAGAGAATCCTGAACGCTGATAACAGGGTGAAGGGTTCCGGGCGGAGCGCCCGGAACAACTGCCAATTAGACCTTGGCGAGGATCAGGGTACCGTTGGTACCACCGAAGCCGAAGGAGTTAGAGAGGGCGACGTTGATCGTCATCTCTCGTGCGGTGTTGGGCACGTAGTCGAGATCACACTCCGGGTCCTGGTTAAAGATGTTAATGGTGGGTGGTGCGACCTGCTGGTGCACCGCCAGGGCGGTGAAGATCGCCTCAATACCACCGGCCGCCCCCAGCAGGTGGCCGGTCATCGACTTGGTTGAGCTCATTGCCAGCTTGTAAGCGTGATCGCCAAAGGCACCCTTGGCGGCATCGGTCTCCGCCTTGTCACCGGCAGGGGTAGAGGTGCCGTGGGCGTTGATATAGTTGACCTGCTCTGGGTTGATACCAGCGTTACGCATCGCGTTGTTCATACAACGCATTGCCCCCTCACCACCCGGTGCAGGAAGGGTCATATGGTGGGCGTCGCCACTCATACCGTAACCGATCACCTCGGCGTAAATCTTGGCGCCGCGTGCTCTGGCGTGCTCGTACTCCTCCAGCACCACCACACCTGCACCGTCACTCAATACGAAACCGTCGCGGTCCACGTCCCAGGGGCGGCTCGCGGTCTCAGGTGAGTCGTTGCGAGTAGAGAGGGCACGCGCAGCACCAAAGCCACCCAGGCCACAGGGCGAGGTGGCCATCTCGGCACCGCCGGCGATCATCACATCGGCATCACCGTATTCAATTAATCGAGCCGCATCGCCAATACTGTGCGTGCCGGTGGCACAGGCAGTAACCAGTGCGATATTAGGTCCCTTCATGCCATACATAATAGAGACGTGACCGGAGATCATATTAATGATGTTGCTCGGTACAAAGAAGGGGGAGATCTTTCGAGGGCCACCCTTCACAAAGGCCTCGTTGCCCTTCTCAATGCCGGGCAGGCCACCGATACCGGATCCAACCGCGACACCTATACGCTCGGCATTGGCCTCAGTCACCTCCAGGCCGGAATCTGCAATCGCCTCCATTGAAGCGGCGATGCCGTAATGGATAAACGGGTCCATCTTCTTGGCGTCTTTGGCCGAGATGTAGCTGGTGACATCAAAATCCTTCACCGAACCACCAAAGATGGTGGAAAAACCGGTGGTGTCAAAGTGGGTGATTGGTGCAATCCCGCTCTTACCAGCCAGGATGTTCTCCCATGACTCCTTAACGGTCAGCCCCACAGGCGAAACCATACCCATACCAGTAATTACAACACGACGCTTAGACAAGGGACTACCCTCTTATAATCTTTCTATTTCTATCAGACAAACAAAAGGCCGCAGCCACCAGGTGGTTGCGGCCCGGGGATGATGTTCAGCTATCAGCCCTGATGAGCATTGACGTAGTCGATCGCCTGCTGCACGGTGGTGATGTTCTCAGCCTCTTCATCGGGGATCTCGGTCTCGAACTCCTCTTCCAGTGCCATTACCAGCTCAACAGTGTCGAGAGAGTCGGCGCCCAGGTCATCAACGAAAGAGGCAGCATTGGTGACTTCCTCCTCTTTAACACCCAACTGCTCGACAACGATCTTCTTGACGCGCTCTTCAATACTACTCATGACGGTTATATCCTCCCAGGAGATATAGAAATAATTCGTTTGGTTGCGCGGTATTGTAGAGAAAAGCGACTACGGATGCCAGAGATTGGAGGCAATCCGCGACCCCTACCCTACTTTTACGCTATCCTGTTGATTTAACTAAATTTATTTACTGCATATACATGCCGCCATTGACACTGATGGTCTCACCAGTGATATAGGCGGCGTCTGCTGAGGCCAAAAAGGCGACCGCCGAGGCGATCTCCTCGGGCTGACCGAGACGATTCAGCGGGATCTGGTTAAGCAGCATCTGTTTGTGCTCATCGGCCAGTGCCTTAGTCATGTCGGTATCGATAAACCCGGGGGCGACCGCATTGACGGTAATGCCACGGGGGCCCAGCTCACGGGCGAGTGACTTGGTAAAACCGATCATCCCCGCCTTGGCGGCGGAGTAGTTGGTCTGGCCTGCATTGCCCATCAGACCAACCACCGAGGCGATGGAGATGATGCGCCCTTTGCGAGCCTTGGTCATCGGGCGCAGCACGGCCTTGGACATGCGGTAGACCGATTTCAGATTGGTCTCCATGATCGCATCCCACTCATCGTCCTTCATCCGCATCAGCAGATTATCGCGGGTGATACCGGCATTATTGACCAGGATGCTCGGTGCGCCGAACTCTTCGCCAATCGCCTTGAGTACCTCGTCGACGTTTTCCTGGCTGTTCACGTCCAGCGCTACGCCCTTGCCCTTGATACCTGCCTCGCTGAGGTAGGCAGTGATTGCCTCGGCACCCGACTCAGAGGTGGCGGTACCAATAACTGTGGCTCCTTTGGCGCCCAAGGCCAGGGCCGTGCATTTACCGATCCCGCGGCTGGCACCGGTGACCAGTGCAACTTCATTCTCTAGTGACATCAATCTCTCCTTCAGGCGGGCAGTTCGGCCAGCGCCTTCTCCAGGCTGGCGGCATCAAATACCGCCATTGCATTCATCGAATTCTCAATACGTTTGTTAAGCCCCACCAGCACCTTGCCGGGGCCGCACTCGACCAGGGTATCAACCCCATCCTGCGCCATCTTCTGTACCGACTCCACCCAGCGAACCGGACTATAGAGCTGACGTACCAGCGCATCACGGATGGCATCGGCATCACTAGCCACCGTCACATCGACGTTATTGATTACCGGAATAATAGGTGTCGCGATAGTGATCGCCGACAGCTGTTCAGCCAGCTTATCGGCAGCAGGTTTCATCAGCGCGCAGTGAGAGGGGACGCTGACCGGCAGTGGCAGGGCACGCTTGGCTCCCGCCTCCTTCGCCGCATCGACTACCCGCTCCACCGCCGCAGCGGTACCGGCAACCACCACCTGACCGGGGGCGTTGAAGTTGACCGCAGAGAGGACATCACCCTGGGCGGCCGACTCACAAACATTGATCACGGTGGCATCATCAAGACCCAGGATCGCTGCCATACCACCCTGTCCCGCCGGTACCGCCTCCTGCATCAGACGACCACGCTCGGCCACCAGTTTTACCGCATCGGCAAAACTGATCACACCGGCAGCCACCAGGGCGGTGTACTCGCCCAGGCTGTGTCCTGCAACTACAGCGGGTTTGGCTCGTCCCTGATCCTGCATAACGCGCCAGACAGCGATGCCCGAGGTGAGCATTGCTGGCTGGGTAATGTGGGTCTTGTTCAGCTCTTCGGCCGGGCCATTCTGCACTAGCTGCCAGAGGTCATAGCCCAGCGCCTCGGAGGCCTCGGCGAATGTGTCCGCCACAATGGAAAAATTACCGGCCAATTCAGCCAGCATGCCTACAGACTGGGATCCCTGTCCCGGAAAGACAAATGCAATCGACACCGTGCTTCCCCCTACGTTTATTATTAACTACGAAAGTTGAGCGAGGACGCTCAACCAGGAAAATCAGAATTTAACCAGCGCCGAGCCCCAGGTAAAACCGCCGCCAAAGGCCTCCAGCAGCAGGGTCTCACCGCGCTGGATACGCCCATCACGTACTGCCGCATCGAGGGCCAGCGGAACCGAGGCACCCGAGGTGTTGCCGTGTTCAGCCACGGTCATCACCACATGATCCATATTCATCTTCAGCTTCTTGGCGGTCGCCGCAATGATCCGTGTGTTGGCCTGGTGTGGCACCAGCCAGTCAACATCACTCTTCTGCAGGTTGTTCGCCTCCAGGGTCTCATCAACGATACGCCCCAGGGTGTTGACAGCCATCTTGAACACCTCGTTGCCTTTCATCTCGACAAAACCATGCTCGGCTCGTATCTCGGGCGAGTTGTTGGATACCCCGGCCTGTACCTCCAACAGCTCCTTGTACTGACCGTCCGCATGCAGATGAGTCGAGAGGATTCCGGGCTCATCGGAGGCCTTCAGCACCACCGCCCCGGCGCCATCGCCAAACAGCACACAGGTGGTACGATCACTCCAGTCGATAATACGTGACATGGTCTCAGCACCGATCACCAGTGCCGTCTTATGGGTGCCGCTCTTGATAAACTTATCGGCCACGCCGAGGGCGTAGACAAAACCGGTGCAGACCGCCTGCACATCAAAGGCAGTGGCGCCATGGTTACCCAAACGTCCCTGTAGCAGACAGGCGGTACTGGGGAAAATCTGATCGGGTGTGGTGGTAGCGACGATAATGAGGTCTAGCTCTTCGGCAGAGACCCCTGCCGCCTCCATCGCATGTTGTGCGGCTCGCTCTGCCAGGTCGACGGTGTTCTCACCCGCTGCGGCGATATGGCGCTGCTTAATGCCGGTACGGGTAACAATCCACTCATCGGTGGTATCGACGATCTTCTCCATATCGGCATTGGTCAAAACCTTCTCCGGTAGATAGCTACCTGTACCGCTGATACGTGAATAGATCAAACTGCTTGCCTCGCTTGTTCCAGCAAATTACCCAACTCTTCGCTGATCATCTCCGGTACATTCTTCTCTACTTCCAGCACCGCAACATTGATCGCGTTGCTAAAGGAGAAGTCATCAGCACTACCATGGCTTTTTATCACAATCCCACGTAATCCCACCAGCGTAGCACCGTTATAGACGCGAGGGTCGATACGACTCCTGAAGGCGTTTAGCACCGGCATCGCCACCAGACCAGCCAGCTTGGTGAAGAGGTTGCGCTTGAACTCCTGCTTCATGTAATGGCTGATCATCTTAGCCAGCCCTTCGCCCGTTTTCAGTGACACATTACCCACAAAACCATCAGCGACGACCACATCGACACTACCCTTATAGATGTCATCGCCCTCAACAAACCCGACATAGTTCAGGCCACTTGCCGCCAGCAGGTGCGCTGCCTCCTTAACCTGCTCATTACCCTTCATCTCCTCCTCACCGATATTGAGAAGACCGACAGTGGGGTTAGCGATACCGTCAACCGCACTGGCGAGTACCGAGCCCATCAGCGCAAACTGGTAGAGCACCTCTGCGGGGGAGTCGACATTGGCACCGAGATCGAGCATGTGGGTGTGGCCGCTGATCGTTGGTAGTGATGAGATGATGGCGGGACGATCGATACCATCGAGTGTCTTCAACACAAAGCGGGCGGTGGCCATCAGGGCACCGGTATTGCCAGCACTGACACAGGCCTGTGCCTCCCCCTCCTTAACCAGGTTAAGGGCCACCCGCATGGATGAATCTTTCTTGCCGCGTAGCGCCTGGGAAGGTTTCTCATCCATCCCGACCACCTGCGATGCGTGGTGCAGCTGGAGACGGTCGCCGGGGGCCGCACCGTGACTGGCGAGGGTGTCACTTAACACCTTTTCATCCCCGACCAGAATCAGCTTAATACCAGGGTGGCGCTTTAACGCGCTCAATGCCGCCGGTACGGTGGTCGTCGTGCCGTGATCACCGCCCATGGCGTCGATAGCGATTACAGTCTGCGTCATAGGGTTTCCTAACGTAATACCGGCCCGCGATCCGTCAGGATCGCGGGCCGGTATTATTGAGCTATACAGCCAGTGGCAAGGGCTTATTCGCCCTTAACATTTACCACTTTACGACCACGGTAGTAGCCGTCTGCACTCACGTGATGACGCAGATGGGTCTCGCCGGTAGTGGGCTCGATGGAAACCGCTGCGGCGGTCAGCGAGTCGTGTGAACGACGCATGCCGCGACGGGAGGGGGACTTCTTGTTCTGCTGTACAGCCATTGCTAAAACCTCGTCAGGTGTTACCGTTACTCTTCAACGTGGCCAGGGCTGCAAAGGGGTTAGCCTTCTTCTCCTCACCACAGTTATCTTCATCGCGCTGCGCCTGATCCGCCTGGGCGTGAATGTCGACACATTGAGACGGTTCGTGCATTGCCACCAGGGGCAGTGCAAGCAGCAACTCATCTTCAATCACATCACGCAGGAAGAGGGTGTCATCCTCTACCAGTAGCGGTTCATAGTGGGAGGGCAACAACTCTGCCGCATCGTTGCTACGAACCAGCCCGAGGGCAAACTCCGTATCGACGGGCTGTTGCATCGCCTGCAGACAACGCTGACACTCCAGTGTCAAGGCTGTCTGCAATCGCCCCTTCATGTATCGGATACCCTCGGCATCGACACCAAACTCCAGGGAGACGACCACTTTGCCGCTCTGCTCTAGTAGCGAATCGTGCAACCGCTCCATCTCCTCAAGGGAGTAGCCCCCCTCCAGCAGACGGCCTGTTTCAGCCATCCTCAGAGGGTCTATATGAACCGGTAAGCGCTCATCAAACATAAGCGCGCGATAATACGCCCATCACCCACGGGTGTCAAAGGGAAAAAGTCAATAAAATCGGGCTGTTCCGTAATGCAGGTGGCCCTGAACTTGACACATTGGAACCACTCACATAGTACTAACTATATTGACATACCGGGCATGCAAACCAATGGGAAAAATAACCCGGCTGCTCATCGCTAACCGTGGTGAGATCGCCGTACGAATCGTCCGGGCCTGCGCCGAGATGGGTATCCACAGCGTCGCCGTCTATAGCGATGCGGACCGTGAGGGGCTGCATGTAAAGATGGCCGATGAAGCCCACAGTCTGGGACCTGAGCCATTGCGCGGCTATCTTGATGCCGAGGGGCTGGTACAGCTGGCAGGCCAACTCCAGTGTGATGCCATCCACCCCGGCTACGGCTTTCTTGCCGAGAGCCCGTTGCTAGCCGCCGCCTGCGAGAGAGAGGGAATCCGTTATGTGGGCCCCTCCTCTGCCGTCATCCAGCACCTTGGAGACAAACTCGCGGCGCGTCGCAGCGCCATTGAGGCTGGACTGCCGGTCACCACAGGCAGCGATGAAAATTTGAGCAATATCGAGCAGGCAGTTCATCTGGCCGCGGAGATCGGTTACCCGGTAATGCTCAAGGCGACCGGTGGCGGTGGTGGGCGTGGTATCCGCCGTTGTAATGATGTGAATGAGCTCCGGCAGGGCTTTGCCCGTGTCGCCAGCGAGGCGGAGAAGGCATTCGGTCACAGCGGGATATTCATGGAAAAGTGCATCGACCGTGCCCGTCACATCGAGGTGCAGGTGCTGGGCGATCACCACGGCAATTCCCTCCACCTGCTGGAACGCGACTGTTCGATCCAGCGGCGCCACCAGAAGCTCATCGAAATCGCCCCCTCACCCCAGATCACCGATACACAGCGCCGTCAACTCGGAGAGTGGGCGGTACAGATCGCCAGTGCCGTTGGCTACACCAATGCCGGTACCGTGGAGTTCCTGCTCGCCCCCAACGGCGACATCACCTTCATGGAGGTCAATACCCGTCTGCAGGTAGAGCATCCTGTCACCGAGGCGATCACCGGTATCGATATCGTGCAGCAACAACTGCGCATCGCCGCCGGTGATCCGCTAACCATCAGGCAGGAAGAGGTCACCGCCCGTGGCTATGCGATGGAGCTGCGCATCAACGCTGAGGAGCCAAAGCACGACTTTGCACCGCAGTTCGGCGAACGTCTGGGCCATGTGCGTCGCTATCTCACGCCAGGGGGACCCGGTGTGCGCATCGACAGCGCTCTCTACTCGGGTTACGTGATCCCGCCCCACTACGACTCGCTCTGCGCCAAGCTCATCGTGCATGCCAGTGATTGGCCCGGTCTGCTACAGCGTGCCCGCCGAGCACTCAGGGAGCTACGTATTGACGGGGTCAAGAGCACCATCCCCTACTACCTGACACTGCTCGAAGAGGTGGAGTTTCAGGAGGGTAAGTTCGATACCGGCTATGTTACCGATCACCCGGAACTAATCGAATACCAGGAGAGCGATGATGACCGACGCAAGGTCGCCGCCATCGCAGCCACCCTTACCGCCGCAGGCCTGGTCTGAGGAAACTATATAAATGATTGATGAAGCAGCGCCCCGTGTAGAGATCACCGACCTCATCCTGCGTGATGCACACCAATCACTGCTGGCGACGAGGATGCGCACCGCCGATATGCTCCCCATCTGCCAGCGGCTCGATCAGATCGGCTACTGGTCGCTGGAGGTATGGGGCGGTGCCACCTTCGACGCTTGTCTGCGTTTTCTTGCCGAGGACCCGTGGCAGCGACTGCGAGAACTGCGCCGTGCCCTGCCCAACACCCGCCTGCAGATGTTACTGCGT
>JAOUQQ010000062.1 GCA_029879245.1 Chromatiales bacterium | reverse complement strand
GGCTGTGGGACACCCTGGAGCGCTGCGGTTGTTTCGATGAGTCGGGGGCACGCAACGTCTTTCAGTCCAAGGAGGCGGCGATACGCGGCATCTACCGTAAGCTGGACCACAGCGTCTGCAAGGGCTGCGACAAGCGCATCTTCCGCGAGTGTGGACCTAAACCGGCTGAGGATGAAAACCCCTAATATCTAAAGGAGCAAGAGTTTGTCGATGAGCGCGGAGAAAGAACAGGGGGCGGTATCGCCTGAGTTGTTGAACAGCGGGCAGATGATCGCCGCGGCGATATTTTTGCTATTGGCGCTGTTCATGGCAACGGTAGTGCCGACGCTGGAGATCGCCTGGGTCACGGCAATCCTGCTGCTTACCATCTACCTGTTCGCCTTCGAGGTGGTGGGGGTGGATGTGGCGGCCACCACGGTGATGGTGTTGCTGGGACTCACCTCGATACTGGCGCCGCTGATGGGGCTGGAGCAGGGGCTGGTGGATGCCAAACACCTGTTCGATGGCTTTGCCTCCAATGCGGTGATCTCGATTATTGCGGTAATGATTATCGGTGCCGGCCTGGATAAGACCGGCCTTATGGGCAAGGTCGCCAATTTTATTCTTAAAATTGGCGGCACCACCGAGGGGCGCATCATCCCCATCATCTCCGGTACCGTTGGTTTCATCTCCTCCTTCATGCAGAACGTGGGCGCCGCAGCCCTGTTTCTGCCGGTGGTGTCGCGCATCTCGGCCCGCTCCGGTCTGCCGATGTCGCGTCTGCTGATGCCGATGGGTTTTACCGCGATCCTCGGCGGCACAATGACGATGATCGGCTCCTCGCCGCTCATTCTGCTCAACGACCTCATCCTCACCTCCAACAAGACCCTGCCTGAGGTGCAGCAGATGGACACCTGGGGGCTCTTCTCGGTGACCCCCATCGGCGTGGCTTTGGTGGCGACCGGCATCCTCTACTTCGTGCTCGCCGGTCGTTTCGTACTACCATCCCATCGGGGCGAAAAGAGCGAGGCATCGGGGCTGATGGAGTACTTCGACCAGACCTACGGGGTGGAGGCATTTGACCTCTATGAACTGGAGATACCGCACCAGAGCCCGGTCTGTGGTCTGAGTGTGGATGAGCTAGAACGCCTCTATCGCATGCGGGTGATCGGGGTGAACAAGGGGGATGGGGTGCGTGTCGGTACCGATGCCATCGACCGCAATCTCGGTATCGAGGCGGGCACCCTGCTGGGAGTGCTCTCCAGTGCGGCGGAGATCACCAATTTTGCCGAGAAGACCGGCGTGGTACTCAAACCGGTACTCGACCTCTTTGCCGATGCCCTCTCCGCCAGCAAGTCGGGGATCGCCGAGATCGTTATCCCGCCCGGCTCCAGCCTCATCGGCAAGTCGGCACGAGACCTGTGGATGCGTAAGAGCTACGGCCTGTCGTTGCTGGCGATCCATCGGGGTAACGAAATCATCAACTACAAAAAGGGTGGTGTGCGTGATGTGCCGTTAAAGTCGAGCGACACCCTGATGGTGCATACCCTGTGGTCGGACCTGGCGCGTATCGCCCGTGACAAAAACTTCCTCCTTATCACCACCGAGTACCCGCACGAGGAGTTACGCCCACATAAATTGCTGCCAGCGTTAATCTTCTTTGTGACCGCACTGGTACTGATCTTCATGGATGTGCGTCTCTCCGTCGCCCTGCTTACCGGTGCCATGGGGATGGTTCTCTCCAGGGTGCTGACCATCGAGGAGGCCTACCAGGCGGTGAGCTGGAAAACGGTATTCCTGCTCGCATCCTTGATCCCGCTGGGGCTGGCGGTGGAGACCAGCGGCACGGCGAAGTGGATCGCCACTGAGGTGGTGGATCTGGTCGGGGGCGCCGCACCGTGGGTGATCCAGGGGGCCATCGCGGTGCTGGCAACCTTCTTCACCCTGGTGATGTCCAATGTTGGAGCCACCGTGCTACTGGTACCGCTGGCGGTGAATATCGCCATCCAGGTGGGGGCCGACCCGGCGGTGTTCGCCCTGACCGTGGCCATCGCCACCTCCAACTCCTTTCTCATCCCCACCCACCAGGTCAACGCCCTGATCATGGCCCCAGGTGGTTATCGCGTGCCGGATTACATGAAGGCGGGCGGCATTATGACGCTGCTATTCCTCATCACTGCCATGTTAATGATGAACCTGACACTCTAAGACCCCCAAACAGGACACCTCAATGAACACACCCCAGCAGGAAACCGGCGCCGAGAAGCGCTCCTACTACGACCCCGGCACGGTACGAGAGAGGCTGCTCTACGGTGCCCTCACCCTCGCCACCTACGCCATCCCCATGGCGATCCCCGGCATGACCCTCAAGATGTGGGCGGCTGGATTCTTCGGCCTGTGTGTCATCCTGCCTGCACTCTATTTCATCTATGGTATATTTCGGCCACTCTTTCACCACAGGGCGGATCACACACGTTAGGGTGAGGCCCGCACGGTTTTGATCGCCAGATAATCTCGGAGCCACATGACAGTGATTACAGCCGCTGAAGCCTTACATCGTCTTCGTGAAGGGAATCAACGTTTCGTCTCCGGCTTGCGCAGTGTCGAGGCGATGTTGAGCCACACCCGGCGCGATCAGCTCGCCAGCGGTCAGGAGCCCTTCGCTATTATCCTCGGCTGTTCCGACTCACGGGTACCGGCGGAGCTCGTCTTCGATCAGGGTCTGGGAGACCTCTTCGTGATTCGCGTGGCGGGCAACATCGTTGCCCCCTCACAGGTGGGCAGCGTCGAGTTCGCCGCCGAGAAGTTCAAGACCCGGCTGGTGGTGGTGATGGGCCACACCCAGTGCGGGGCGATCTGCGCCACGGTGGAGGAGATGCACCGACCCAACGCGGAACAGTCACTCAACATCAAGGCGATCGTCGATCGCATCCGCCCGGCGGTGGAGCCGTTTCGCCCCACCGAGCTGTGGGACAAGATGGACGAGCTGATCAAGCACGCGACGCGCGCCAATGTTCTTGCCTCGGTCAACCACCTGCGCCACGGCTCGCAGATCCTCGAACGTCTGGTGGAGAACGAGGGGCTGATGATCGTGGGTGCGGAGTATAACCTGGAGAGCGGGGTGGTGGAGTTCTTCGAGTAGCAGGGTCAGAAGCTGTATTTGATCTCGATAAATCCCCGATCATTCTCCCCGTAAATGCCAAACGGAAATTTATCCCCCTTCTGGAAGGTGACGACACCACCGGTTACAGTCAGGCCGTCGGCAAGATCGTAGGCGGCAGAGTAACGACTAAAGCCCCCCTCATCGAGTCGCTTGCCGAAGGCGGTGAGAACGGCGAGCAGATGAAGGCGGGCGTGCACAAAGTCACCGCTGTAGCGAACCGCCGTTTGCCACTCATCCTCCTGTGCACCGCCGCCTACTAATGCGCTATCGAAGTTGTGCAGATGTCGGTTTGCCACCTCAAGGGAGAGTGAGGTGTCGCGAATCCCCGCGTATTCGACCCCAAGCAGGGTGTCACTTCGTGAGAAACGCTCGTTAGGTAGCGGGCTATATCTTAGTCCACGAAGGTGGGCGAACTCTCCCTTGAGTAACCAGTTGTCGATGGCAATGTTAACCGCTGAACCGGCCATTGTAATGCGTGCGTGTTGCAGTTCGGGCGATCCCGCAACTACTACGGAGTAGGGGGTGTCGTCGTAGAGCGACGCCCAGTAGAGAGAGAGATCCCAGCCACTGAAGGTTCCATTAGCGGCAAGGCCGTACTCGGTTTGGGCGGGGATCGCCTCATCGGGCATCGGGCCGGGCATCGGATAGAAGTCGGAGCCGATGGGCGGCTGTTTACTAAATCGGATCTCCGGGATCGCCAGGGCGGTGATACCCCAGTCACCGGTGTAGTAGTCGAGCCGGGCCATCGCCAGCGGCAGACGCAGATCTTCGATATCGACCATCCCCGGTTCGCGGTTGTCCATCGGATTGATGAGGTCGGTGATGCGGATGTTATCAGACTTTCCCCAGACGACGATTTGACGGCCCAGCTTGATATCTGTCTGCCGGTTGAGTTTGCCCTGCAGCCACGCCTCACCCAGTTCCACCTCACTCTCATACTCATCGATAACCTCGGTAGAGTAGTTCCCTCTTCCATTAATCTGATAGGCGAGGTCGTACCAGGCATAGCCACCAAGGTGGCTACGCCAGTGATTACTAAATTCGTAGTCGTGATCAAGATTGAGTTTGCCGCGCAGGCGGGAGAGGCCACGGTAGTCGGTCTGTCCCGTTGCTGGCGCCTTGTGTTCGTAATTGTAGGCAGTGCTGATGGTCAGTGCACCGCCGAGTTGCCACGGCTTGTCTATCTCGGTGATGGTAATGTTCTGTTTGGTGGTGGGAAGATCGTCAAAACCACCCAGTACGTTATCCAGCTCGCCTTCGACAGGTGTCTCATCAAAGCCCTGTAACACATCTTCGAGGTTTCCCTCTGCGGCGTGTGCAGTAATCGAGACGGTCAACAACAGTGGCAGAGCACTTCGTAACATGTTGCGCTACAGCCCCTTCTCCAGACGACGCACGGTGAACATCTGCTCGTCCAGTTCCTGATTGTATTTGACGTTGGCGAAACTCAGCTCGGTCTTGTGCAGGGTGGCCTTACCCTTTTTGGTGGTCATTGTCATCTCAAGGATGGTCCAAACACCATCAATCTGTTCGAGTTTGGTGACGTCGAGATACTTGAGACGACCGCCATCCTTGACCCAGTGTACTGCGCGTACCACGACGAAGTTGTCCTGACGCACAAAGAGGATCGATTTTTCGTAACCGGTCTCTTCAATCTCCTCTTTGCTCTTTGGCAGCGATTCGATCATCCACACTTTGCTACCGCGTACCTCATCCTCCTTGAGGGTCTTGAAGTCGTAGGCGTCGAGGTTCTTGCGGGTCATGTCGGAGTAACTGAAATCAGAGCCCATAAATGAACCGCTTTTGTCGCTGGATGCGATGCGTTTGGACTTGCGCAATGCCGGCAGGTAGAGCCACTGATCATCATCGGCCTCGTAGGCATCATAGTCGTAGGTGAGAAAGGCGGTGTCCTTTACATCGGCCGGGGAGAGAAAGAACATAATGCGCTGTTTATCCTCCCCCTTCTCCTTGTCGTAGCTGCGGATGGAGCGGGTTCGGTTATCACCATTTTTGTCGATCAGCATCATTGTCATATCGGCGACGCGGTTGTCGCCATCGTCGCGATCCTCAACCGCCTGCATGATCTCGCGGGCAGACATCTCGGCTGCTGCGGGGTGTGCAATGCCAAGTCCGCACAGTGCGAGTAGTAGTGTGGATAGAAGTTTAGTATGTCTCATCAGTATTCCCCCTTGTCGGCAAGCAGGTGTGATTTATGGAGTTGTGCCATTAGCGCCGGCGCCAGCAGGAAGTCGGCGAACAGCGCCATGATGATTGTAAAGCCGGTGAGCAGGCCAAAGTTAAACAGGTTGCTCATGGTAGAGAAAAGGTAGAGGAAGAAGCCGGTGGCGAGCACGATGGTGGTGATCAACATGGCGCGCCCGGAACTGAGCAGGGTCTTGTGTACCGAGGCATAGACATCGCCCGTTTCCAGATGGTAGCGGCGATAGTTGTGCATGAAGTGGATGGTGTCATCCACCGCGAGGCCGATGGCGATGGAGCCGATCAGCATGGTGAACAGATCCAGCGGCAGCCCCAGCCAGCCCATCAGCCCCAGGGTGAGGACGATGGGTAGCAGGTTGGGGATCATGCTGATCAGGCCGATGCGCACGCTACCCAGTAACAGGATCATCATCAGGGTGATGACGATTGCGGCAATGATGTAGCTCTCGGCCATGGAGACGATGGTGGCCGACATGGTGCGGCTTAACAGCGCATTCATTCCGGTGACGGTAATGCGCACCTCATCGCCCAGATGGTGGCGGAACCTGTCCTCCAGATCAGTGATGAAATCACGATAAAGGATGGCATCGCCCCACGGCATTTTGATGCTAAAGCGTGCCTTGGAGAACTGGCTGTCGACAAAGTCTTCCAGGTCATCGGAGCCGGAGTTCTCGAACAGCAGAAGCTCCTGCGCGATAAGCTGGCGATCATCGGGTGTAGTGTAGAATTCAGCGCGGTTTTCGTTAAGTGCCTGATGGATTTCTTTTAGGATATCAGCCAGCGACAAGGTTTTGCCGACAATGAGACCGTCGCGCTCCATTGCCATCACCTCCTCACGAAGCCTGTCCAGCGCAGCCATGATCTTCGGATCGTAAAGACCGTTCTCCTTGCCTGTGTCGATCTCCACCTCCATGTTGCTGGCCCCGCCCATGCGTTCGTTCACAAAGTCGGTGGCCTGGCGCACCGGTTCGCTCTTGGCGATCCACTCAAACGGTTTGTGTGAGAACTTCACCTGGGTTGCACCGACGATGCCGACAATAAAGATCAACAAACTGGCTAGTAACACCTTTTTGGTATGACCCGTAGCAATATCGGCAAAGCCGGTGAGAATGCGATCCATGCGCTCATGGTGTGATTCATCGCCACCGCCCTGTTTTGCCTTTACCGGCAGGATGGAGAGCAGGGCAGGGAGCAGGATCAGGGTATAGATCAGCGACAACACAATACCGATGGCGGAGAACAGCCCCAACTCACCGACGGGGGCGACATCGGCCCCGGCGAAGGAGGCGAGACCGGCAGCGGTGGTGAGCGAAGTCATGGTTACTGCCAGGCCCGAGTGGCCCAGGGCGTGGGCGATGGCGCTCTCTTTGTCCTGATGGTTTTGCAGGTGATGGAAGAAGATGGAGAGAATATGCACCGAGGCACCCACCCCCACCGCCAGCAGGAAGGAGGGGAGGATCTGTGTTGGCAGCTTAAAGGCGATGCCACTCATCCCCATCATGCCCAGGGTGGAGAGCAGTGTGAGGATTACCACCAAGATCGGCAGCGCCACACCAGAGAGGCGGCGGAATAATACGAACAGCAACAGGCTGATGGCAACGATGGACATCAACACAAAGCGTCGCATGTTCTCCTGCATTGATGTCTTCAGCACCTTCACCACCGGCGGCGAACCGGCGGTATGAATGCGGAAGTCGTCGCCCTTGTATTTTTCCACGATGGCTTCGGTGGCGGTGACCAGCTCGAACACCTCTCCATCGCTAATAAACTCTCGCGGTGCGCTATCGGCGGGACTCTCGTCAAACGCCTCATCAAAACCGGCCATTACATCAGTCTCCTCGCCAACACTGGTATAGGTGTCGGCCTTGAGCACGATGGTGGTGATGGTGCCATCAGCGGAAAGCATCATGTCGCGATAGAGCGGATTGCTCATGGCGCGCTGTTTAACGGCCATTAGCGCCGCCTCATCCTCGGGCCAGTTTTCCAGCAGGTCTTCAACGATCAACTCACCCTCGGCACCGCGAGTGTTGCGGGCATTAATCAGTGAGGTGATATCGTCAAGATAGGGGAGATTATTCTCCAGCTCCTTGTGCAGCTGTTGCAGCTTCTTCAAAAAGTCCTGGCTGAAAACCTTATCGCTCTCTATGGCGATGAAGATCAACTCATCGTGGCCGTACTGATTACGAAAGTCGTTGTAGAGCTCTAAAGTGTTGTCATCCTTGTGCAGGAAACTCTCGGTGGAGGTGTCCATGGTCAGCTTGGGTAGCTGTGAGACGAAGCTGGCGACCACGATTAGCACCAGCAACAACGCCTTCCAGTGGTTGTTGTAAATGAGGTGGCCCAGGGCCTCGAAGCGCCCCTCAATCCGTTTGCGAATATCGCTGCTCATGGTGTGCTTCCTTTTATTGCTTGTTGTTGGCGATGGCAGCCAGTACCAGGTCGGTGACCTGCTCGCCCGCCTCTTCGTTGCTGATAAAGTGTTGTTCGTTGTAGATCTCGGGGTGGCGCTCGGCGTTGCGGCGACGGATCGGCTCATTGGCCGAGTAGAGCATCAGGCTGCCGACGATCATCATATGCACCATGAACTCATTGACCGGGCGGAACAGCCCACTGCGTTCCCCCTCTCTGAGCGCCTCGCCCAGAGCGCCCAGTAGCCGCCCCATCTCGGCGATGGCACTCTCCGGCAGATTACGCCCGCCCGAGGCGACCTCGCGCAACATAATCGGCGCGGCATAGCGCATATTGCCCGCATTGCGGGCGAAGATATTGATAAAGCGGCGGATCTTCTCCTCACACTCATCTACCTCCGCCACCGCAGCACACACCTCATCGGCGGTACGTGCCAGAACACGGGTGATCACCGCGTGGTAAACCGCCTCCTTATCGCCGATCTGGTAGTAGAGCGTCGCCTTATTGACCCCGGCGGCACGCGCCAGTTCATCGACGCGAGCGCCCTCGTAGCCCTTATCGGCAAACACCTCGGAGGCAGCGTCGATAATGGTATCAGCGGTAGTGTCGTGTTGTGATTTGGCAGCTATGTGCATTATTTAACCAATTGGTTTAACCGTTTGGTTGAATTGTGTCGCTGCTTGTATGTGGTGTCAAGCGTGGCAAAGCGAACAACCGCAATGAGTGGTATATGTGATGCGCTATCCTGTTAGTTAATCCGTGAGTGTGCGGCTGGGGGAGTTGTGGTGAGAGGGTCTGCAGAGAAGAGATTGGAGGCAGCATGGCATAACCTCGGATATGAGGAGGTTTTTGGGCGGCTGTCAGCCTCTGCCGGGGGACTCTCCAGCGGGGAGGCAGCCGAGCGCCTGGCGCAGTATGGCCCTAATCAGCTCTGCCCTCCTGCCCGCAGGGGGGCGGTGATGCGCTTTTTGCAGCAGTTCCACAACCTACTGATCTACGTCCTGCTGGGGGCTGCGGTGGTAACGGCGCTCCTCGCCCACTGGGTCGACTGCGGCGTGATCATCGCGGTGGTGATCATCAATGCGCTGATCGGTTTTATCCAGGAGGGGAAGGCGGAGCGGGCGCTCGATGCCATTCGCCACATGCTCTCGCACCAGGCGATGGTGAAACGTGACGGCCACTTCATCACCCTCCCGGCGCTGCAACTGGTACCGGGTGATGTGGTGATGCTGCAGTCGGGTGACAGGGTTCCTGCCGATCTGCGGCTGTTTCGTTGCCGCGACCTGCGTATCGAAGAGGCGATCCTGACCGGTGAATCAGTACCGGTGGAGAAGGGGATTGAGCCCGTGGCGCAGGGGGTGGTGATGGGGGATCGCACCTCTCTCGCCTACTCCGGAACGCTGGTGAGCTACGGTCAGGGGCAGGGGGTGGTGGTGGCCACTGGGGATGAGACCGAGATCGGGCGTATCAGTGGTCTGCTGGAGGAGGTGCAGACCCTGACCACGCCGCTGTTGCGGCAGATCGCGCTCTTCGCCCGCTGGCTAACGCTGGTCATCGCCCTGCTGGCCCTCGCTACCATGCTCTTTGGGGTCCTGGTGTATGAGTATGCCCTGGGCGAGATGTTTCAGGCGGCGGTCGGCCTGGCGGTGGCGGGGATCCCGGAGGGGCTACCGGCCATTATGACCATTACCCTCGCCATCGGGGTGCAGCGTATGGCGGCCAAGCACGCGATCATCCGTCGCCTCCCGGCAGTGGAGACCCTCGGTTCGGTGACGGTGATCTGCTCTGATAAGACCGGCACCCTGACCCGTAATGAGATGATGGTGCAGTCGATCGCCACCGCCATCGGCCTCTGTGAGGTGAGCGGCAGTGGCTATGATCCCCATGGTGGTTTTACCCTGCGGGGCGAGGAGGTGACGCTCGAGCAGTTCCCCCTGCTGCACGAGCTGGCACAGTCGTCACTGCTGTGTAACGACGCCACGCTGACCGAAGACACTGGGGTGTGGCAGTTGCATGGCGACCCGACTGAGGGGGCGCTCCTCTCGATGGCGCTGAAGAGTGGCCTGCAGCAGCCCTATCTGCAGCAACAGTATCCGCGCACCGATACCATCCCCTTCGAGTCACAACACCGCTTTATGGCGACGCTGCACCACGATCACGCCGGGCACGCTTTTGTCTACGTCAAGGGTGCGCCGGAGCGGGTGCTGCAGATGTGCTGCCTGCAGCGGATCCGCGGTGAAGATGTGCCACTGGAGCGCGACTTTTGGGAAGCAGAGTTGCACCAGATGGCAAGCCGGGGGCAGCGTCTGCTGGCGCTTGCCTTCAAGGCGGCGGATTCTGAACTCTCGGGGCTTACCTTCTCTGAGGTGGAGAGTGGCCTCACCCTGCTGGGTGTGGTCGGGATCATCGACCCGCCACGTGAGGAGGCGATAGAGGCGATCGCCCGCTGCAAGGCGGCGGGTATCCGGGTCAAGATGATCACCGGGGATCACGCGGTGACCGCACGTGCCATCGGTGCCCAGATGGGGATTGGTGACGGCGTTTCGGTGATAGAGGGGATCGAACTGGAACGCTACAACGATCAGCAACTGCAGGAGGTGGCGCTGCAGACCGATATCTTCGCCCGAGTCTCCCCCGAGCAGAAGCTACAGCTGGTAATGGCGTTGCAGGCGGGTGGTCAGGTGGTGGCGATGACCGGTGACGGGGTCAACGATGCACCGGCGCTGAAGCGGGCCGATGTGGGTGTGGCGATGGGAGTCAATGGCACCGAGGTGGCGAGGGAGGCGGCCGAGATGGTGCTCACCGATGACAACTTTGCCTCTATCGCGCGGGCGGTGGAGGAGGGGCGCACGGTCTACGATAATCTCAAAAAATCGATCCTCTTCATCCTGCCGACCAACGGCGGGGAGGCCTTTACCATCGTTGCCGCGATCCTCTTTGGTCGAATGCTGCCGATCACGCCGGTGCAGATCCTGTGGGTCAACATGATCACGGCGGTGACCCTGGCCCTCGCCCTCGCCTTCGAACCGCCCGAGCAGCGTGTGATGCAGCGTCCGCCGCGTGACCCACGTGAACCGATCCTCTCAGGTTTTGTGGTGTGGCGTATCGTACTGGTCTCTTCGATTCTGGTAGCGGGGACGTTTGGTCTTTTTCTCTGGGAGCGGGAGCAGGGGGCCTCGATTGAGCTGGCGCGCACCGTGGCAGTCAACACCCTGGTGATGTTTGAGATCTTCTACCTCTTCAGTGCCCGCTTCCTGCTGGCACCGGCCCTCTGTCGTGACGGCCTGCTGGGCAATCGCTTCATCCTCTACGCGATTGCGGTACTGCTGCTGCTTCAGGGTGCATTCACCTACCTGCCGCCGATGCAGGCGCTTTTTGCCACCACGGCGATGGGGGTGGATGACTGGTTACGTGTCATCGTCGTCGCCTCATCGGTACTCTGGCTGGTTGAACTGGAGAAGTGGTGGTTGCGTCGTAAGGCGGGGTGAATACTGAACAGGGGAGTGATAGATAGGCTTGACGGTTTTTATCGCCCCGATGGCGGTGTAAACTAGCCGGCCTGTTTATATCGTCTGCCTGAGAGAGAGACCATGCCCGAGTATCGTTCCCGTACCTCCACCGCTGGCCGCAATATGGCCGGTGCCCGCTCCCTGTGGCGTGCCACTGGCATGAAGGATGAGGACTTCTCCAAGCCGATCATCGCGGTGGCCAACTCCTTTACCCAGTTCGTGCCGGGCCATGTGCACCTTAAGGACATGGGGCAGCTGGTGGCGCGGGAGATCGAGAAGGCGGGCGGTGTGGCCAAGGAGTTCAACACTATCGCCATTGACGACGGTATCGCCATGGGCCACGGCGGCATGCTCTACTCGCTTCCGAGCCGTGAGATCATCGCCGATTCGGTGGAGTATATGGTCAACGCCCACTGTGCTGATGCCCTGGTCTGTATCTCCAACTGCGACAAGATCACCCCCGGTATGCTCAACGCGGCGATGCGCCTCAATATCCCGGTGGTCTTCGTCTCCGGCGGGCCGATGGAGGCGGGCAAGGCGGTGCTCCACGAACAGACCGTGGCGCTCGACCTGGTCGATGCGATGATCATGGCCGCCAACCCCGATGAGTCCGACGAGGACGTGGCCACCGTTGAGCGCTCCGCCTGCCCCACCTGCGGCTCCTGCTCCGGCATGTTTACGGCAAACTCGATGAACTGCCTCACCGAGGCGCTGGGCCTCTCGCTGCCCGGCAACGGCTCGCTGGTGGCGACCCATGCGGATAGAGAGCGCCTCTTCAAGGAGGCGGGTCGCATGTCTGTGGCCCTGGCCAAACGCCACTATGAGCAGGACGACTACTCGGTACTGCCGCGCTCCATCGCCACCAAGGCGGCCTTCGAGAACGCCATGTGCCTCGATATCGCCATGGGCGGCTCCACCAACACCATCCTCCACCTCCTCGCCGCGGCGCAGGAGGGTGGGGTCGACTTCACCATGGCCGACATCGATCGCCTCTCGCGCAAGGTGCCGCACCTCTGCAAGGTTGCCCCCTCCACCCAGCAGTACCACATGGAGGATGTGCACCGCGCAGGTGGCGTGGTCGGCATCCTCGGTGAGCTGGACCGCGCCGGGCTGTTAGATAATAGCGTTAAGACTGTACATGCCGAGACCCTGGCCGAGGCGCTGGCCCTGTGGGATGTGCGCCTCACCAGCGATGAGAAGCGCAAGACCTTCTACCGCGCCGCCCCCGGCGGGGTGCCCACCACTGTTGCCTTCAGCCAGGACAAGCGCTACCCCACCCTGGATGATGACCGTGAGAATGGTTGTATCCGTGACAAGGCCCACGCCTTCAGCCAGGACGGCGGCCTCGCCGTGCTCTTTGGCAACATCGCGCTGGACGGTTGCGTGGTTAAGACCGCCGGGGTGGATGCCTCGATCCTCAAGTTCTCCGGCCCGGCGCGCATCTTCGAGAGCCAGGACTCGGCGGTGGAGGCGATCCTCGGCGGCAAGATCAACGAGGGCGATGTGGTGGTGATCCGCTACGAAGGCCCCAAGGGCGGCCCTGGCATGCAGGAGATGCTCTATCCGACCACCTACCTCAAGTCGATGGGGCTTGGTAAGGCGTGCGCCCTGCTCACCGACGGGCGCTTCTCCGGCGGAACTTCAGGTTTGAGTATCGGCCACGTCTCCCCCGAGGCGGCTGAGGGCGGTGCCATCGGCCTGGTGGAGGAGGGCGATACCATCGAGATCGACATCCCCAATCGCGGCATTAATGTGGCCCTTAGCGACGATCAGCTCTCCGAACGCCGTGCCGCTATGGAGTCAAAAGGGTCGAAGGCGTGGGAGCCGGTTGACCGTGAGCGGGTGGTCTCCAGTGCACTCAAGGCCTACGCGGCGATGGCCACCTCGGCCTCGCGTGGCGCGGTGCGCGACGTAAGCCAGCTGGAGAAGTAACAGAGGCTGTCATCTCTCTGTCATACGCCTGTAATATTGGTTGTCTCTAATTGGTATCACGAACCAACGGGATACCGGAAAGATGAGTGGAAAGACGATACTACTGGTGGAGGATGAGGCGGCGATCCGTGAGATGGTGAGCCTGGCGCTGGAGCGGGCCGGCTTCACCGTATGGCAGGCGGAGGATGGGGCTCAGGCCGAGCGGTTGCTGGCCGATGTGATGCCCGACCTGATGCTGCTCGACTGGATGCTGCCCGGGATGAGTGGCATTGAACTGGCGCGCCGCCTGCGCCGTGACGAGGTGACACAGGACATACCGATCATCATGCTTACCGCCCGCAGCGAAGAGGATGACACCATTCGTGGACTGGAGAGCGGCGTCGATGACTATATGACCAAGCCCTTCTCGCCGCGAGAGCTGATCGCCCGCATCAACGCCCTGTTGCGACGCACCAGCGTCACACAGGCCGACGGTACCCTGGATGTGGGGGGCTTGATCCTCGATACCCATAGCCATCGGGTAACCGCAAAGGGGGAGGCGGTCGATATGGGACCGACTGAGTTTCGCCTGTTGCACTTCTTTATGGCACATCAGGATCGTGTCTACAGCCGCTCCCAGCTTCTTGATATGGTGTGGAGCCGCGGTAGTTTTGTTGAGGAGCGTACGGTGGATGTGCATATCCGCCGTTTGCGCAAGGCACTTGAGGGGAGTGGTTGTGAGAGTATGGTACAGACGATACGTGGTGCCGGTTATCGCTTTTCGGTAAAACCGTAGTCAGGGTGGATTAGAACCGTTGTCAAACCACTGGATAGCTGAGCTACAACGACTCCTCGGCCTGCTGCTGCTGGCGGGGCTGTTCGGCCTGTTGCTCGGTCAGACCGGGCTGGTGCTGTTTTTGGCCCTGGGTGGATACCTCATATGGCATCTGCGTCATCTGCACCGACTCTACGCCTGGCTGCAGGATGGTCGCAGTTTTCACCCCCCAGAGGCGAGTGGGATCTGGGGGGATGTCTTCAATCTGATCTATCGATCACAGCTACGCAACCGCAGCCGCAAAAAACGACTCACCGGCCTCATTAAACGTTTCCAGGAGGCGACTGCTGCGATGCCCGATGCCACCGTGATCCTGGATCGAGAAGGGGCTATCGAGTGGTTCAATGGTGCGGCGCAACCGCTGTTGGGTCTGCAGCCGGGGCGGGACGTGGGGCAGCGTATCCTCAATTTGATCCGCAACCCGGAGTTTCGCCGTTTTTTAACGCAGGGTACTGCACAGGAGCCGGTACGCCTCCCCTCCCCGGTGGATGAGACCCTCACCCTCAATTTTCGCGTGGTTCCCTACGGTAAAAACCAGCGTCTGCTGCTCGCTCGTGATGTCAGTCAACAGCAGCGACTGGAGCAGATGCGTCGTGATTTTGTGGCCAACGTCTCCCACGAGTTACGTACACCGCTGACCGTGATCAATGGCTTCCTTGAAACCCTGCTCGATGCCCCTGAAGAGTTGCCCGAAGATATTCGCCGCTCCCTCGCGTTGATGGAGACACAGTCGGCTCGCATGAGCCAGATTGTCGAAGACCTGCTGCTGCTCTCCCGTCTGGAGCGGGGAGGGCAGCGCATCCCGCGTGACAGTGTGGCGGTGGCTGCGATGTTAAAGACCCTGGAGGAGGGGGTTGCCAACCTGGCACAGGAGAAGGGGCAGCAACTGCGATTTGAGTGCGATGAGACGTTGTGGATTCTCGGTGCCGAAAAGGAGCTCTACAGTGCCTTTAGCAATCTTATCACCAACGCCCTGCGATACACCCCTGGGGGGGGCGAGGTCACGGTGCGCTGGTACCGTG
>JAOUQQ010000061.1 GCA_029879245.1 Chromatiales bacterium | reverse complement strand
CACTTCACCACCACCGACGCCTTCTACCAGGCGTGTCAGCGTCTGCTCCCCTCTGTCATTATCATGGATATGGTCTTTGCAGAGAGCAGTACAACGGGGGCCGATGTGATCAACCAGGTGTGCGCACAGATCAACGATTGCCCCGCCACCATCTTCATCTCACAGTACAACGATATGGAGGCCAGACTCGCCGCGCTGCGCGCCGGGGCACGTCGCTACCTGCACAAACCGGTTGACCCAGAGCATTTACTGGCGTGTACCGACCACCTCACCGGACGGCGCGATCCCCACCCCTACCGAATCCTGATCATCGACGATGATGACACCCTGGCCCAGTACCATAGCGAGATCCTGGAGAGCCACGGCATCGAGACACGCATTATCACCAATCCGATGATGGCGCTGGAGGTGATCGCCGAGTACAAACCCGAGCTGTTACTGCTCGACATCTACATGGATGGCTGCAGTGGCACCGAACTGACGGCCGTGATTCGGCAGGACGATAATCTGGCACATATGCCCATCGTCTTTCTCTCCGAAGAGCTGGATATCGACTACCAGATGGCCGCACTCAACCTGGGTGGGGATGACTTCATTACCAAACCGGTCAATCCCGATTACCTGGCGGAGATCGTCAGGGCACGCCTCTCCCGCTCACGCAACATTCATCAGCTCTCACTGCAGTTGCAACGCACCATGCGCGAGCTGAAATATCAGCAGGTGGCACTGAACGAACACTCCATCGTCAGCATCGCCGAACCGGACGGCACCATCAGCTATGTAAACGACAAATTTTGTGAGATCAGTCAGTACGGACGCGAGGAACTCATTGGCCAGAACCATCGCATCCTGAAATCCCAGTGCCACCCCGACGCCTTTTACCAGGAGATGTGGGAGACCATCAGCAGCGGCAAAGTCTGGCGTTCGGTACTGCAGAACCGCGCCAAGGATGGCAGCGACTACTGGGTCGACTCGACCATCGTCCCCTTTCTCGACACCCAGGGTATGCCATACAAGTATGTGGGCGTGCGTACCGATGTGACCCCCCTTATCAAAATACAGCGTGACATAGAGATCGCACGTGACGAGGCCGAAGAGGCCAGTCTGGCCAAATCGCAGTTTCTCTCCTCCATGAGCCATGAGTTGCGTACCCCCATGAATGCCATACTCGGTTTTTCCCAACTGCTGGGTATGGATTCACTGGAGGGGGAGAAGGCGCTGTGGGTAAGTGAGATCATAAAGGGTGGCAACCATCTGTTGAGTCTGATCAACGACACCCTGGATCTGGCCCGTATCGAATCGGGACAAATTGAACTCTCCATTGAGCCAATTATCCTCAACGAGGTGATCGACGAAGTCACCACGCTGTTACGTCCCCTCTTTGAGTCACGCAATATTCAGTGGTCAGCTACTGCTTGCACAGAGTGTGTTGTGAAGGCGGATCGCACACGCCTGAAACAGGTCATCATCAACCTGCTCTCCAACGCCAGTAAATACAACCACGAGGGGGGCACCATTCAAATCAGGTGCAGTAACGGCTCACAGAGTGACTTCCTGCGCATTGCCATCATCGATAGCGGCCCCGGGGTCCCGCAGCAACGCCTGCACGAACTGTTTGAGCCCTTCAATCGCCTGGACCATGAGGGCGGTACCATTGAGGGGAGCGGCATCGGTCTGACCATCTGCAAGGATCTGGTCTCCCTGATGGGGGGGGAGATCGGCGTTGAGAGTGAACTCGGAACTGGCAGCACCTTCTGGCTGGAGCTACCGATCACCTCACTGCCGCGCATAAACGTAAATGGAGAGGATGTGACGCCGAGCGACGACAGCCATGATGCGTTATCGCTTTTTAATGTGCTCTATATTGAAGACAACCCGGTCAACCTGCGACTCGTCAATATGGTATTGAGCAAGCAGCCCCACATTCGTGTGCAAACCGCGCATGAGCCTTTTCTCGGGCTGGAGATGGCCAGGGAGGCCGTCCCGGATCTGATCCTGCTCGACATCAATCTCCCCGGGATAGATGGTTATGAGGTGCTGGAGCGGCTACGCGCTGACCCTACTACCGCCCATATTCCGGTGATTGCCGTCACCGCCAAGGCGCTCACCACCGATATCGAGCGGGGTAAAACCTGCGGCTTTGACAGTTATGTCACCAAACCGATCAACCTTAAGCGCTTCACCGAAACGGTCAATCAGATGCTGCTTAAGCAATCGTAACCCTGTTATTGAGTCACGCATCATGTCCACACTGAAAAAGGTTCTCTATACCGAAGATGACGCCAGCATCCAGCTGGTAGCCACCATGGCACTGAAGGATATCGGAGGCATGGAGGTACAGGTATGCAGCAGCGGGCAGGAGGCGATCTACAATGCCGCCACATTTGAGCCCAATCTGCTGCTACTGGATGTGGTAATGCCCGGTCTGGACGGACCGGCCACGCTCAAGGCACTGCGGAAACTGAAAGCCACCGCGACCACCCCGGCTATCTTTATGACGGCAAAATCCAACCCAGATGAAATAGAGAAATTAATGAAACTCGCAGACGTCATTGGCGTGATCTCCAAACCCTTCGATCCAATGACACTGGCGGAACAAGTACGTCAGACCTGGAACGAACACCAGTGATAACCCAATGTTAACAGACATGACTGGGGCAGGGCTGACCACGCTTTCTATCTCGGGTACACTCACTTGCCAGTAAATAGTTCTCAGAGAGTAACCATGCCCCAGATCAGTACCACCGAACAGCTCCATCAACTCCTCAGCGAGTTCAAAAAGGAGCAGTTACCGATAATCGAGAGCGCGGCGCAGAGGGACGATGCCAGCGCCTGCTTCAATCTCGGTGCCCTCTATGCCAACGGGCGAGGGGTAAAACAGGATACCAGACAGGCACGTGAGTGGTTGCAGCGCGCACAGCAACAGGACTACACCGCCGCCTACACCCTGCTCGGCTGGCTCTATCTGAACGACAGCTCTCTGGGTAAAACACCGGGGGATGCGATCGAGCTATTTCTCCACGCCGCCGAGGCGGGCGACAGTGACGCCCAGTGCTCACTGGGTGACCTCTATCAGGAGGGGGCAAGCGGCATCGAACCCAACCCACAGGCGATGCTGCAGTGGTACACCCGAGCCGCACAGTCACACCACCCCAAGGCGCAATACATGCTTGGTAAACTGATGGCCGAGGGCAGGGTGGTGACACAGAACGACGAGGCCGCCTTCCAGTGGCTCACCCTCGCCATTATGAATCAGAGCGAACCGGCACAGAGGGAGCTGGCGATGCTCACCTCACGCCTCACAAAAGAGGAGTTGGAGCAGTACAAACAGCGTATGATGGCGCAGATGCCGCACTCCGGTACCCACTGAGACGAAGATGGAAGAGAACGAGTTTAAAAAGACTTTTCGCTCGGTCAACGACGCCCCCTGCGTCTTCGCCAAGGCGATCCTGCGCCGCTGCTGTGCCTGCTCACGTTCACACAAGCTCTTCATCGCCGAACGTGAGGCGGTGGCCTGCAAGTCTCCGGGGGGACGCCAGCGCTGTGAGGAGGTGCTGGAGATCCTGCGTGGCAAGGCCGCTTTTGCACTAAAGCTTTCCCATATTGATGGTCCCCTGCCCCACGCCAGGGAGCTGAAGGTGCAGTGCGGTGGCATGCTCGGAGTCGAAGAGTCGCTGACCCACCAGCCCTCGGAGAGGGTCGATGATATCCACACCATGCTGGAGAGCGCCTTCGCCGAATATGGCGGCGCCGAGAGTCTCCCCTACTCGGAAGTGGTGCGCACCATCACCAGTTTCCAGCCACGAAACAAGCGCTAAGCCCCCCCTTGCAAACCATACTGGCTATACTCAACAGAGCAATAGCGGTTGAGGGGTAATAATGTTCGAAGTTGCCGAGCTGGGACACCGCCTGGATAAAAAGAGCTATAAAGAGAGTGTGCCGCCGCTGCGCACCGAACTGCTCACGCTGCAGGCACGGTTA
The DNA here is from genome assembly GCA_029879245.1 of Chromatiales bacterium. Classification (GTDB taxonomy): domain Bacteria; phylum Pseudomonadota; class Gammaproteobacteria; order Thiohalomonadales; family Thiohalomonadaceae; genus JAPHSX01. Next base: position 11,108 of record JAOUQQ010000061.1, on the reverse strand, counting down.
AAAGAGGCGCCATTTCCGGTTCTAATCCTCATCTCCGGTGTCGATGGTGCCGGTAAGGGTGATACCGTCAATCTGCTCAACGAGTGGTTTGACCCGCGCCTTCTGCGCACCTTCGCCTTCGGCCCGATGAGCGACGAAGAGAGCGAGCGTCCTGAGTTCTGGCGCTTCTGGCGCGCCCTACCTCCCAAAGGACATATCGGCCTCTATGTCGGCTCCTGGTACAGCAACCCCATCGCCCAGCGGGTGGCCGGCAACATAAATGACGTAGAACTTGCCGGGCATCTGTTACGTATCAAAAATTTTGAGCGTGAGTTGATCGATGACGGAGCACTGATCATCAAGGTGTGGCTCCACCTGAGCAGAGAGGCACAACAGGAACGGCTGACAAAACTGGCGTCTAATCCCGAGACCGCCTGGCGTGTTACTAAACAGGATCGAAAACACCTCAAACTCTATGACGAATTTCGCCGCATTGCCGAGCACACCCTGCGTGAAACCAGTACCGGCGAAACCCCCTGGAACATCATCGAGGGGAGTGATGAGTATTACCGGGGCATCAGCGTCGGCCACTACATTCTCCAGCGGATTGGCCAACGCCTGACCCAGCACGAGAACCTCCGTGACCAACCCCCTTCCACAATCGCGATAGAGACCCCGCCGGTAGTCACCCGCCCCCTCACCCTGCTCGGTCAGCTTGATATGACACAGCGTCTGGAGAAAAAGGTCTACCGCAAACAGCTGGAGAAGCTACAGGGACGACTCCATAAGGTGGCGCGCGCCGCGCATCAGAAGAAGATCTCCAGTGTTATCGTCATGGAGGGGTGGGACGCCGGTGGCAAGGGTGGATTGATCCGCCGCATCATCCCCGCACTGGATGCCCGCAACTATCAGGTCATTCCCATCGCCGCCCCTACCGACGAGGAGCGCGCCCACCACTACCTGTGGCGGTTCTGGCGCCACATCCCCCGCGCGGGCCAGGTCACCATCTATGACCGCAGCTGGTACGGCAGGGTGCTGGTGGAGCGGGTCGAGGGGTTCGCCCGTGACGACGAGTGGATGCGCGCCTATGGCGAGATTAACGACTTCGAGGAGCAGTTGAGCCGACACGGCACCGTGCTGCTCAAATTCTGGCTGCATATAGAAAAGGAGGAGCAACTACGGCGCTTCAAGGAGCGTGAGCAGATCAGCTACAAGCAGTACAAGATCACCGACGAGGACTATCGCAATCGTGAACGCTGGGATGAGTACGAGGAGGCGGTCAACGACATGGTGGAACACACCAGCACCGAGTACGCCCCGTGGGATCTGATTGAGGGCAACGACAAACGCTTTGCACGAATCAAGGCACTCAGACTCTACTGCGAGCGACTGGAGCAGGCACTGGAGTAGCGGTTCAGAAAAATCCCGCCAGCCAGAGACGAATACGCAGACCCCACCCGGTAGTGTAACCACGGGTGGCAAAGCGCACTCTTCCCGTCCCATCAAGAATAAAGGTAGCGGGCACCGCCTTTACCCCATACTGCTTTGCAAGCCAGCCGGAATCATCATTTATCACCGGATAGGTCACACCCTGAGTGGCCAGATAGGCACTGACCTCATCGGCAGGTCCGGACTGCATCGCTATCGTCATCAGTGGCAGGTCCTTTGCCAGCCCATCGATCATCCCCTGCTCCAGTTCACACACCGGACACCAGCTGGCCCAAAAATGGATCGCCACCGGCTCGCCTCGATAGTGCGCCAGTGAAAAAGCCTCACCACTCAGGCTGGTAGCGTTGATCGGCGGAGCCTCCATCCCCAATGAGTCACGCGTAAGAAAGGCCTCAATACCCAGCACAAACACCAGCAGCAGAGATAATTGTGCGCCACCATTCACTAAACGTCTGTGCCAGCTCGGTCTGTTCTTCTCTGATGCCGTTACCATTTATCTAAGTACCATCCTGTATCAATTGATGAGACGTTACGTACCGCCATCCACTTCCGAATCTATTCCGCCCTCGCCCTCTTCCCTCGCTTTGAAGCGACTGGCGAGATCACCAAATTCATATAGACGGTTTGCCCCCTTCACCATCTGCTCCATCGCACGGCGCAGGTCACTGTGGAGATCAAGTTGAGAGACCATATCCTGCAGCGAGAGCCGCTCATCGGCACCCGCCCGTAGCAGCCTCGCCTTCAACTCCCCGTAGTGCTGTTCCATCTCCTGCACGGCCTGACCTACCCCGGTCGGGTCAAACTCGTCGGGCGGTGCCAGCAACGACAACACCCCCACGCACTCACCGCGAAACTGATTCAGGACCATCGAGAGATTCGGGTCATCAATATAGGCCAGCCCCTCCTGCCGGTGGGCGATCTTTAACGACAGATCGGCCACCTCTTCAAAATAGCGCGAGATCCGCAGCGCCACGGGCAGGTCATCACTGATCTCCGTCGAGAGATTGGCCCGCTGCATCGTGACACTAAACTCATCCACCGCCCGCTGCAGGCGCCGCATCACCTCACAGTCACGGTGTAACTGTGAACTGGCAGAGCGCTCAGAGCTGAGCAGATCACGCACCATACCACCTGCCAGCTCACCCATACGGGAGAGCTCCATCAGCAACGCACCCAGTGCCAGTGACGGAGTGGTGACAACATTGTTGTCGAGATAGAGCGGCCGTCCCAGGTCCTCATCGGCGCTACGCAGTTGCCGCTCAAGCCAACGCACCAGATAGGGTGTGGTAAACCAGAGCAGCATCACCCCCAGAATATTGAACAACGTATGGAACACCGCGAGTCTTGTCGCCACACCCGCCTGAGGTGAGTAGTGCTGCATCAGCAGTTCAACCACATCGAGCAGTGGTGAGATCAGGATAATCGCCACACAGGCAGTGATCAGGTTAAACATCACATGTGCCGCGGCGGTGCGCTGGGCATTAGAGGTCGCCCCGATGACCGACAGTGCCGCCGTTGAGGTAGTCCCCACGTTTGCACCGATGACCGTTGCCGCCGCTGCCTCAAAGGGGATCACACCACCCGCCGCTGCTGTCAGGGTTACCGCCATCGCGGCACTGGAGGACTGCATCATCAACGTGAGCAGAAATCCAATACCAACAAACAGCAGCAGGCTGGCACCCTGCCCGGCATAGAGACTCAGGTCGATCTGGGCTCCCACCTCGCCGAAGGCATCCTTAAGAATGGCAATACCGAGAAAGAAGAGGCCAAAGCCCGCCACACTTTCACCCAACGCACCGCGGCGCCCACCCCGGTCACTAAGACGCAGCGCCATGCCTAAGCCGATAAGTGGCAGGGCAAAGGCCTGCACATCCATCTTGAAGCCGACCAGCGCCACCAGCCAGCTGGTCATCGTCGTGCCAATATTGGTGCCGTAGATCACATAGATCGTCTGCATAAGGGTGAGCAGACCGGCATTGACAAAACCGATCACCGCCACGGTCACTGCGCTGGATGACTGCACCATCGAGGTGATCAGAATACCGGAGAGAAAACCGCGAAACGGGGTGCGCGTCCAGTCAGAGAGGATGCGACGCAAGGCATGACCCGCCGCCACCTTTAACCCCTCTGACATCAGCCTCATCCCCAAAAGAAAGAGGCCGATACCGCCAATAAAATGTGCGATTAAATCAGTAGTCATCCTCCACCATTCCTGTACTCTCCAGTACCAGTTGTTTCAACGTCACACCACTCATTGTTGCCTCTATGCCTGAATCGATCTGTTGCATAATTTCATCGATTCCAGCCACCGAGATACAGCTCGCCTCATCCTCGCGCTGCTCTTCACTCGGCGCACGCACTATCGCCAGCAGACGAGCAATGGTCAGCCCCTCCGGGTCGTTGGCCAGCAGATACGCGGGGGGCTCGCTGGCACTCTCCAGCAACAGGCCACGCTGTTGCAACAGAGAGAGGATCTCATCCAGATTATCACCCGGTACGTGCAATTTTTGCGACAGCGTCTCCAGTGTCCAGGGGTCACCTCCATTTTCAAAGCGATGGGCGATCCAGTACATCACCAGCAAGCCAAGACGCTCACGAAACGGTGTACTAAGTGGCAGACGCTGATGTGTCAGCCGCACATGCTCCGGATGCTGTGAGTAGTAGGCCACCTGCGCACCCACCAGCAGAATCAACCAGCTTAGATAGAGCCAGATCATAAAGAGGATAAGGATGGCAAAACCGGAATAGATCGCCGCATAGTTGGTGGAGTTACGGGCAAAGGCGGCAAAGAGGAGCCCCATCGCCTGCCACAACACTCCACCCACCAGTGCACCGGTCAGCGCGGCACGCACCTTCACCTTGATGTTCGGCACAAACATATAGACGAAGGTAAAGGCGAGAATAATAAAGACAAAGGGCATTAACTTGCTGAGCAGGAAGACCAGCGTGCCGAAAGGTTCGATGGCGATCAGCTTCTGTACCACGCTACTACTCATCAGGGAGGCAGTCATGCCGAAGGCGGCAAAGACCAGCACCGGCCCCACCAGGATCACACTCAGATAGTCACTAAAACGGCGCGACATACTGCGTGTTACCTTGGTGCGCCAGACGTAGTTAAAGGTGGACTCGATCTTCTGAATCAGTGAGATCACTGTATAGAGCAGAAGCGCCAGACCCACCGAACCGAGTACCCCCACCTTCATGTTCTCAACAAAGGAGAGGATGGTCGCCACCAGCTCCCCCCCCTGCTCGCCCAGCGGCGAGACCAGATTGAGCAGCAGTGGCTCCACCTGATTGTGCACACCAAACGCCTTGAGTACCGAAAAACTCACCGCCAGCAGCGGCACCAGTGAGAGCAGTGTGGTGTAGACCAGTGACATAGCTCGCAGATTGAGCTGACCACTGGCCAGTTCGCGCGTCAGGACAAAGAGAAATCGAAGTGTGAGATAGAAGAGGGTACGTATACTACTCAGTGCCCCCACATCGGTACGCCACAACTCGCCGAAGAGAAAATCCTCCAGTCGCAGATAGAGGCGTTTGAAATAGGTCATCCCGTCAAGATCCCGTTATATCGCTGTAGTGACTATACCGCAGCTGTTATGAAACGCTAGCGCTTTGGCAACCCCTGCCAGCGCTTCTCCAGTCTCGGTACCGAGACCGTCTCCAGGGTCTTCAGACCCTGGGCGAAGAGGGATACCCGCAACTCCTCCAGCAGCCAGCGAAAGGCGTTTAACTCAGGCTCATCACAACTACCTGGCTGATCACATCTCTGCCAGTAGCGTTGCCACAGCGGATGCATCTCACGCAGCAGGGTGCGATCACGTCTGGCATCTGCCTTCAGTTTCTCCAGCCGCATCTCCACCGCCTGCAGATAACGTGGCAGGTGCAACAACCATTGGGGCGGGGTCCGGGCAACAAAGCCGGGATAGATCAGGCGTCCCAGTTGATCATTAATGTCACTCAGGCTCTCCAGCCAGTTGGGGGTAATCGCGCCCTTGAGCTGTTTTTTTACCGCGTGATGGGTCGCCAGTGCCGAGGCAATCGCCTGTTGTAATGACTCTGCGTCACCGAGTAGACGATGAAGCGCTACCTCACTCCGCGCTTCAAACGTTGAGCGATCACGCGGCAGGTCACCCTCTGCAAACAATGCCTGCCCCAGCGCCGCTGCAATCAGATCCTCAATCAACACTTCACACCTGCCCAGCGGCATATAGTGCATGCACATCTGGCTCTGCTTCTTCAACTCCTTACGCAGATACTTTACCTTCTCCTGCACCTGCAGGGTAAAGAGCCGTTTGACCCCTTCGCGATGGGCCGCCTGCGCCGCCTCCTTAGATTCAAAGGGGCGGATCGCCACACTCTCCCCCTCATCGACCAAGGCGGGGAAGGCACGAAAGGTGAGGCCACCTCGCTCCACCGTCTCCGCTTCATTTAACGCCCCAAACTCCCACGCGACAATCCCCTCACGCTCCCACTCATAGTGGGACTCGGTATGCAGGCTGGCACGCACCTCACCGGCGAGATCAGACTGAATCACGGCGAGTTCGCGCCCCTCACTGATCACCGCACCCCGCTCATCCACAATGCGAAAATTCATCCGTAGATGAGCAGGCAGTGCGGTGAGGTCCCAGGCGTCACGCTCTACCTTCACACCGGTCATGCGCAGCAGTTGATGGGAAAACGATTCGAGCAGATCCCCCTCACCCGGCTTTAGCACCTGCATAGAGGCAGTGGCAAAATTGATCGCCGGTACAAAGTTGCGACGCTGTACCTTGGGCAATGACTTGATCAACGCGATCAGTTTCTCCTCCAGCAGACCCGGTACCAGCCACTCAAAACGGGGCGCCTGCAGTTGTGCCACCGCCGCCAGCGGTACGATGAGGGTGACACCATCGGCGTGATGACCCGGTTCAAAGTGGTAGTCGAGCCTGAGCGCCATACCGCCAATCTGCATTAGCGACGGGAAGGCCGTGTCACTCACCTTCGCCTCATCATCACGCAGCAGGTCCTCACGACTCAGGTGAAGCTGCATGGGGTGTTCACGCTGCGCCTCCTTCCACCACTTATCAAAACTCTTGCCGCTATAGATCCCCTCGGCAATGCGTGCATCGTAAAAGTCATAGAGCACCTGCTCATCGACCAGGATGTCACGGCGGCGTGACTTCGCCTCCAGCTGCGCGATCTCTTCGAGCAATTTTCTGTTGTCGTTAAAGAAGGGGTGACGGCACTCCCAATCACCATCAATCAGGGCGCTGCGAATGAAGATCTCGCGGCTCACCACCGGGTCGATGGGGCCGTAGTTGATGCGCCGCTTCGCTACGATTAATAGACCGAACAGGGTCACCTGCTCGTAGGCGCTGACCTGCGCCGGACGCTTCTCCCAGTGCGCCTCCAGGTAGACCCGCTTGAGTAGCCCCCTCGCCAGCGGCTCGAGCCACAGTGGATCTATTTTCGCCACATCGCGGGCGAACAGCATGGTGGTCTCAACCAGCTCTCCGGTCATAACCCATTTAGGGTTTTTCTTTGCCTGTGAGGAGCCGGGGAAGATGACGAAGCGGTTGTTACGCGCCCCCAGATACTCGGTGAGCGGTTTGCGTCTCTTCCGTCCCCCCTTACCCGGTTGCGGCTTCTGTTCACGTTCATCCTTAAGTCCAATATTGCTCAATAATCCACTCAACAGTGCCCTGTGAATCGCGTCATAAGCCGCAGGCTCCTTGTTGGGCGTGAGACCCATTTCGCATACCTGCGCCAGAAGCTGACCGTGAATGTCGTGCCACTCGCGCATCCGCATCCAGGCGAGAAAATCCTCCTTACACAGCTTGCGCAGTTTGCTCTTGCTCAGGTGGCGTGCCTGCTCATGGTAGTAGTCCCACAAGTTGGTGTAGGCGAGAAAATCCGACGCCTCATCGGCGAAGCGTTTGTGCTTTTCATCTGCCGCCTGCTGCTTCTCCAAAGGTCGCTCGCGCGGGTCCTGAATAGTGAGCGCCGAGACGATGATCAACACCTCGTGCAAGCTCTTCTCTCTATCCGCCTGCAACAACATACGGGCGTGGCGTGGGTCGAGCGGCAGGCGCGCCAGCTTGCGGCCGATCTCGGTGATGCGCTTTTTACCATCGACCGCGTCCAGCTCCTGCAACAGGCGGAAACCATCGTTAATAAAACGTTTGTCCGGCGCATCGATAAAGGGAAAGTCCTCAATATCCCCCAGCCCCATTAGCATCATCTGCAGGATCACGCTGGCGAGATTGGTGCGACGTATTTCTGGATCCGTAAACTGCGGTCGGTTGTGAAAATCCTCCTCGGCATAGAGGCGGATACAGACCCCTTCACTGACGCGACCGCAACGCCCGGCTCGCTGATTGGCCGAGGCCTGCGAGACCGCTTCAATCGGCAGGCGCTGCACCTTGGTGCGGTGTGAATAGCGGCTGATGCGGGCGAGGCCGGGGTCGATAACGAATTTGATTCCCGGCACCGTGAGTGAAGTCTCCGCCACATTGGTGGCAAGGACGATGCGTCGCCCGCTATGCGCCTTGAACACCCTGTCCTGCTCGGCGGCGGAGAGGCGCGAGAAGAGTGGTATCACCTCGGTATCGCGCATTTTGTGTTTGTGCAACAGCTCGGCGGTCTCACGAATATCACGCTCCCCCGCAAGAAAGATGAGGATGTCGCCCAGAGGTTCGATGCGGGTCAGTTCATCGACCGCATCGAGGATCGACACGCCCATGTCTGCCTCCTTCTCCTTGCCCTCAATGAGCGGGCGATAGCGCATCTCCACGGGATAGGTGCGCCCCGAGACCTCGATCACCGGTGCACCGTTAAAGAACTCGGCAAAACGCTCGGTGTTGATGGTGGCCGAGGTGATAATAACCCTGAGATCGGGACGCCTGGGCAGCAGCTGTTTTATGTAGCCCAACAGGAAGTCGATGTTGAGGCTACGCTCGTGGGCCTCGTCGATAATGAGGGTGTCGTAACGCTCCAGCAGCGGATCACTTTGGATCTCGGCCAGCAGGATGCCGTCGGTCATCAGCTTAATCAGGCTGTGATCGCCGCCGTGCTCACTAAAGCGCACCTTGAAGCCGACCGCCGCCCCCAGTTGCGTCTTCAGCTCCTCGGCGATGCGGGTCGCCACACTACGTGCCGCTAATCTTCGCGGCTGGGTGTGGCCGATGGTGCCGGCAATACCGCGCCCGAGATCAAGGCAGATCTTCGGCAACTGGGTGGTCTTGCCGGAGCCGGTCTCACCGGCCACCACCACCACCTGGTGCTCCTCGATCGCCGCGGCGATGTCGGCACGGCGAGCACTGACCGGCAGCCCCTCGGGATACTCCGGCACGGGGACCGAGTCACGCCGTTGCATCAATCTTGCCTGAGAGCTGGCGATGGCACGCCCCACCTCAACCATCCCCTTATCGATGGGTTTGCCATCACACTTGCGGCGCCACAAGCCGCGGAGCCGCTTCTCCAATGCACGTCGCTCGGCGATCATGCACTGCGGCAGCGCCGTCATCAGATTGTTGAACTGTGAATCCACCGGAAAGTCAGAAAGTAGAGCAATGAGAAAAATAGTTGTATTACACTGGGATTCTACCGGTATGGGATAACCATTAACAGATAAGGAGGCACAAAGATGGCCTTACGACACACCCTGTTCCCCCTGCTACTCCCCGCGCTGTTGCTGGTGGGTTGTAGCTCCGCCACCGTGATCAGCGGCGGTGACGGCCCCACCATCCGAGAGGCCCAGGCAGAACCCTACAACGGCAATAAACCCCGTATTGCGGTACAGCCCTTTACCGGTAAGGGCGGAGCAGGCAAGGGGGTTGCCGATATGCTGACCGATTCGCTGTTTAACACCAACCGCTTTATCGTTCTTGAGCGGGAACAGATCGATGCGGTGATCGCCGAACAGGAGCTCGCCGAGAGTAGCCATTTTCGCAAGGAGAGCGTCGCACCTCAGGGGCAGCTTGAGGGGGCCGAACTGCTGATCAAGGGTACCATCACCCAGTTCGAACCCGAGTGCCGTGGTGGCTCGCTGCTACTCATCGGCGCCAAACAGGCCTGCATCGCGATCACCCTGCGCATTATCGATGTCGCAACCGGGCGTATCGTCAACTCCACCACCGTGGAGGGGACATCGGGTACCAGTGGTATCGGTCTGGTCTTTACCAAGAGTACCCTGCCGATCGGTCTGGGTGCGTGGAGCAAAACGCCAATGGAGGAGGCGCTGCGCCAGTGCATCGAAAAGGCGGTTAACCACATCACCACTACCAAGTTTTAATGATAAGGGTTACGGCCATACTGCTACCGCTGCTCGTACTGAGCGGTTGCAGCGGCACTGCGGTACGAAACGGAGAGGGTGACAGCGTCGCCACCATTCTGGCGCAGCCCTATGATGGCCCCCGGCACCGCATTGTGATCGCACCACTGCGTGACCACAGTAGTGGTGAGGAGTCGATTGGTGAGCAGCTCGCCCTGCTGGTGGATACCGATGAGCCGCCCAGTGCCGGGGCGATCCTGGGCGGTATCCATGAGCTGATGACCAACGCTCTGTTTAATAGCGGTCGCTTTATCCTGCTGGAGCGGGAGGGGCTTGATGCCGTGCTGGCAGAGCAGCAGTTCAACTCCCCCCTGGATGACGCAACCCAGGCCACTTTGGAGGGGGCAGAGTTTCTGCTGCTCGGTGCCGTCACCGCATTCGATACCGGTCAGAGCGGCGGTTTCGCCTTTCCCATTCCGATCCCGTTAGGGGATAACGGTGACTTTGGGGTACTTGATGTAGAGATGCGAACCGCCTACGTGGCGATGGACCTGCGACTGGTGGAGATCAAGAGCGGCCGCGTGGTGAACACCACGGCGGTAGAGGGGAAGACGCGAAAATTCGGTATCGGCCTGGCCCACCTTTTCAGCGTGGGTGGCAGCCACCTGCAACTACCGGGACTACTCAGTTTCTACCAGAACACTCCGATGGAACAGGCGATTATGAAGATGACCGTCGCCGCCACCCGGAGTCTCGCCGAGAGCCTCGACCCCTCCCTGAAGCAGCAACGTGAGACCGCAGAGATGGAGGCGCTACTCCCCTGACGTCGCAGCCTCCGATTCCAAGACCGCCACCTCAAAGCGGTTTCGTCCGCACCGTTTGGCCTTGTAGAGCGCCCTGTCTGCCATGGAGATCAACATAATGTCAGTCTCCCCGTGTTGCGGGAAACTGGCGACACCGATACTCACCGTCAGGGGGATAGCGGTTGTATCATCAATTCTGAAACTCTTACCCGACACCGTAGTTAGCAACCGTTCGACCAGAATAGTGGCCCCATCAATATCCGTTTCCGGCAGGATGACCGCGATCTCCTCTCCACCGTAGCGGCACGCATGGTCCACCTCCCTTACCGTTCTGTCGATACGCCGACTCAGCTCCATAAGCACCTTGTCACCGGCGATGTGGCCATAGTGATCATTGACCTTTTTGAAAAAATCGATATCGATCATTAACAATGAGAGCGGGTGATTGAATCGTGAGGCATTTAACAGATCTCGCTCCAGTAGCTGATGGAACATACGGCGGGAGTAGAGCCCGGTCAGGCCGTCGTGCGTCGCAAGCTTTCTCAGCATCTTCTCGTCATCTTCAATCCGTTTGCCGAGGGTACCGGCCTGCCAGTAGAAGAAGCCAACCAGCAGGCAGCCCA
>JAOUQQ010000060.1 GCA_029879245.1 Chromatiales bacterium | reverse complement strand
AGACACAAGCTTACCCCGCGCATCACCGAGACCGCCAAGGCGCTCTGGTATATCTATCTCTGGCTTACCTTTGCCTGTGCCATGGCCTACTGGTTTGCAGGCATGAGTTTTTTCGATGCGATCGGCCACAGCTTTTCTACAGTTGCCATTGGCGGTTTCTCTACCCACGATTTGAGCATGGGCTATTACCATGAACAGCCGATGGTCGAGGTGGTGGCGATCATCTTTATGCTTCTCTCGGGTATCAATTTTGCCCTCCACTTTGTCGCCTGGAGAAGAACCAGTGTCGTCACCTATTTTCACGATGCGGAGTTCCGGACCTATCTGACCGTACTGGGTGTGGTCTCACTGATCACCACCATCTACCTCTACATGAACGAAACCTTTGAAGATTTGGCGCATACCGTACTGCACGGAATCTTTCAGGTGGTCTCCATCGGTACCACCGCCGGATTTACCACCAGTAATTACGCCCTCTGGCCCGGTTTTCTCCCTGTGCTGCTGCTCTTTGCCAGCTTCATCGGGGGTTGTGCCGGGTCGACCGGTGGCGGGATGAAGGTGATTCGCTTTCTGTTGTTGCTCAAACAGGGGATGCGTGAAATCGGGCGGCTGATCCATCCCAATGCGGTGATCCCGATCAAGGTGGGGGGCAAGGTGCTGCCGGACAGGGTGATCGATTCGGTATGGGGATTTTTTGCTACCTACGTGGCGATCTTTAGCATTATGTTGCTGCTACTGATGATGACCGGGCTGGATCAGGTCACCGCCTTCTCTGCGGTGGCCGCTACGATGAACAATCTCGGCCCCGGCCTGGGCGATGTGGCACTGCACTACGGTGATATTTCTGACTTTGCCAAGTGGCTCCTCTGCTTTGCGATGTTGCTGGGGCGTCTTGAGATCTTCACCCTGCTGGTGTTGCTCACCCCTACCTTCTGGCGTAAATGAGCAATCCAGTTCGTGAGAAGTGGGATCAGCGTTATCAGCAGATGGCGGGCAGTGACACTCCCCCCGCTTCAATACTACCGCACTACCGTCAGCTGATCCCCTCTGCAGGGAGGGCGCTGGAACTTGCCTGTGGCCTTGGGGCCAACGCCCTCTATCTGGCATCCCTTGGACTGGAGGTTGATGCCTGGGATATCTCGACGGTGGCGATTGAAAAGTTAGAACAGGCAGCGGTCGGGCAGGGGTTGGTTGTTCACACCCGGGTATGTGACCTCCTGGAGGTGCGGCTGGAGACGAATCACTATGACCTCATTATTGTGAGCCGATTTCTACAGAGGGAGCTCTGTCCGGCTATGGCCGCGGCACTGAAACCCGGAGGTGTGCTCTTCTACCAGACCTTTACCACGAGGCGCGATAAAGGTCCCTCTAACCCCGATTTTCTGCTGCAGCCCGGTGAGTTGCCCAGCTTGTTTGCCGGACTGGAGGTGCTGGTCTATCAGGAGGGGGAGGAGGATACTCTGGTCGCGAGAAAGGGGGCGTAAGCCCCCCTGAGTAGTGAGTTAGCGCATCACCCCGCCATAGAGGTAACGGGAGAAGGTGGCTACCTCACGACTGACGTGACGGAACAGGGCGTCGAGGCTGACGATGGCATCTTCAAGGATATTGACTGCGATAAAGGGGTGCTCTATGCGCAGCCGCTGATACATTTTGTGGCTGAGGCGGATCAGGCGGGTCCCCTCTGATTTGGAGACGATGCGCACCGAACGGGGCTGGCGATCAAAGAAGGACATCGAGCCGATCATTCCCCCGGCCCTGGCATGCCCCAGTTCAACGGGGCCCCTGTCGGCGTCCTGCTGCAGCACTGCCTCACCCTCTACCACGAAGTAGATCGCCTCACCCACCTCACCAATATCGGCGATCACCTCATCACGGGTGAACTTCACCTCCTCGGTGAACTCCAACAGGATCTGGATCTCCCGGGTGGTAAGACACTCGCAGAGATACTGCTGGTTAAGAAAGTCGGTGAGGTTGATGTTCTGCTGCTCAGCCATGGATAACTCCTTGCATCGATGATGGGCTATAGCATAGTGCAGCCATCCCTGTGTTGGAAGCGCGGTGTGCCTGAGTTGAACCATGGGGTATAGTAGCGACACCACCTGCACGTCGGGTGATAAATAAACACAATGATTTCTGGAGGTTTTAGGTGATTCGCAAGTTAATCGCAGTGATGCTGCTCTCTGTTCCGTTGTGGGCGCATGCCGAGAAGGCGCAGGAGATGGATGAGTACATCGAAGGTGTTGAGTACGCAGCGATCGTGCCACCGCTAAGCGGCGCGCAAGAGGGTAAGGTGAAGGTGGTTGAACTGTTCTGGTATGGCTGCCAGCACTGTTTTCGCTTTGAGCCGTACATCAACAAGTGGCTGAAAAACAAGCCGGAGGGTGTTGAGTTTGAGCGTATCCCCGCCGTCTTCATGAAGGACGGTAAACCCAATCCCGGCTGGGAGATCATGGCTCGTGCCTACTACACCGCCGACGTGATGGGGGTGCTGGAGAAGATCCACAGTCCGCTGTTCGATGCCTTGCATGTAAAAAAGGCGCGTCTCTATAGCCAGGAGGAGCTGCGTGACTTCTTCGCCGCTCATGGTGTCAGCGGCAGCGATTTCGATGCCACCTTCAACTCCTTTGCGGTAAACGGGCTGGTGGCCAACGCTATTAGCAAAACCACACAATATGGCATCTCCGGGGTACCGACGCTGGGCGTGCAGGGCAAGTATCGGGTCGCTGCCGGTGCGGTGAGCTCCTTTGAGGATATGTTGAGTGTCACCAATTTTCTGATCGCAAAGGAATCTGGCGGTAAATAGGTCTAAACTCAGTGCAATAGTCGGAAATTACACTGAGGAGTCAGACTGATGAAGGCGGCAGAGCTGTTTGTGCGCTGCCTGGAGAACGAGGGTATCGAGTATATCTTCGGCATTCCGGGTGAAGAGAACCTTGATGTGATGGACGCCCTGCTCGACTCGAGCATCAAGTTTGTCATTGTGCGCCACGAGCAGGGGGCCGCCTTTATGGCCGATGTCTACGGGCGCCTCACTGGCAAGGCGGGGGTCTGTCTCGCCACCCTCGGCCCCGGCGCCACCAACCTCATCACCGGGGTGGCCGACGCCAATATGGATCACGCCCCGTTGGTTGCGATCGCCGGTCAGGCCTCTACCCATCGCCTGCACAAGGAGTCGCACCAGGTACTCGACCTGGTGCAGATGTTCCAGCCCATCACCAAGTACTCCACCCGCCTGCTTACCCCCAATACCATCCCCGAGGTGGTACGCAAGGCCTTTAAGCTGGCGCAGACCGAGAAGAGTGGGGCGAGTTTTATCGAGTTCCCGGAGAACCTCGCCGAGATGGAGGTGGACGACCATCCGCTGCAGGTAAAGAATCCGATGCTACCAGAGCCCAATGCCAATCAGGTGGAGCGGGCGGTAAAGGTGATCTCCGAGGCGCGCGAGCCGTTGATCCTCGCTGGCAACGGGGTGGTGCGCAGCAAGGCGTGGCGCCAGCTGCAGGATTTTGCCGAGCGGCTTAATATCCCGGTGGCCAACACCTTCATGGCCAAGGGGGTGATGCCGTTCAAACACACGCTTACCCTTGGTAGCGCCGGGCTGCAGGCCAAGGACTATGTGCACTGCGGCTTCGAGAGCGCCGATGTGATCATCTGTATCGGCTATGACCTGGTCGAGTACCACCCCTACCTGTGGCACCCGAGCCGCGACCGCAAGATCGTCCACATCGATACCACCCCGGCGGAGGTAGACGCCTATTACACCATCAAGGTGGGGGTGGTGGGGGACATCAAGCACTCGCTGCAACGCATTGCCGAGCTCGCTACGCCGCACATCGGTGATCGCCTGCGCCCGCTGCGTGAGGCACTGATCCGTGAGATGGATGGCTGCCGCGATGACACCGGCTTTCCCATCAAGCCACAGAAGATCATCTGGGACCTGCGTACCGCGATGGAGCTGGAGGATATCGCGGTGTGTGATGTGGGTGCCCACAAGATGTGGATGGCGCGCATGTTCCGTTGCGAGCACCCTAATACCTGCATCATCTCCAACGGTTTTGCCAGTATGGGGATCGCCCTGCCCGGTGCCATCGCCGCCAAGCTCGCCTTCCCGGAACGAAAGGTGGTGGCGGTAACGGGTGATGCCGGTTTTCTGATGAATCTGCAGGAGCTGGAGACGGCGGTGCGGATGAAGACCCCCATCGTTGTACTGGTGTGGAACGACAGTGGTTATGGCCTTATCAAGTGGAAACAGATGAACGCCTTTGGCCGCCCCTCCCATGTCGATTTCACCAATCCCGATTTCGTCATGCTGGCCGAATCGTTCGGTGCGGAGGGGGTGCGGGTGGAGAGTGCCGAGGCGCTGTTGCCTGCCTTGAGAAAGGCGCTGGAAAGCGATAGCGTTACGGTTATCGACTGTCCGGTAGACTATGGAGAGAATCTCAAGCTCACCGCCACACTGGGTGAGATGGTCTGCCCGATATAGGTCAAGCCTCAAGGAACCTGCCCATGACTCTGGCTGCAAGTGACGTTGGCGGTCATCGCCTGCGCCTGCTTAGTTACAACATTCAGGTGGGGATCAGCAGTACCCTGCCGCATCACTATCTGACCAAGAGCTGGAAGCACCTGTTTCAGGCGCGCCGCCGTTTTGAGAATCTCGACCACATTGCCCGCCTGCTGCACGGATACGACATCGTCGGTCTGCAGGAGCTCGATGCGGGGAGCTACCGTACCGGCTATGTGGACCTGACCGAGTATCTCGCCAGGCGGGCCGATTATCCCTTCTGGTATCACCAGCTCAATCGCAACTACGGGCCGCTGGCGCAGCACGGTAACGGCTTTCTTAGCCGGTTGCGTCCCACCGAGGTGACCGAACACCGACTGCCAAGCCTGATCCCGGGGCGCGGGGCGATGGTGGCACGTTTTGGCTCGGGTGAGGCGTCGCTGGCGGTGATCTTTGTCCACCTCTCCCTCAGCACCCGGGCGCGTCGCAATCAGCTCGCCTTTATCGCTGAGCTGGCCAATGCATCGCGGCATGTGGTGGTGATGGGGGACATGAACTGCTCTCCCGACAGTGTCGAGATGAGACAGCTTTTTCGCACGACCGGTCTGCGCGAACCACAGGAGGAGCTGCGTACCTTTCCCAGTTGGCGACCGAAACACCACATCGATCATATCCTGGTCAGTGAGTCGCTACGGGTAAATCGCTGCCATGCTATTAATCACGCACACTCTGATCATCTGCCTATTGCAATGGAGGTATCTCTGCCCCCAGATCTACACCTTGAATAGCGAGTAAAGAGATGGGCGGAGGCAATGGCACAGCAACAGAGTGATGAACTACAGGGCTGGAAACAGCGCTACTATGATGCCATTGGCGAGCTGGAGGAGCGCGAAAAGCGCTGGGGTGAGGTCGAGCAGGTGCTGCGCCAGGGGCTCACCCGGATCAGCCTCGCTGCCGATGATGCCGACCTTGAGCTTAACCGGCAGCTCGAGCGGATGCGCAATGAGATCCGCAAGGGGGTTACCAGCGAAGCCCTCAAGGCGCAGCTAGGTGTGATCTCCGAGAGCATCCTGCGCCTGGATGAGGCGCGCAAGGCGCAGGCGGCCCTTCCTACCCCCGCTGAATTGATGCTTGATATGCTGGGCCGTATCCACTTTCCCCACGGTATGGGCCACCGTTCCCGTGAACTACAGAAGCGTCTGGTGAAGGCTCAGCCCGCCGAGTTTGTGGCGATGGGTGAGGCGTTTTCTTCCCTGCTCAGCGATGCTCTTGAGTGGGCCGCGGGAGAAGAGGGGGGGGTAGATGCTCCGGCAGGTGAGGAGAAGAGGGGGCTTATCGGCAAGCTCTTCAGTGGCAGAGAGAGGGAGAGTGGTGGGGCGACGCCTGCCGCAGAGAGCGTTGGGATGGAGCTCGCCCGAGGGCTGCTCGATGAACTGGTGCGCTCCCTGATACGGGATGAGAGAGAGTCGGGTAGCCTGCGGGAGAGGATTGCGCTTGGCCAAAGCGAGGTGCAACTGCAGCGTCTGACCAGTGAGCTGGCAGGGCTGCTGAATGCCATGGGGGAGGAGGGCGTTTCCCCCACCGCTGAGAAAAACCATCCAGTGGAGGAGGTGCTGCTGCGCCTGCTTGAGCGACTCGAGATCCCCGCCGATCTGCAGCAGGGTGTGGATGCGATCAAGGCGATGTTACAGCCACAACTGCCCGCCGAGGAGGTGGAGGGGGCGATCATCGCCATTGCCGAACTGGTGGCCGAGATGCGCAGCCGCATGATGGGTGAGAAGGCCGAGATTGAGGCGTTTCTCAAACAGCTGACGGACCGTCTGCAGGAGATCGATAGCGGCTTTCAGAGCAGTGTGGCATCGCAGCGTGACTCGTATCGTGACGGCAGGGCGCTGGACGATGCGGTGACGCTACAGATGGAGGGTATTGAAGAGTCGGTGCGACAGGCCGAGGAGCTGACGATATTAAAGCAGTTGATTCAACAACGTGTAGAGACCATTCGGGATCATATGCAGGCGTTTCGTCAGGCAGAGGATCAGCGACTACAGCAGGCGGAGCAGCAGGTCAGGGAGCTGAGTGAAAAACTGGAAAAGGTACAGGGTGAGTCGGATAGGTTGCGTAAACGGTTGCATGAGGAGCGCAGTGCGGCGATGGTCGACCCGCTTACCGGGATACCCAATCGGCTCGCCTACAATGAGAGAATGGCGCAGGAGTTTGCGCGCTGGCGACGCTACGGTGCGCCACTCACTATCGCTGTGTGGGATGTCGATAAATTCAAATCGGTGAATGACACCTATGGCCATCAGGCGGGAGACAAGGTGTTGAGTATTGTCGCAAAAGTATTACAGCAGCAGATTCGTGAGACCGATTTTGTCGCCCGCTTTGGTGGTGAGGAGTTCGTGTTACTGCTACCGGAGACAAACCTGGAGAACGCCTTTGTTGCTGCAGAGAATCTTCGCCAGGCAGTGGAGAGAACCGAGTTCCACTTCAGGGGCACGCGCGTGCCGATCACCATCTCCTGTGGTATGAGTGAATTTTCCCAGGGGGATAATCAGGAGCGCGTCTTTGAGCGTGCCGATAAGGCGCTCTATGAGGCGAAAAATGGTGGGCGAAATCGATGTGCAAAGGGTTAATGACTTAAGCTCATGCATGAACTCTCTCTCTGCCAGTCGGTGATTGAAACCCTGCAGCGCGAGTCGCTGCAACACCACTATCAGCGGGTGAAACGGGTACGGCTGGAGATCGGCCCCTTCGCAACGGTGGATGAAGAGGCGTTACGCTTTGCCTTTGAGGTTGCCAGGTCAGAGACACTGGCCGAGGGGGCAGAGCTGGAGATCATCAGGAGTGAGGCGAGGGCACGCTGTCGCAGTTGTAGTAACTCTTTTGCGATTACCGAACGCTTTGACCCGTGCCCGCTCTGCGCCAGCCATGAGCTGGAGCTGTTGAGTGGTGAAGAGCTACGTATTGTCGACCTGCAGGTGGAGTAGTTACGATCTTTTCGCCAGCGACGGGTCGTTATTTACCGCCCACACTGCCACCTCTACCCGTGAGCGCAGGTTGAGTTTTTTCAGCAGGTGTTTGACGTGTACCTTCACTGTCCCCTCGGTGATATCGAGTTTGCGGGCGATCATCTTGTTGCTCAACCCCTGCGCGATCAGTTTGAGGATCTGATCCTCGCGTGCGGTGAGCCCGGCCTGGCTCAAATCACTGGGCTGGCTCGCCTCATGGCGCAGGGCGTGGGCCAGCAGGGCGGTGAGTCGCTCACTGATCGCCATCTTTCCTGCGGCGGCCTGGCGTAGATATTCGAGGGTATCCTCCGGCTCCATGTCCTTCAGCAGATAGCCATCGGCACCGGCCCGTAGCGCTGCCACCACATCCTCTTCATGATCCGAGACGGTAAGCATTACCACTCGTGCATTGAGGTCGCACTCTTTAATTGCCCTGAGTGTCTCGATACCATCCATCCCCTTCATGTTGAGGTCGAGGAGAATAAGATCGGGGTCAAGTTCTTTGGCCAGTGCCAATCCCTCCTCACCGCTTGCGGCCTCACCGATCATCGATATCGTCGGCTCCATATCGATAAGATCTGAGAGCCCCTTGCGAAATAGCGGGTGGTCATCAATCGCGATGAGAGTAGTTGTATCTTCGCTCATTATTCAGCCTTTGTTTCTTTGTCATGTGAGGCGTCCCTGCACTGCCATTTCCCTGCCGCACTAAAGCTTAACTCAATACGGGTTCCCCCCAGTACGGAAGGGAGAATGCACAGGGCGCCTGATACACCATTGGCACGCTCTCGCATAATGGTCAGTCCGTAGTGGTGTTGTCGCGCCGTCTCATCGGGCATGCCGATACCATCATCATCAATGGCGACGAGTACATCTCCCTCGGCATCAAACTCCAGAGAGACTACCGCATGTTCCGCCTGGGAGTGACGCAGCACATTGGAGAGTGCCTCGCGAACTACCTGGATGACGTGAATCTCCGCGTTGGGTGAGAGCTGGCAGTTGCCAAGACGGTTATCGAGTTCGATATCAATGCTGCCACGTTCGTTAAATTCAGCAACGGTTTTTTGCAATGCATCATGAATTCCTGCCTCGTCCATTCGCAGGCGGAAGGTGGTAAGCAGTTCACGTAGCTGACGATAGGCGCTATTGAGGCCGTCGCGCAACTCGGTGGTGATTGAGCTGATCTTTTCGCCATTATCGGATTGAGGGATGAGGGCATCGAGGCGCGACACCTGGATCTTCAGGTAGGAGAGTGACTGTGCTAGTGAGTCATGCAGCTCACGTGCAATCACACTACGCTCCTCCAGCAGTGCCAGCATCCGTTCCTGCGAATAGCGCTTGGTAATATTGAGGGCAAAGGCGATGTGTTTGGCGATCGTCTCCAGCAATTGTTGCTGCCACGGCTCAAGGGTGAAATCGTGCGGGAGTTCAATCAACAGTACGCCGTATTGCTGCTCGGTATCCTTGATGGGAAATGTTGAGACCCGTAGTGACGGGAGAGACTCACGGTCGATCTCGATCACCTGTTCGGCATTATCGCTAAAGCAACGGTTACACTTCGGGGGATTACATAGATCAGGCTTGTCGAATACCTCAGGGCGGGTGGAGGCGAGCTTGAAGGCCTGACTCTCTCCATCCTCCCCCAGACAGATGGAACCGGGTCCGGTGCCCAGCATGGTGCTGATGTCACCGAGGATCTCCTCATAGGTATTGAGTGAGATGGGCATGTTACTTAACCGTTGGGTGATACGATAGAGCAGCTCCAGTGACTGATTGCGCTGCTCCAGCGATAGTGTCTTTTCTCGTACACGCTGCTCCAGGTTTTGATAGATCCTGGAGAGATCCTCCGCCATCAGATTGAAGGTATACGCAAGCTGGCCCAGCTCATCCTCGCTATGAAAGCGGGTACGTCGTGAAAAGTCACCATGACGCACCGCGCTTGCGCACCCTAACAGGTCGCGCAGTGGCACCAGTACATTGGTGTTCATCAGGTGCATGGTAACGAGCACCACGAAGATGGTGAGGAAGAGCGAGACGATCTGAATCAAACGCAAGAGCTGGATCTTCTCCTCCATCTCCATCTCCAGACGTTTGACCAGCTGATCGATGTCGGTAACAAACTGATCGACCCCAGCGAGATAGGTAGTGCGTAGACCATCGACCAGTTCGATATTCTGTGTTGACAGAGAGTGTTGTGAAGCGATCTCGATATAGGTCTGCAGTAGTGGTTGCATCTGTTCGCGCCACTGCATGGTGATGCGGTTATAGAGGCTATGCAGTTCCCTGTCGCCACTCTTGGCCAATACGCCAGTCAGGCGGTGGTTGGTAAGGCGTTGTTCAAACTCGGTAATTAACGCCGATGAGCGGGCTAGTCGGTCGCTCTCCCCGTTATCGGTATAGTGGGCGAGGGCGCTGGCGATGCGATAGGACTGCATCCGCAGACTACCGGCCTGATTGATCGCGGCGGCCTGCCCCTCCGAGGTCTCGGCAATAAAGACCGAACTGAGCATCCCCAGAAAGGCGAGCGTAGTAATGGTCGCCATTGCCAGCCCAAGGCGGATCAGCAGTGATGTTTTAAACAGTTTAGCCACGGCGTTGATGCATCCCCTACCCGAATCTGAATGGGCGATTGTCTAACCAGAATTTACGTAGTACCACCATTTTCCCCAGTATATCGAAAGGTCACCTGTAGTCCACACAAAAGAAGGAAAAATCCCCTTTTATTACAAGACATTAGGGTAATGTACCACGCTACCACTTTGGTAGTATTCCGACCGTTATGGTGGAATATGTAGCCCCTTCACAAGGTACGGAGCCACTGCCTAGACTGCAACCAAAGCTACTTTTTTCAACCTTGGAGGGTACAGCTATGCCATCGCATCGCACAAAGCAACTCTCAGTATTGACCATGAATACGGTGGGTTTTACCGCCTGTTTTGCCGTATGGGTCATGTTCTCTGTAATCGGTATTCCGATCAAAACCGGGTTAAGCCTCTCCGATACCCAGTTTGGTCTGCTTGCCGCCACCCCCATCCTGACCGGTTCGATACTGCGCCTGCCGTTGGGGATGATGACGGACAAATATGGTGGACGACCGGTCTACTTCTGGCTGATGGCCTCGATCATCATCCCACTGTTCCTCATCTCCAAGGCGACCGAGTACTGGCAGTTCCTGATCCTCGGCCTGTTCGTCGGTGTTGCCGGTGCCTCTTTCTCCGTGGGTATCGCTTACACCTCACGCTGGTTTACCAAGGAGACCGCCGGTTTCGCCATGGGGATCTTCGGTGCCGGTAACGCCGGTGCGGCGCTCACCAAGTTCGTCGCCCCCTCCATCGTGGTGGCCTGGGGTTGGCAGTATGTGCCGATCATCTATGCCATCGCCATGACCATCGTGGTGATCCTGTTCTGGATGTTTACCTACTCGGATGAGAGCCACAAGGTGGATTCATCAGTAACGGTGATGGATCAGTTGCGCATGCTCAAGGACCCGGTAGTGTGGAAGTACTGCCAGTACTACTCCCTGGTGTTTGGCGGCTTCGTCGCCCTCTCACTTTGGATGACCAAGTACTACATGAGCACCTATGGCCACGGTATTCAGGAGGCGGCGCTGCTGGCGGCGATCTTTGTTCTGCCATCAGGGATCATTCGTGCCCTCGGTGGCTGGCTCTCCGATAAGTTCGGTGCCCATCAGGTGACCTACTGGGTGATGTGGACCTCGCTCATCTGCCTCTTCTTCATGTCCTATCCGCAGACCGACCTGCTTATCACCACCTATCAGGGTGAGAAGATCGGCTTCCACATCGGTGTGAACGAGTACATCTTCACCGCACTGCTCTTTGTTGTTGGTATCGCCTGGGGCTTCGGCAAGGCCTCGGTCTTCAAGTACCTCTCCGATGAGTATCCGGACAAAATCGGTGTGATGTCGGGCGTTGTAGGCCTGGCCGGCGGTATGGGTGGCTTCACCCTGCCCATCATGTTCGGTTTCCTGCTCGACAAGACTGGCGTTGCCACCACAGCCTTTATGCTGCTGTTCGGTGTCACTCTGGTATCAATTATGTGGATGCAGCTCTCGGGTGAGCGTGCACGTGATAAGGCAATGCACAAACAGTTCCATGCGCCAAAGCCGGATACTGTGGAATAGTGCGACAGAGAAGTGTTCACGTACGATTAACAAAAACTCAATGCAACCAAACAAGAGGGTGCAAATATGTCTGATATAAAAGAATGGAACGTCGAAGACGAGGGGTTCTGGGAGTCGACCGGTAAGAAGGTCGCCAACCGCAACCTCTGGATCTCCATCCCCAGTCTGCTGTGCGGTTTTGCCGTGTGGCTCTACTGGGGGATCATTACGGTACAGATGCTGAATCTGGGATTCCCCTTCACCAAGCCCGAGCTGTTTACGCTGGCGGCGATCGCCGGTCTGACCGGGGCAACACTTCGTATCCCCAACAGTTTCTTTATCCGTATCGCAGGTGGTCGAAACACCATCTTCTTTACCACCGCGCTGTTGATGATACCGGCCATCGGTACCGGTATCGCACTGCAGGACAAGGACACGCCGATCTGGGTGTTCCAGGCCCTCGCCTTCCTCTCAGGTTTTGGTGGCGGTAACTTCGCCTCGTCCATGTCCAATATCAGCTTCTTCTTCCCGAGGAGAATGCAGGGTCTGGCACTGGGCCTCAATGCCGGTCTGGGTAACGCGGGTGTTACCACCATGCAGATTCTGGTGCCGCTGGTGATGACCTTCGGTATCTTCGGTGGTGAGTCGATGACCCTGGTCAATACCTCCGGTACCCTCATCGGTAAGATCCCCGCCGGTACCGAAACCTACATCCACAACGCAGGTTTCGTCTGGTTGCTGTTCCTGGTGCCGCTCGCCTTCGCCGGGTGGTTTGGTATGAACAACCTGCGTACCGAGGAGGTTTCACCACACATCGGTTCACCGGCAGGTGCGATGGCCAAGATAGCCGGCCTGCTCCTCATCGGTTTCTTTACCGCAGCTATTGGCCTCTACATTATCCTGCCGGAACCAACTGGACTGGGTGCACCGAGCTGGGCCAAGTGGCCGGTGATTGCCGGTGTTATCTTTGCCACCGTGATGCTGATGAAGCTGGTGCCGGGCGATATCAAACCCAACCTGCAGCGCCAGTTCAAGATATTCAGTAATAAGCACACCTGGGTAATGAGCATCATCTACACCATGACCTTCGGTAGCTTCATCGGTTACTCCGCCGGTTTCGCCCTGGCGATCAAGGTCATCTTCGGCTTCCAGCATGTCGAGGTGGATGGAGTGATGACTCACAACCTGGCCAACCCCAACGGTCCATCGGCGCTAATGTACGCCTGGATGGGCCCCTTTATCGGCGCCCTGATCCGTCCCATCGGTGGCTGGATCTCCGACAAGGTCGGTGGCGCACTGGTGACCGGGATTGTGGCAGTAGTGATGATCGCCAGCGCCCTCGGTGTGGCCCACTACATGCAGGCCGCCTACGCCTCGGCAACGCCGGAAGAGTTCTTTATGCCCTTCTTCCTGCTCTTCCTGGTGCTGTTTGCCGCCACCGGTATCGGTAATGGTTCAACCTTCCGCACCATTGCCATGGTTTTCCCCAAGGAGCAGGCCGGACCTGTACTGGGCTGGACCTCGGCGGTAGCCGCCTACGGTGCCTTCCTTATCCCGAAGATCTTCGGTGAGGAGATCAAGGCGACCACCCCGGAGAACGCTCTTTACGGCTTCGCTATCTTCTACGCGGTCTGTTTTGTACTCAACTGGTGGTACTACCTCGGACCAAAGGCGGAGTTCAAGAATCCCTGATATCTTGAGCAACACGAAACACACGGTTTGAGTGGGCCCGGGTCAATCGCACACACGACTGATTACCCCCAAGGTCGGGCCCGCTCTCTTTCTTTCCTGCAACTCATGGCAGGTAGGTAGGAGGCAACATAAATGAGTCACTTTCTTGATCGACTGAAATTCTTTACCAAGACCCAGGAGACCTTCTCCAACGGTCACGGTATTGTCACCAACGAGGACCGTCAGTGGGAGGATGCTTATCGCAACCGCTGGCGCTTTGACAAGATCGTCCGCTCCACCCACGGTGTAAACTGCACCGGTGGATGTTCCTGGAAGATCCATGTAAAGAACGGCATGGTCGCCTTCGAGATGCAGCAGACCGACTACCCTGAGACCCGGCCCGACATGCCCAACCACGAGCCACGAGGTTGTCAGCGCGGCGCCAGTTTCTCCTGGTACCTCTATAGCCCCCACCGCATCAAACACCCGCTGATACGCGGTCGCCTGCTTGAGCTCTACCGTGCCGAGCGCGCCAGTGGTAAGGACCCGGTGGAGGCGTGGGGTGCCATTCAGGCCGACCCGCAGAAGCGCGACAAATATACTGCAGTGCGTGGCCTCGGTGGTTTTGTTCGCGGTAACTGGGATGAGATGAAGGAGATCATCGCCGCCGCCAACGTCTACACTGCGAAGACCCACGGCCCCGACCGTATCTTCGGCTTCTCGCCGATCCCGGCGATGTCGATGCTCTCCTACGCCGCCGGTTCGCGCTATCTTTCACTGATTGGTGGCGCCTGCGGCTCTTTCTACGACTGGTACTGCGACCTGCCGGTCGCCTCTCCCCATGTCTGGGGTGAGCAGACCGACGTGCCCGAGGCGGCCGACTGGTACAACTCCACCTATATCATCGTCTGCGGTGCCAATCTGCCGATGACCCGTACCCCTGACGCCCACTTCGCTATCGAGACCCGCTACAAGGGGACTAAGGTGGTCTCCATGGCGCCGGACTACGCCGAGTACGTCAAGTTCGCCGACCTGTGGATGCCGGTCAAGCAGGGTACCGACTCCGCCGCATTCATGGCGATGGGCCACGTGGCGCTGAAGGAGTTCCACGTTGATAAGCAGGACCCCTACTTCAGCGAGTATGTGCGCAAGTACACCGATATGCCGATCCAGGTCACCCTGCGTAAGCACGGCGACCACTATGTCTCGGATCGTTGCCTGCGTGCCTCCGACTTTGACGGCAACATGGGCGAGGCCAACAATCCCGAATGGAAGACCATCGTCTTCGACAGCAAGTCGAGCAGCTTTGTCGTACCCAACGGTTCGGTCGGCTTCCGCTGGGGCGAGGAGGGTCGCTGGAATCTGCTGCCGCGCAACGCCAAGGACCAGAGCGAGATCGAGGCCGAGCTGACCTGCGTCGGTAAGCAGGACGAGGTAGTGAGCGTCGCCTTCCCCCACTTCACCCCTGGTGAGGATGAGCTGTTCTATCGCAACATCCCGGTACGTAAGGTGCAGACGGTTGACGGTGAGATGTTGGTGACCAGCGTCTACGACCTGCTGATCGCCCAGTACGGTATCGACCGTGGCCTCGGTGACAACATCGCTACCAGCTACGACGATGCCAATGTCCCCTACACCCCGGCCTGGGCCGAGCGGGTGACCGGCGTGAAGAAGGCCGACCTGATCCGCACCGGTCGCGAGTTCGCCGACAACGCCAGCAAGACCCACGGTAAATCGATGGTGATCCTCGGGGCGGCGATCAACCACTGGTACCACAACGACATGAACTACCGCGGCATCATGAACCTGCTGCATATGTGCGGTTGTATCGGTCAGTCCGGTGGTGGCTGGGCCCACTATGTAGGCCAGGAGAAGCTGCGCCCACAGGCCGGCTGGGCACCGATCGCCTTTGCCCTCGACTGGCTGCGCCCGCCGCGCCAT
>JAOUQQ010000059.1 GCA_029879245.1 Chromatiales bacterium | reverse complement strand
CGCGATGGGGTAGACCAGCCGATGCAGACGCTGCCAGTGGCGTCCGAGTCGGCGCATCCACTTATGGGTGGAGGTAATGGCAAGTGGGATCAGTAGCAGAAAAGCGACCATGCCGATGGTGATGTAGGGGCGTTTGATGATGTCGGCCCAGATCTCCGGCCAGTAGAAGAACTGATCCAGTACGAGATAGCTACACAGGTGGAGCAGGGCATAGAAGAAGGCGAAGAGACCGAGCATGCGACGCAGCCGTAGTGGCCAGCCCCAGCCGCTGAGTCGGCGTAGCGGGGTGATGGTGAGGGTGAGCAACAGCAGGCGCAGCGCCCAGTCGCCCAGGGTACGGGTAATGGTCTCGATCGGGTTGGCCCCAAGGGTGCTGTTCCATGTCCCGTAAGCGAGCCACAACAGGGGGAGCAGGCAGGTGATAAACACCGCAACCTTGAGGTGAGCCATCCTCATCAGTAGTGCTTCTTCAGGTCCATGCCACTATAGAGAGAGGCCACCTGATCGGCGTAGCCGTTAAAGGGGAGGGTTTCGCGTTTAAGGAACTCGCCGATACGCCGCTCACGCTTCTGGCTCCAGCGCGGGTGGTCGACCGCCGGATTGACGTTGGAGTAGAAGCCGTACTCGCTGGCGTTGGAGATAGTCCAGCTGGTCTGTGGCTGCTGCTCGCTAAAGGTAATCTTGACGATCGACTTGATGCTCTTGAAGCCGTATTTCCACGGCACCACCAGGCGGATCGGGGCACCGTTCTGATTCGGCATCTCCTTACCGTAGAGGCCGACGGCGAGAATGGTGAGCGGGTGCATCGCCTCGTCGATACGCAGCCCCTCCACATATGGCCACTTGAGGGTCTTGTAGTTCTGACCGGGAAACTGTGTGGGATCGTAGAGGGTAGTAAAGGCGACATATTTGGCTTTGGAAGTGGGTTTGAAACGCTTGATCAGCTCTCCCAATGGGAAGCCGACCCACGGCACCACCATCGACCACGCCTCGACACAGCGCAGGCGGTAGATACGCTCCTCCAGCGGATGGGGTTTGAGGATATCCTCCAGGTTAAAAGTACCGGTCACCTCTGCCTCACCGGCGATCTCCACCGACCAGGGATCGGTCTTTAACAGATCGGCCTTACGTACCGGGTCATCTTTGAAGATACCGAACTCGTAGAAGTTATTGTAGGTGGTGATCTCTTCAAAGGTGCTGAGCTCCTCACCGGTGCTAAAGGGGCTCTTCTGCAGTTTGCCAAGTGACTTAAGATCAGGTGTGGCGGAAAACCCGTGTTGCGGCAGCAGGATCCCCCCGCTGGCGAGAAGGGCGGTGCCCGCCGCGGCCATACCGAGAAAGCGGCGCCGCTCCTGATAGACGCTCTCCGAGGTGATCTCCGAGGGTTTGATGTCGTCCGGTTTTTTGATCAGCATGGTGAGTAACCTTATCAGTTAGGCATGAAGCGGCGGCGCAGCCAGTAGTCGATACTGACATACCTGCCCGCACCAATGAAGAAGAGCGCCAGTAGCATCACGAAATAGGTGGCGGCAAACTCGATACCGTTATTCAGTACCACAAAGCTGCCGTTCTCGGTCAGCCAGTCGTAGTGACCGTGCTCGCGCAGGATCTCCCTGGCTTTGTCCAAACGCTCAATGGCACCAACGGTGCGCTCATTGGCGAATATACTGCCTGCCCCCTCGGCGATGGCGAGCCAGCCGTTTTTCATGTGTACGGTAACGGCGGCGACGACCATGGTGATCATCAGCGGTATCGAGATATAACGCAGGGCAAGGCCGATTAGTAGAAATATTGCACCGAAGATCTCTGTAAAGGTCGCCAGGTAGGCCATCAGTGTGGGGAAGGGGAGGCCCAGCCCCCACTCCGAGTTACCAAACCACTCAATCGTCGATTCCATATTGTTCAGCTTATTGGTGCCGGCCATCCAGAAGATGGGGGCCAGATATAGGCGCAGCAGCAGCGGGCCTAGAAAGTCGGCGCCGCGTGTCCGGTCGAGTAATTGATGCAGGCGGATGGCGTAGTTGATCATCTCGCAGCTCCTTCAGGGTCTGGTACCTAAAATGATGTCGCGTGAGTGCAGGTCATCGAGGATGGCGCGCCCCCCCTCGATCACGGTTTGCGGATTGGGGTGATTCAACTCGGCGGCGATCTGTTCCAGTAGTTCTTGACCACAGAGTTGTGGTTGTTCACCTATGAGTAGCAACAGCCTGGCAGTAACCGGGTTGAGTTCAATAAAGCCGACCTTGTCCTGCGAGTCGCGGTAGACCAGCAGGTGGGTGAGTGTCTCGCCAGGCTGTTGCGGGATATTATCGGGGCCGATCTGGTGAACCGCATAGTGGTAGCTGAGAATACGGGTGAGTGGTGAGAGAACAGGGCGGTCGATCAGGAGATCACCATCGCTGAGAGTCTTTGGCAATACATCTTCACTGGTTAGCAATTCCAGTTCTATCCACTCGTAGTGGGCCAGCTCCCACATAAAGGGGTGGTCACTCTCATGTTCTTCACGTTCTTGCTGCAGATAGAGGAGAAACTCGCGCGGCATCTCATGGAAGAGTGGTGTGGTGGCGCGATGACGTGAGAAGTAGTCGCGTACCAGGGTGTGCCACTGCTCATCGTCGTGCAGTTTGTGCAATACCGGAAAGGCATTGCTCAGGCACTCGTTGATGTTGTTGTAGAAGAGCTCCGCGTAGGCAGCCATCCGTGTGGGGGCAACATCATCGGGTGCCGGGGCATTCTCGGGATCGCGAATGCGCAACGCAAATTCGTACTGGCGCTGCATAAAACGCGGCATCTGATCAGCTTTATGCGTGTGCGGCATGATGTTCGCTCCACATGTTCTGGTAGTAACGGATGATGGTGACCTCATCAAGCAACTCGTCGAGTGGTGGCAGGTTGAAGTCACGTTCCAGCAGAGTCGGCTGTACGCCGAACTGTTGATAGGCGGTTTCCAGCAGCTGCCATACTGGGTCGTTGATCGGCGCGCCGTGGGTGTCGATAAGAAAGTCTTCCTCTTCGACGTAGTGACCCGCCACGTGGATGTAGGCGATGCGCTCACCGGGCAGTGCCCTGAGAAATTGGTCGGCGTTATAACCGTGGTTGATACTGTTGACGTAGATATTATTTACATCGAGCAGCAGTTCGCAGTCAGCTTCGGTAATGACGGCGTTGATAAAGTCGATCTCCGCCATCTCCTGTCCGGGCGCGGCGTAGTAGGAGACGTTCTCGATGGCGATGCGCTGCTCAAGAATATCCTGCACCTGCTGAATGCGTGCGGCCACATAATGCACTGCCTCCTCGGTGAAGGGGATCGGCATCAGGTCGTAGAGGTGACCCTCATCGCCGCAGTAGCTCAGGTGTTCGCTGTAGAGCGGTACGTGGTGCTCTCTGATAAAACCCTTCAGTCGGTAGAGAAAGGTCTCATCCAGCGGGGCGGGTCCTCCGATATTCAGTGAGAGGCCGTGCAGCACCATCGGGTAGCGTTCGCTGAAGGCGCGAAACTGTCTGCCCAGGGCACCGCCCACCCCCATCCAGTTCTCTGGGGCGACCTCCAAAAAATCGACCGGCGGTTCGTTGGCCTCAGCCAGCGACCCCATCATGGGTCGCCGCAGACCGAGACCGGCACCGGTGATATGGGTTCTGTTTTCTCCCATCTCTCCGGCCTCCGCCTATTTGCTAGCGCCGCACTTGGCCTCGCCGCACTTGGCCTCGACGACGGGCTTGGCCTCTTCCTTATCGCTGCCACACTTGGCCTCACTCGTCTTCTTGTTGGCACCACACTCCCCTTCAGTGGCCTTGGCAGCGGCCTTATCTGCACCGCACTTCGCCTCGCTCGTCTGCTTGTCACTGCCACACTTACCCTCGGTGCTCCTGGCGTCGGCCACCATATAGCCACTGGCCAGAGCGCTCATGGCGAAGGGGTTAACGTCGGCCTGCGCCGGGGTGGTGACAAAGGTGGCGGCCAGGGCGGCACCGGCAACAAGGGCGATGGGTTTGATGGTCTGCTTGCTCATGGTTCTATCCTCATGGTTGGAAAAGTTTGTCGGCGGTGGGATATCCCTTCCGCTTGAGGATAAGTATGGGCGGTGAGGTTCACATGCAATTCACGCAAACTTCACATTTTTATCACGAGGCGAAAAGTTTGGTGCTCTTGTGTGTGATCAATGGAGGTGGAAAAAGTGTACACCATCCTACCCCTTGTATTGTCAGAGCACAGAGTAGAGAATGGGGTCATGAACGGAATCAGTCATAACCAGTTATATCTTGATAGTATTCCGCTGATCCTGGCGGTAGACAGGGGTGGTCGTCCCTCACAATGGATCGACTGGAAGCGCGCCTCTGCCTACTACATTAGCGATCACATTCTCTGGACCTACGGCGAGCCCATCGTCACCCTTCGTGGTGGTACCAACCGTGATGGTGAGCGCTCCACTTTGGCCGTACACCCCATCGTTGCAGTCAGTGGTGCCGACGCCTCGCGTTTTGAGGATCAGACGATTGCACTGGATAACCGCGCACTCTTCTCCCGTGACAATTTCACCTGCCTCTATTGTGGCGAACGTTACCGGCGCAGCCAGTTGACCCGCGACCACGTTTTCCCGCAGGGGCGCGGCGGGCAGGACGTGTGGGAGAACGTCGTCACCGCCTGCGCCCACTGCAACACCCGCAAGGGATGCCTCACACCGGAAGAGGCGGAAATGCCGCTGCTGGCACTCCCCTTTGCACCGAGCCATGTGGAAGGCTTGATACTTAGTAATCGTCGTATTCTGGCCGACCAGATGGTCTTTCTGGCGGCGCAGAGGCCGAACAAGAGGGGCGGCGCAATAAATGAAACGCCTTGCGTCGACTTTATAATCTAAACGTTCTGTGATGAGGGCCAGTTATGGTGGTTAAAAGAGTTAATCGTGCATGTCGTAGTTGGCTTGTCGGTACCTTGACTCTTGGTTTGCCTCTGGCCGGAGATGTACATGCCGATGAGTCTCTTTGGCGCGCATTATCAGAAGGGGGAAAGGTTGTGCTAATGCGTCACTCTTCTTTGCAAAAAGGGTCAGGCAGTGGTGACTCTCTTATCAGGGATCCCTCCTGTATGCAGGAGAAAAATTTGTCCGGTAGCGGACGTGACGAGGCAAAGTCCGTTGGTGAGCGTTTTAGAGAGAAAAGCATTAAGGTAGAAAAAGTTCTACATAGTCCTTACTGTCGCACCAGTGATACCTCCAAACTCTCTTTTGGGGTAACGAATCCTGCTGAAGTGTTGTCACTACTTCAGGTGCTAACACCGGAACAACAGAAATCCAGAACAGAAGAGCTAGATATTCTTATTGGCTCCTACACTGGGGAGGGGAATATGGTTCTGGTCACTCATGAACCCAATATCCGTGCCGTCTCATTTGAAATTTTAAACTATTCGGATCTGTTGATACTGAATCCAGAGGGTAATGACGCATTTGAGGAGTTGGGAGTTATACGCTGGAAAAAATGATGCGCTATGGGGCCGCAGGGGGGGACAAAGCGAGCCCGCACCATTCGCGGCAGGCAGGTGGGTTACGCTGTGCTAACCCACCTAACACGACTACCCAACTACCCCTCCCAAACCCCCAGGGTAAAGCCAAAACAGTTCTCCCCCTCAACCCTCTCCACCCCAATCTCACTGCCATGCAACTCAACAATTCGTTTGACGATGGCCAGCCCCAACCCGGCCCCCTTGCCGTGGCGGTTTTTCGGTGACTGGTAGAAGCGTTCGAACAGGTGGGGCATTTCCTCTTCGCTGATCGCATCGCCGCTGTTGCAGACGGTGACACGTACCTGTTGCTCCTCCTTTTGTAACTGGATGCGAATAGTGCCTCCTTCATGGGTATGATCGAGAGCGTTACCGACCAGATTTTCCAGTACGCGATCGAGCATGGCGATGTCGGCGGCGACGAATGGGAGCCCTTCGGCGATCTCGGTGGTGAGGGTGATGTTGTGCTCTTCGCTACGCAGCTGAAATTTTTGCGCTACGTCCATCAGCAGTTCGCCGAGGGCGACCGGTTCCATCTCGGGCAGGGTTTCGCGGGCGTCGAGTTTGGAGAGTTCGAACAGTTCACTCACCAGTTGAGTCAGGCGCAGGCCGTGGCTGTAGGCGATGTCGAGGTAGTGTTGCTGTTCTGTATCACTAAGTCCCTGCCCCTTCAGTTTCAGAGTCTCCAGATAGCCCTGCAGGGAGGCGAGCGGGGTGCGCAGGTCATGGGAGACGTTGGCCACCAGGTTGCGGCGCAGGGAGTCTTTCTCCTCCAGCGCCTGCATCTGTTCGATGATGCGCTCTGCCATCTCGTTGTAGCTCTCGCCGAGCTCGTCGATCTCATCTCTGCGGTGCATTTTTTGTGTACCGCTATAGGGGGCGAAGTGGCGGAACTCTCCCTGCCTGAAGGCGGACATTAAACGCGATAGCAGGTCGAGGCGACGGGTGAGCATATTGAACATGAACAGGCCGGTAAGCAGGCCGAACACGACGGTGGCGATGACGGCGGTAAGGCTGATCTGTAAAAAGTAGCTGTCGTGCAACAGAGCTTTGATGTTGTCGTAGTCTTCACCGCCCAGTACCACGTAGAGGTACTGGCGTGGTTCGCCCTTGAATGGGTAGGCAGCGGCGGAGAAGGTTTTTTGTGTGTCGAGACTACGCGGGTCGTCGCCCAACAGGGGGTAGGCGATCTCGCCGCTGATGAATTGTTTGATCGGTTCGACGGAGACGCGTTCGCGTTTGATCTTCATCTGTGGTGCCTCGAAGGCGAGAATGGTGCCTTCGGTGTCGAGCAGGTAGATCTCAATCGCCGGGTTGATGTGCATGTAGTAGGAGAAGAGCTGCTTGATCTCCTCGGCGTGTAACGCTTCGCCATCGCCCAGGTTTTGCTGCACCAGTAACTGGCGCGCCAGGTCGCGATTGAGCCGCTGGTTGACCTCCTGCAGGAATAGCTGTCCGGCGTAGAGGCTGAACAGGGCATAGCCGATGCCGAGGGTGATCAGCAGCAGGGCGAGGACCGCGGCGAGTTTGGCGTAGAGAGTACGAAACATTATGGATTCTCGTTAAATTTATAACCGACACCCCACACGGTGAGCACGTAGCGCGGTTTGGCCGGATCGGTTTCGATCTTCGAACGCAGGCGGTTGATGTGGGAGTTGACGGTGTGCTCGTACCCCTCGTGGCCGTAGCCCCACACCTTGTCGAGCAGCTGTACCCGGCTATAGACGCGGCCGGGGTGGCGGGCGAAGTAGAGCAGCAGGTCGAACTCCCTGGCAGTTAGCTCAATCTCATCACCGGCAATGGTGACCTGGCGCCGTTCGGTGTCGATGAGTAGCTCACCGCACTGTATCGATTCACCCATCTCCTCTTCCTGTTGAGCCTGATTTCCCATCGCCTCGGCACGGCGCAGCAGCGCCTTGACCCGCGCCACCAGCTCACGAATGCTGAACGGCTTGGTAAGGTAGTCGTCGGCCCCCATCTCCAGCCCCAATACACGGTCCAGCTCGGTGGTTTTTGCGGTGAGCATCAGGATGGGCAGATAGTTTGGCCCGGCGCGCAGCTCACGGCAGATGGTAAGCCCGTCGGTGCCGGGTAGCATTAGATCCAGCACCAGCAGGTCGAAGGCATTGGCGCGGGCGGCGGCCAGTCCCTCGCTGCCGTCGTTATGCACGGTGACCTCGTAGCCCTCGTCGCGCAGGTGGAGGGCGACAAGGGAGGAGATATCGGGGTCATCTTCAATGAGCAGTAGTGATTTGGGCATCTCTCGGCCATCTTCAGGAGTCATCGGTATCAGAATAATCCCCTTTTCTCACGTAAATATCACGTTGCGATAACAATTCGCCCTGATCGTCAGAGGTTGGAGAGTGCCGAGAAACATGGGAGAAGGTTCGATGAGATAAAAGTGTGACCAATGTCACAAAAATTGACGGGGTATTCGGCCTGCGAGTAGAATGACCTGGCCGTCAGGGAGTGGCGGGAAAACTCTTATAATAATATTGGCATAATAATAGTGAAAATAGATCACCTGGGGTGGATTGCTGCTCTGGCAGCACTGGTATATCTGGCAATACTACCTCTTACCGTAGAGTCTCAGTCCCTGATGGTCATCTCTCTGTTGGTGATACTCGGGGGCCTATCGCTATATAGCCGCAATCTCCCTGAGCGAGGGGTGGGGCAGCAGTCGATTCGTATCACCATTATTATGCTGGCGGTGTTTGTCACCCTGCGCTACTTCTTCTGGCGTACAACAACCACGATTGAGTACAATGACTTTGGCAGCTTCGTAGCGGCGATTGCCCTTTACCTGGCTGAGGTGTATGGCATCACCATCTATTTCCTTGGTGCCTTCGTCAACATTTTCCCCCTCTACAGAACCTCTCCACCACTCCCCGATGAGATGGAGAAGTTACCCACGGTCGATATCCTTATACCCAGTTACAATGAAGATGCCGACCTGCTAGAGGTGACCCTGCTGGCAGCCACTCAGGTGGGCTACCCAAAAGAGAGGCTCAGGGTCTATCTTCTGGATGATGGTGGCACGGTGCAGAAGCGCAGCGACCCAGATCCGCATAAGGCAAAGGCGGCGTGGGATCGTCACCATCAGTTGCAGTCGTTGTGTGAGCGTGTAGGGGCCACCTACCTTACACGGGAGAGAAACGTGCATGCCAAGGCGGGCAATGTCAATGCGGCGCTGAAGCACTGTGGTGGTGAACTGGTATTGATCCTGGATGCAGACCATGTTCCTGCACGAGATATCCTGCAGAAAACGGTAGGATTTTTTGTGCTCGATCCGAAACTGTTTCTGGTTCAGACTCCGCACTTCTTTATCAACCCCGATCCCATCGAGCGTAACCTCAATACCTTTCAAGATATGCCGGGTGAGAACGAGATGTTCTATACGGTGGTGCAGCACGGCCTCGATTTCTGGGGTGGGTCCTTTTTCTGTGGTTCGGCGGCAGTGCTGCGTCGCAGTTGTCTCGATGAGGTGGGCGGCATTAGTGGTGAAACGATTACGGAGGATGCAGAGACGGCCCTTGAGCTCCACTCACGGGGATACCGTAGTGTCTATCTGGGGACCCCATTAATCTCTGGACTACAGCCGGAAACCTTTACCGGATTTGTTATGCAGCGGGTGCGTTGGGCGCAGGGGATGGTACAGATATTTCTGTTAAAAAATCCTCTATTAATTAAAGGTCTGACTCTGCCGCAACGGCTAGCCTACACTAGTAGCTCCTTTTTCTGGTTCTTTCCCTTTGCCCGTGCCACTTTTTTGCTGGCACCAGCGGCGTTTTTGCTATTCGGGTTCCAGATCTATAACGCCAACCTCTCTGAGTTTATCGCCTACGCACTGCCACATATTGCTGCGGCAACGATGTTATCAAACTATCTCTATGGCAAGACGCGCTGGCCCTTTATCTCTGAGCTCTATGAGACGATGCAATCACTCTTCTCGTTTATCGCGTTGACCAAGGTCTTTCGTAATCCTCGCGCCCCTACCTTTCAGGTGACCCCAAAGGGGGAGAAACTTGATGGTGATTTTATCTCCTCACTGGCCAAACCGTTCTATTTCATTATTGCCGTCACCGTGGTCTGTCTGTTTGCCGCAGTGTTTCGTTATATCTACTACCCGAATCAGGCCGATGTGGCACTGATAACCGGTGGTTGGGCCTGTTTTAATCTGGTGCTGCTAACCGGGGCGCTTGGGGCGCTACTGGAGCGGCGTCAGCGGCGGATCACCCCTCGTATTCATGTCCCCGTTACCCTGAAGGGGACGCTGGTGATCGCCAATCATATGGTGCCGTGTCACGTCTTTGATGTGTCGGCCACTGGGGCCGGGGTTGTAACAAAGGTGCCTATTGATGAGTTGCCACAGGAGCAGAGCGAAGTCGATTTTGTTGTAGATAATCCCGGCCTTGGGCAGTTGAGTCGTATCCCGTGTCGCGTCAGTCGAGTCTTTAATGTGGCAACACCCTCCGCATCAGGGTGGCGACGCTGGATTGGGGGTGGCAAGTGGACACGGCCAACCGGCATGGTACAGCTCGGGCTGGAGTATCTTCCTGCCTCCCTTATCGACGAGCGAGCGGTGGTCGCACTGGTATTTGGTGATAGTGAGGTGCTCTCGCGTAATCTGGTTCGTCGTCAGCGTCATCGCAGCATGTTCAGTGCATTCGGGTTTCTGGTAGCGAGGGGCGCACGATACTCATTGATGCACTTTTTACACCTGTTTGAGATTTTGGCTATATCACTTAGGTTACGCTTGCGTCGTCTTATGTCCTGGGCAGAGACGTTTTAATAGTTGGGGAAAATAAAATGGATGGTTCTATGCGACAAACTGTAAGAGGGGAACCGTGCAACAGAATCGTTGCAAGGTGGCTGGCCGCGGTGACTACCCTGCTGATTGCTTTTCCGCTCTATGCCCAGAATGGGGAGTCAGCTAATGCGCTGGTCTCCTCTGGCAAGAGTAGCAAGGGGCTTCCGTTACACCAGTTGCGTGCAGAGAGTGGCCCGATAAGGCTCGACGGTACCCAGAATAGCGCCACGGTTACTTTTCCCATCTCGGCAAGAGAGTCGTTAAGTGAGGTGGAGCTCTCACTCTATGTCACCAATTCTATAGCCCTGATGCGCCGCTCCCAAATGGCGGTATCCATTAATGGTTCGGTGATTGGCCAGATCCCCTTCAAGTCCGAGCACCCCGAGTCACATACGCGGATCGCAATCCCGTCAACACTTCTTAGTACCGGCTATAATCAACTTACCTTCAGTGTGGCACAGCACTATACGGAGAGTTGCGAGGATCCAGCAGCGCCGGAGTTGTGGAGTGAGATCGATACCATGCGTTCGGTGATCCGTTATAACGCGCTGCCACGCACCATTACCCCATCATTGGCGCAGTTGCCGTTACTAATGGATAAACGCCTGAGTGGTGACTATTCATTAACCATCGCCACGGTGAATCTACCCGACAACGCACTAATTGAAGCCGGCGCCTTTGTGGCGCAGGCCGCTGCGCTGTCACGTGAGTATGCGGCGCTTACGATTGATCACGCCACTTTGACTAAGCCGGAGGGGGTAGCCTCAGAGCGTCGTGCACTGGATGACTTGCCTGACGATATCTTTGGTGGGGGTGACGGGGTGTTGCTGGGGACCCGTGATGAGCTACAGCCATGGCTTGATAATACGATTTATGCAAAGGCCAGTGAACCGCTACTGGCGTTACGCCCTTATGGCAGGGAGGGTAATCGCTTTGTCCTGATTGTGACTGGTATGGATTCTGGAGAGGTACGCCTCGCGGCAAAAACACTGATGTTGGCCTATGAGGGATTGCCCCCCACAGACTTGAGTAACGTTGGTGAGATGGTGGCCGGTGTAGCAACACGCTCGACACTGCACTCGGGTAAACGGCAGAGCTTTGCGGAACTTGGATTTGAATCTGTGACACGCCAGGGTATCTATCCGGAACCGATGAGGTTACGGTTCTGGGTGCCAGCTGATCGATTTGCCAAACCCAACAGCGAATTAAATCTTCATCTACACATGGCCTATGGTGCCGGTGCGGCTGGTGCCTCAACGCTCAATATTTTTCTCAACAACCGATTTGAGCACGCCATTGCATTAATGGAGCCGGTTGGAGCGGTCTATTACGATTATCGTATTCCCATCCCCATTAGCAGTCTTGCCCCTGGATGGAATGATCTGAC
Source organism: Chromatiales bacterium (assembly GCA_029879245.1). Taxonomy (GTDB): domain Bacteria; phylum Pseudomonadota; class Gammaproteobacteria; order Thiohalomonadales; family Thiohalomonadaceae; genus JAPHSX01. The sequence continues at coordinate 3,711 of JAOUQQ010000059.1, read as the reverse complement.
ATTCCGCCCCAATATGTTGCCACAACGCAGTGGTGGTGAGTGTCAGGCGGTCTTCACCAATAACCTGTTGCTAACGCTATTTGATGACTCCTATCTGCAGACGGATGAGATGGGGCAACTGGTTCAACTCCCCGATCTGAATCTGCTGGCCCGTACCGGTTTTCCCTTCACCGGCGGTCGAGAGCAGGGGGGGCTAACCGTGATGTTGACGGAAAATAGCAGCGGCAATGTTGCGGCGGCCTGGTCACTACTGGGGAAACTGGCGCAGGTCAACCACTACCCCATCACCAAATTGAGTGTCAGTGGTATGGAAGGGGTTGAGGGAGAGGCCCTGCTGCTTGGTCAGTTTGATGATGTGCCTGTGTTACTAAAACAGGCATCGGCGCTTGGGCGTGAGGGGTGGATTGAGCTGGGCAACAGGCGCGGCAGAGGTAACGTGCTCGATAACCTGTTTGCTGCCGATGCGGCAAAGGATAAATCGGCAGGTCTTGAGGTGTCACTGGGCGATCTGATGCAGCGTGGCTTGGTGGTGACACAGTTTGAAAATCCGCTTAGCACCGAGTCGGCCAGTGTGGTAATGGTAGTGGCCGCTACAGCGGAGTTACTACGCAGTCAGGTGGCAAGCCTGGTGGAAGATGCATATTGGCGTCAGCTGGGTGGTGGCACCGTGGTCTATACTGAGGGTGCAGAGCAGCTGCTCAAATATCCTGCCGCAGCGAACTATCTGGTGGGGGATGCAGGAGCTCAGGCACGCATCTCATACACCTTTATTCACTATCCCCTGCTGGCTCTCGCCATTATCGGTGCGGTGATTCTACTCTTTTCACTGCTCACCCTGCGGTGGTTGATCAGTTATCGTCGTCGGCGTAGCGCAACGCAGGACTTCTGATGGTAAAGGCGGTATGGATGCTCTCTCTGTTAGCCTGTCTGGCCGGGTGTCAGACATGGCCGGGACGCATTGAGGCCGAGCAATGGCAAAACTATCGTCAGAACTTTATTACCCCAGAGGGGCGTGTGATCGATAATGCCAACGGGGGAGTAAGTCACTCAGAGGGGCAGGGATACGGCATGTTGCTGGCGGTATCTGCAGATGACGGTGAAACATTCCAGCGCCTGTGGCATTGGACACAAACTCATCTGGCCATCCGGGAGGATGGGCTCTTTGCATGGCGGTGGGACCCCTCAGTAGAGGGTGGCATTAGTGATCGTAACAGTGCCACCGATGGGGATCTGCTGATCGCCTGGGCACTGTCACGCGCCGCGCGTCACTTTGGTAACGACAGGTATCGACAACACGCCTCGGAAATTATCCGCTCGTTACGTCATACCGTTGCGCGTGAAACCCCAATGGGATCGGTACTGTTACCGGGGGCGTTCGGTTTCGAAGTAGAGAATGGCGTTATCCTTAATCCCTCATATTTTATCTTTCCTGCCTACGCGGAACTGGCTACTCTTGATGATGCTCCATACTGGATTGGACTGGCCAGGCAGAATGCGGCGTTACTAGAAAATTTGCAGAGGTATTACACTGGTTTTATCCCTGACTGGACTCTACTCGGTGATAGAGGATGGCAGGCGCCGCCCGGTTTACCGCATCGATTTGGTTATGATGCGCTGCGTGTGCCTCTCTATCTCTGCTGGGGCGGAGAGAGAGTCGCAACATCTATGGCTGAGATAGAGGCGTACTGGAAGGGGAGTGATGCGCGGGCATGGATAGCACTGGATGGAACAGAGGAGAGGGCATCCTATCCCCCCGGTGATGCACATCGTGCAGTGCAGCGGTTGTTACAGTCGTGCCTTGGTGCAAGGAGTGAATTTCAGTCCATAATCTCTCCTCTCCCCGAGGACTACTATGCAGCAACGCTAACGCTGCTGGCACAGATCGCCTGGCAGGAGCGCTTCAGGCAGTGAAACCGCAGGACACTAGAATAGATGCGGAATGCATGGCTGTCATACCAGTTGCAACGCGTGCAACAATTGTCTGCGTGATCCCTCGTGCCATTGCATCGGCCGTGTTGTTGTCTGCCGTAACTGTTGGTGCGGTTGAGATCGACTACCAGGGACAGGATCTCTCCGTAGAGCATCAGCCACAGCAATATGTCTATCCTGACCCTGAGATTCCCAATCTAACTGACCTGCGTGATATCGGTGTGAACGATTCACCAGAGGCACGTCTGGAGCAGCAGATGTGGGATCTGCTTGGCGCAGGAGAGCTGGTGCGATTGCGTAGCGTGATCACAACACGACAGCGTGAGATCGTGGGGTGGCAACCGCCCGCATGGCTGACGGTAGAGCTTGCACGTGCGGAGCTTGGGGTCGCAGTGGACGCGGTGCGCCACAACCCACCAGAACTGCTGTCACTGTTTGCACAACACCCGGAGGTATTTAGTTGTCGCTATTATTACAATCTCTGGTCGTTGGCAGACGCCTACAGGGCAACTGGTCAGGTGCAGAAGGGGGCGACAATCCATCGTCAGATGCTGCAACAGTGCCGACGTGAGGAGACCCTGCTGGTTACCCTTGACAGGATAGGTGAGTATCAGGGGAAGGAGAGGGCGATGGTTGCTGCAGAAGCGCTACTTTCTCGTCAGGATCGATCGCTGCCGAGGCGTTCTATAAGCGACAAAATTTATCACTGGCGTGTTGCCAAGGCAGGCGCTCTTCGTGATGCACAGAGGCGAGAGGCGGCAACCAGTTTACTGGCTATAATTGCAGATGAAGTGGTGCAACGCCGGGATCTCAAAGTTGCCCGTATGGTGGCGTGGAATTATCGTGAACGTGAGCAGAATCGTGAGGCGATTCTCTGGTTTTCGCGAGTGGCCGAATGGGGCGACCTGGAACAGGACCGTTTGCATCTACAGCAGACACGTTGGGAGAGCGGGGATCGAGATGGCGTTATTTTTGATGTCACCTCATCAAACTGGCGGAATAATGAATCACGTATCTGGGTTAGCGGCACTCTTCGTGAACAGGCGGTGACCCTGTATAACAGCGGCAATTTTCAGCGCTCTCTTAAATTACTGGAGCTGGCAGAGGAGCTCTCCTCAGATGAGCCGGTAAGTGTCATGTTGTTGCACGGTTGGAACCTCTATCAACTTGAACGTTTTGATGAGTCATATGGGCGTTTTGTAGATGCCTATCTGCGCTCACAGAGTCACGCAGAGCAACTGAAGGGCGTTGAGGGATTGCTCTATGCAAGCATGCGCAGTGGTGACTGGAAAAGGGTTCTGAAAACAGCTGAGGAGCACCGCGGTCCGCTGTTATCGACTGAGGCTGAGAGGGAGTTAGCCGAGGCGGTTAGCGAGGGTCGTCTGGTGGGTGAGCGACTGAGTGTAACGGAGGGGCGACTGGTACAAGCTGCCGATAACCGCAGAACGGGTGTGGTGGGGATGCCGGGCTATCTTTGGGGCGGTATCAGAAATGACACTCAGGGTTTAACCACCCACTCCTATGTTGTGAATCAGGGGGTGGACTGGCTCTCACTGCCCGGCGATGTTCTTTTAAATACCTTTATTGAGATTCGCTCTTTTGACAGCGAGTGGCGCTCCAGTGAAGGTGATCGAGAGAGTGTAGTGGGTATCGCAATCAAGCGAGCTCCCTTCCAGATTGGCGCGGAGTATTTCCCGTCTGCCTGGGGTAATGATAAGCGCATTGAGGGTCGCTGGTCCGGTTTCTTTGGCTGGTATGGTGAATGGGAGTCGCTAGACTCTC
>JAOUQQ010000058.1 GCA_029879245.1 Chromatiales bacterium | reverse complement strand
CTGAGGGCCAATGCGCTGTCTGGCCTCAAGCGTAGTGACGAGGCGGAGCGGCTCTATCGTGCCCTGATCAAGGAGTCTCCCCAGGACCCTACTCCCTATAACAACCTTGCCACCCTCTATGCCGCCTCTGGGCGCCTGCAGGAGGCGAGTGAGCTGCTCACACAGGCTATTAAAAGTGACCAGCGTTATGCCGCAATCTACAAAAATTTGAGCAGTGTCTATGTGGAGATGTCGCGTAACTCCTACGCCAGGGCGCTGAGTGTGGATGAGCCGCGTCCGGGGATGCAGTTGCAGGCGCTGGATCATCAGGCCGGGCCAACTACCCCAATTCAGGTGGCGGTTGTGGAGAAACCGCGTGAGGTTGTTCCCCCACCTGCAAAACCGGTGGTTACCTCACCCTCCAGAGCGGCAGACAGGCCTGTTACCCCTACCCCTGCGCCGGTGGTTACCACCGCACGGGTCGAATCACCCCCCTCTCGCTCTCAGCCCAATTCTCAGCCTGTGACGCAGACAGTGGGAGACGATTTTGACGCCGGTGGTGCGATCGCGGCACTAAGAGGGTGGGCCGCCGCCTGGTCGGCCAAGGATGTGGATGGCTATCTTGCAGCCTATGACAGCGAGTTCCTTCCACCACGGGATATGACCCGCGACCAGTGGGAGGCGGAGCGCCGCCTGCGCCTTAAGCGGCCGCGTGAGATTGAGGTGAGGTTGAGCGACTTTGAGGTGAGCAGCACCGGTGGTGACTCCCTTACCGTCAAACTGTTGCAACGCTATCGCTCTGACAGCTATCGTGATGCCACTCGTAAGGGTTTTATTCTGGTGCAACGTAATGGCCAGTGGAAGATTGGTGATGAGTACACCATTGAGGTGATCAAATGAGAAATGTGTTCTATCTGATGCGTCTCGGTTTGTTGTCGCTATGGCTGGTGCCGACCGTGACACTGGCGGTGCATCAGGAGAACAGCGCATCGATGGATTCTCTGTCGCGCATTGGTGAACAGGGCACACTCTACCGCCAGGCAGAAGAGCGGCTGCGTGAGCGGATGCAGCGTAATCCACAGGACCATGAGGCGAGCCTGCTGCTGGCGCTGATTGAGTTCAAGTCCGGCGCGATAGAGGAGGCGCTGAGTGAGCTCGCAAGCCTGCTCAAGCGTGAACCCAAATTTCACCTTGCCCACCTGATTCAGGGCGATATGTTGCTGGCACAGACCCGTGTGGTGAGTGATATCGGTCAAAGCGCACTGCTGCAGAGCGACAAGAAGAGCAAGGATGACCTTGGTCTGCTGCGTCAGGAGGCGGAGGCGCGTCTGGCCAGCTATCTGGAGTCACTGCCGCAGGGGCGCTTGCCACGTGCACTGCTGTCACTCGATGATGATATTAACCATGCTGTGCTGGTCGATAAACACAGCCACCGCCTCTACGTTTACCGACGCGGCAGTGATGGCACCCCAGAACTGATACGCGATTACTATGTGAGTACCGGCAAGGCCAACGGTAACAAGCAGGTGACCGGTGACCTGCGCACCCCCGAGGGGGTCTACTTCATTACCAGCCATATCCCGGGTGAGAAGCTGCCCGACCTCTATGGCATTGGTGCCTATCCGATGAACTACCCCAATGAGTGGGATCTGCGTCAGGGCAAGACCGGCTACGGTATCTGGTTGCACGGTACCGAATCGGCCTACTACAGCCGTCCCCCGCTCGATAGTGAGGGGTGTGTGGTGCTGCCGAACATCGATCTGGGGGCCGTATCGGATTATCTTCAGCCTGGCACCACCCCGATTGTGGTGACAGACAGGGTAGAGTGGCTGGAGCGTGATGCCTACCTTGCGCTGCGTGCCGAGGTCAGGGGGGCCGTCGAGAAGTGGCGTGCCGACTGGCAGGGCAGTGATGTAGAGCGCTATCTCTCCCACTATGACGATAAGTTCTGGGCAAAGGGGCACAATAAAAAGAGCTGGCAGGCACGTAAACGCCGTGTTGCCGCGGGCAAGGAGTGGCAGAAGATCGAGTTCAATGACATCTCCCTCTTTGCCTACCCGCGGGCCGCAGGCAATGGTGAGGAGATGATGGTGGTCAACCTTAAGCAGGACTACCGCTCCAACAACTACAGCAGCGCGATGGACAAACGAATCTATCTGGTTAAGGCTGACAGTGGCTGGCGCGTGTTGTACGAGGGGGGCAGATAGGGGGGAGCACCCTCCATCCAGCTGCCCTCCGCAGCCGGGTGTGACGAACAGTCAGACCCGTTGCCGCAACTCGTTGCGCAACATCGCTATCTCCTCACGCAGTGAGCGCAGCTCCTCTCCCAAGGCATCGGTATCCTGATGCACCGTCTCTTCAATATGTTCGCGATCCTCCTCATGATCCGCACTGTGCATGGTCTGCATGGTATCCACGATAATGGCGATGAACAGGTTGAGCATGGTGAAGGTGGCGATCAGGATGAAGGGGACGAAGTAGAGCCAGGCATAGGGGTAGACCTCCATCACCGGGCGCACGATGCCCATTGACCACGACTCAAGGGTCATCACCTGAAACAGGGTATACATGGAGGCCCCGATATTGCCAAACCACTCCGGGAATGCCTCACCGAAGATACTGGTCGCCATTACGGCGAAGACGTAGAAGATGAGCAGCATCAGTGCAGCGATGGAACTGATCCCGGGAATGGCGTGGAGTAGAGCCTCGACCACAAAGCGCAGCCTGGGGACCATTGAGATCATGCGCAGCACGCGCAATACCCGCAGTGCGCGTAGCACCGCCAGAGGACCGCTGGCCGGTACCAGCGCGATCCCAACGATGATGAAATCAAAGTTGTTCCAGGCTCGTTTGAAGAAGCCGAGGCCAAAGGCATAGAGTTTTACCGCGATCTCAAAGACAAATACCGCGAGGATCGCCTGATCGGCCAGATTCAACTGAACGCCGATGCTCTCCTCCAGAGAGGGTGAGGTCTGCATACCGAGGATCACCGCATTGATAACAATCAGGACGATAATGAATTTTTGTACCGCTGTGGATTCAATCCACTGACCGGCGCGCTCTCGCAACGAGCGTGATGACATTTGATGTTCCTCTGTTGATTTTGCTTGATGGTACAGACCCCAGGGGGTGCCTCAGGTTCACTCTGCTGTGTCAGTGTTATTCATCGCGCAGGTGGCCCAGCAGTTGTTTGCGCAGGGCAGTGGGCAGGCCACTGATATGGAGTGTGTCGCTCTCTACATCGTAGCGTACCCGTTCATCCAGCTGGTAGGAGGAGAAGGAGATCGCCAGATCCTTCTCCCTTCCGGCGAATTTGACATAGCGTCTGAGGCTACGCCGATCCACTACCAGTGCCTCTGGAGGCTGCGGTGACTCATCTGAGGTGGTGTGACGGGCAACGATACGGACAAACTCATCAGGATTAACCCCCTCAATGGATCTGGCGAGGGTTTGCATATTGACCGGCGTATCGTTCTCCTCCTGTTCCATGCAGTACTGTACCACCTGATCACGGTACCCCTTCTGCTGCTCCTGCGGCATCTCTCGTGCGTAGGCCTCTACCCCCTCGAGGAAGGCGAGGGTGGCCGTCTCCTTGTTGATGCCGTTGCTAAATCCGGTGAGCTGGTAGAAGGCATCGGATAGCGCAGTGTTGCCACGTGGGGGGAGTAGTGAGAGGTAGGCGTAGTTCTGATGTTCGCGCCACTCGAGAAGGTCGACCTTAATACCGAACAGGCTGGGCCCGCTGTCGATACTCTGTGTGGTGGTTACCTCCAGTGCATCATCCAGGGTGAGCGCCTCGGTGTGGCGTGCTACGTAGAGGGTGAAGAGATGATGGTCAAAGGATTTTTCAACAAAAAAGAGCAGGTGGGCGTCGAATTCGATCTTTGCCTCGTCCAGCTGGCTCTGAAAGGCGAGGGCGAAGTTGCGGCTCAGGGTGACAAAGTCGAGTTCATCATCAAGGAACAGAACCAACTGTGTTGGCAGAAGCGGGGGGTGGCCATCGGTAGAGAAGGAGCCATGCTCGCGGCTGATGCGGGCGAGGAAGCTGGCCTTCAGTTTACTCTGTAGCGTCTCACTCTCACCCTCAAGAGGTAACTCGCTGTCGCGCAGGTGTGCCCTGCTCGGTGTGTCACTCTGACGTTGCAGGTGGTGGGCAATGGCGTGGGTAATGGGCATGCAGGCGGCACTCGTGCGACACGTTTGGGCCGCCCAGTTTACCAGTTATGGCTCAACTGGCCGAGGGGGTTAATCCTCGTCCTCCTCATCTTCGTCATCCATCAGGTCGTCATCATCAATGAGGCCGATGTCATCGTCGGAGTCGTCGGAGTCGTCCATGGTGTCGCGTGCCGGGGAGGGTTTGGCCGGTGGGGCGCTCTCGGGTATCAACTGAGCTGCGGCGCCCCGTGGGGTAAACTGGGCACGAGCCTGCTGATAGGCCTGCTGTAGCTCCTTGGCCATCTTCTGCTCCTCGGCGGTCAGCTCGCGCAGCTTGGCCTCGACGATATCCCTCCGGTACTCAATGATCTGATTGCGTTGCCGATGGAAGAGGTAGAGAGTTTGGTCATTGCTGGTGGAAAGATCGGAATCAATGACCACGATAGAGCTTTTTGCCCCAGCATCCAGATATTTGAATTGTAGTTGGTTATTACCCACGCCAGATTACTCTCGCTAAAAAGTGGAAGACACGAATAATTTTCAGGAACTAGATAATACCGAATTGGAGTGGTGTCAATATTTTCCTCAAGCAGATTTCAGCGAAAAATGGCTACATTGCATCTGACAGGCCACTTTTTCTTGTGCCGCTACGGACTCTGCTCAATAATCTGGTCATGAAAATTAACCCTGAGGTCATCGGCTGGCGCGAGTGGTTCTCTTTGCCTGAGCTGGGTATCGAGTGGATCAAGGCGAAGGTCGATACCGGGGCACGTACCTCGGCACTGCACGCCTTTGAGCTGGAGGAGTACCATGAGGGCGGGGTGAAGATGGTGCGTTTTACGCTGCATCCGCTGCAGAAACGGGATGATATTGTCCGGATCTGTTGTGCTCCGGTGGTGGACGAGCGGGTGGTGAGTGACTCCGGTGGCCACCGTGAGAAACGCTATGTTATCTCCACCCGGGCACGCCTCGGCGAGCATGAGTGGCCCATTGAAATTACCCTGACCAACCGCGATACCATGCTGTTTCGTATGCTGCTGGGGCGTACCGCCATGGCGGGGCGCTTTGTGGTGCGGCCCGAGGCATCCTATCTCTTTGGCAAACCCGAACTCTAGAACCGGAGACGACGATGAAGATCGCCATCCTATCGCGCAACAAGAAGCTCTACTCTACCCGGCGTCTGGTGGAGGCGTGCAAGTTGCGTGGCCATGAGGTGAGGGTGATCGATACCCTGCGTTGCTATATGAACATCACCTCAGAGCAGCCGGAGCTGCACTATCGGGGCGAGACCCTGCAGGACTATGATGCGGTGATCCCGCGGATTGGCGCCTCCATCACCTTCTATGGCACCGCCGTGGTACGTCAGTTCGAGATGATGGGGGTCTTCCCGGTCAATGAGTCGGTGGCGATTAGCCGTGCCCGTGACAAGTTGCGCTCACTGCAACTGCTGTCGCGCGATGGGGTAGGGATGCCGAAGACCGGCTATGCTCACTCTCCGGACGATGTACAGGATCTGATACAGATGGTTGGTGGCGCACCGCTGGTGATCAAACTACTGGAGGGGACCCAGGGGATCGGTGTAGTACTGGCCGAGACCAGAAAGGCGGCGGAGAGTGTGATCGAGGCCTTTATGGGGTTGAATGCCAATATTCTGGTGCAGGAGTTTATCAAGGAGGCGGGTGGTGCCGATATCCGCTGCTTTGTTGTCGGTGGCCGGGTGGTAGCGGCGATGATGCGCCAGGCCCCGGAGGGGGAGTTTCGCTCCAACCTGCATCGTGGTGGGACCGCTACGCTGGTCAAGCTCACCCCAAAAGAGCGGGCCACCGCGGTGAAGGCGGCCAGGGTGATGGGGCTCAATGTGGCGGGGGTCGATATCCTGCGCTCCGAGCGCGGACCGCTAGTGATGGAGGTCAACTCCTCACCCGGTCTGGAGGGGATTGAGATGGCCACTGGCAAAGATGTGGCGGGAATGATCATCGAGTTTATTGAGAAGAATGCCCGCCCCCACAGGACCAAGACCCGTGGCAAAGGTTAGTGAAAAAGAGCTGGTGATCGGTGGGGTCACCATCGAGCCGGGCAGTCGCCACAGCATCGACCTGCCGGTGGCACAGCTCCACACTCACACCCCGCTCACCATGCCGGTACAGATCGTGCGAGGCAAACAGGGTGGTCCGGTGCTCTTCGTCAGCGGGGCGATCCACGGTGATGAGCTCAACGGGGTGGAGATCATCCGCCGCCTGCTGCAGCACAAGGGGCTCAACCGCCTGCGTGGCACCCTCATTGCCATCCCCATCGTCAACGTCTACGGGGTGATCCACCACTCCCGTTACCTGCCGGACCGGCGCGACCTCAACCGCAGCTTTCCTGGTTCGGATCATGGCTCACTGGCCAGTCGTCTGGCCGATCTTTTCATGACGGAGATTGTTGCCAACTGCACCCACGGTATCGATATCCATACTGGGGCGGTACATCGGGAAAATCTGTCGCAGATCCGGGCCAATCTGGAGGATGAGGAGACTAACCGACTGGCCCACGCCTTTGGCGTGCCGGTGATCCTCAACTCCGATACCCGTGACGGTTCACTGCGTCAGGCCGCTGCAGACTGCGGTATCCCGATGCTGCTCTACGAGGCGGGGCAGGCATTGCGCTTCGATGAGCTGTCGATCCGCGCCGGGGTGCGTGGCGTGGTGAGTGTGATGCGTGAACTGGGGATGATGGCACCTAGCCGTTCGCACAAGCGGCGGGCGATCGAGCCGCTTGTGGCACGCTCCTCCCACTGGGTGCGTGCGCCGGAGAGCGGCATCTTCCGCGCCTTTACCGCACTGGGAACTCGGGTGAAGAGGGGGGAATTATTGGGGGTGGTCGACTCCCCCTACGGCGACAGTGAGGTGGAGGTACTCGCCAGCTACAGCGGTCTGGTGATTGGGCGGACCAATCTGCCGTTGATCAACGAAGGGGATGCCCTATTCCACATCGCCCGCTTCCCGGGGATGAAGGAGGCGGCCGAGAGTGTTGAGGCCTTTACCGAGGAGCACCTGCCGAGTAATGAGGCGGAGGGGGGTTATAGGGAGCCGCCGATCATCTAGAACTAGCTGTAAACGACAGACGAAAAAAAAGCCCGGACAGATGTTCGGGCTTTTTTCGTTTCAGGGGTTGCCCCCTGCTAGCCGGGGCTTAGGCGTTGGCCTTGCGCTCCTTGGTCTCCTTGATCACCGCCTCGGCTACGTTGGCCGGGCAGGCGGAGTAGTGCGAGAACTCCATCGAGAACTGGCCACGACCGGAGGTCATGGTGCGCAGGTCGCCGATGTAGCCGAACATCTCGGAGAGCGGGCACTGGGCCTTGATGCGCACGCCGGTGGCGCCGGAGTCCTGACCCTGGATCATGCCGCGGCGGCGGTTCAGGTCACCGATAACGTCACCCACGTGGTCATCGGGGGTGAAGACGTCGACCTTCATGATCGGCTCGAGCAGCTGCGGACCGCACTTGGCCATGGTCTGGCGGAAGGCGGCCTTGGCGGCGATCTCGTAGGCGATGGCCGAGGAGTCTACCGCGTGGAAGCCACCGTCGGTCAGGTTGACGTGGACGTCGAGTACCGGGAAGCCGGCCAGCACGCCCTCGTTCATCATCACACGGAAGCCCTTCTCGACCGCGGGCCAGAACTCGCGCGGTACGTTACCACCGGTGACGGAAGACTCGAAGGTGTAGCCGCTGTTGGTCTCGCCCGGCTCGATGATGTAGTCGATCTTGGCGAACTGACCGGAACCACCGGACTGCTTCTTGTGGGTGTAGCTGTCCTCGACGCGCTTGGTGATCGACTCGCGGTAGGCGACCTGCGGCTTGCCGACGTTGACGTCGATGCCGTGGGTGCGCTTGAGGATGTCGATCTTGATGTCGAGGTGCAGCTCACCCATCCCCTTGAGGATGGTCTCGCCCGAGTCCTCGTCGGTCTCGACGCGGAACGAGGGGTCCTCGGCGACCATCTTGTTGATGGCGATACCGAGCTTCTCGGCGCCGCCCTTGTCCTTCGGCGCAACGGCGATGGAGATAACCGGATCAGGGAAGACCATCGGCTCCAGAGTGGCAGGGAACTTCGGGTCGCACAGGGTGTGACCGGTCTGGGTGTTCTTCATGCCGATCAGGGCGACGATGTCACCGGCCTGGGCGCTGTCGAGCTCGATACGGTCATTGGCGTGCATCTCGACGATGCGGCCGATACGCTCGGTCTTGCCGGTGAAGGTGTTGAGTACGGTATCACCCTTCTGGATCTTACCGGAGTAGATGCGAGTGAAGGTGAGGGCACCGAAACGGTCGTCCATGATCTTGAACGCCAGGGCACGCAGCGGCTTGCTGGGGTCGACGATGGCGAAGTTGCCGGTCTCGTTACCCTCTTCGTCGGTCTCGGGCTGAGGCTCAACCTCGGTGGGGTTGGGCAGGTAGTCGACTACGCCATCCAGTACCAGCTGGATACCCTTGTTCTTGAACGCAGAACCACAGAAGGTGGGGAAGAAGTCGAGCTTGATGGTGCCCTTGCGGATGCAGCGTTTCAGATCCTCGATGGAGGGCTCGTTGCCTTCCAGGTAGGCCTCCATCAGCGCGTCGTCCTGCTCCACGGCGGTCTCGATCATCTCCTCGCGGTACTGGGCCGCCTTCGCCACCATGTCGGCGGGGATATCGGTGATTTCGTAGTTCTCGGGCTGTCCGGATTCGTCCCAGATGTAGGCCTTCTGGGTCAGGACGTCGACCACGCCCTTGAAGTTCTCCTCGATGCCAATCGGCAGGGTCATCACCAGGGGTTGGGCGCCCAGCACCTCTTTCACCTGCTTGACGACACGGTAGAAATCGGCACCCATGCGGTCGAGCTTGTTGACGAAGATAACGCGGGCTACCTCCGAGTCGTTGGCGTAGCGCCAGTTGGTCTCGGACTGGGGCTCAACGCCGCCGGAGCCGCAGAATACGCCGATGCCGCCGTCCAGAACCTTCAGCGAGCGATAGACCTCGATGGTGAAGTCGACGTGGCCGGGGGTGTCGATGACGTTGAAGCGGTGGTCCTTCCAGAAGCAGGAGGTGGCGGCGGACTGGATGGTGATGCCGCGCTCGCGCTCCTGATCCATAAAGTCGGTGGTCGCCTCACCGTCGTGTACCTCACCGGTCTTGTGTACCTTACCGGTCAGTTTGAGGATACGCTCGGTGGTGGTGGTCTTGCCCGCATCCACGTGGGCGAAGATGCCGATGTTGCGATAGTGCGTCAGGTCAGTCATGGTCGTACTCTGGTCGAAGTTTAAAAAACAGGTTTGCAACAGCTCACACACGAAACCGGGAGACCCGTTTCGTGGGGCAGAGCGGGCTGTATGTGAGTCGCTTGCCGTCTGCCCGCGGCGGTCCGGCCTGGTCAAACTGGCCCCACCCCCGCGACGAAAAGTGCGACATTTTACCTGAAAAGCGACAGAAATGCGTGAAATTTTTCTGGGCAGGCGGTCGTGACGTGCCGGGATAGACTATTTGTTTTGAAATAGATGATATTATATTCAAAAATCAATAAGTTACGGAATTTTCTGGTCCCTGGTCACCACGATCAACTGATAGCCTAACTCCTGATAGGCCTGGATCTGTGCCGGGCCGGTAGGGGCAACGTCGACGTAGTCGGGAAACTCCTCCGGACTCACGTTACGCCAGCCAGCATGGGTGCCGCAGACATGTACCGGTATCTCCTGTCGCTGGCTGAGCGACGCGACAGCAAGGTGAACCTCGGGGTATCTCTCTCGGTTACTGCTCTGCAGGGCAAACTCCTCACGGCCGTGACTAACGACGGCGATGGGGAGATCGGGAAAACGCTCGCGTAGCTGCTGGCTATAGCGGACGATCTGTGGGATAGCCCAGCGAAGCCCATCCTCCGCCTCAATAATCTCGAAAATAACTCCGGATGGTGGGCTGTTGGCCTGTAACAGGCTCTCAACCGAGGCCATGCTGGTAGCGGTGCTAGAGCTGGAGATAATCAGCAGGAGCAGTAGAGCGGTTATGCGCATAGTTAAAACCTTGTGATAGTTCTCATATAGCATGGCGCGCCGGGCTAGGTATGGTGCGAGTAATGGAGTATAGTCTGAGCCATATTATAGTGTGGATCGGCCAACATAGAGTCATAACAAACCACACAATCTGATTAATCACGGAGTTAAAGGATCATGGCAATAAAGAATTTTGGTTTTCGTCGGCTGTTTGGCAGTGGCGAAGGTGGGGGTGATGACTCCATACCAAAGGTCGCTGAGCCACCTGTACATACAGAGCGCATTAAACCTAATCCCGGAACCCGAATTTTGATTGTGGATGATTCCAAGATTATCCACGTGATGCTGAACAGAGCCCTTCTTGAAGCGGGTTATGAGACCCTCTCAGCCTACGATGGCGAGAGTGGGCTTGAGATGATCGAGAGTGAGCGACCCTCCCTGGTTTTGATGGATGTCGTGATGCCCGGTATGACCGGTTTTCAGGCCACGCGGGCGATACGTAAACATGCGGACCCTGAGATCGCCAAACTCCCCGTATTGATCATCAGCGGTAATGCACAGCCCACTGAGCAACACTGGTGTGAAAAGATCGGTGCCGATGGGTTCCTCGCCAAGCCCTTTGACAACAATGTGATGTTCGATCACATCGAGGCGTTGCTCTATCCCAACGCGACCAACGCTGAGGTCTAGTTATCAGCGTCATGTTTGCCCAATAAACGGTTTTCTCTCTCTTTCATTACTCTGATCTGCCCCAGACAGGGGGCAGCGCAGTCGTTCAAATGTTCGCTAATGACGATCTTGCTCCACCATATGGATGAACACTGCATTGTCGTTGACAAACCGACACTGCTACTTAGCGTGCCGGGACGCGGCCCGCAGAAACAGGATTGCCTGGTAAGCCGATTGGCCACCGACTATGGTGAGGTGATGGCCGTGCACCGGCTAGACTGGGAGACCTCCGGTTTGATGGTCCTGGCGCGTAACAAGACGTCGCATCGGGAGTTGAGTCGCCAGTTTCAGCATCGTGAGGTGGGTAAGGAGTATACCGCAGTAGTGCTTGGTGATGTGGCGGGGGAGAGTGGTGTAGTCGATCTACCCCTGATCTGTGACTGGCCCAACCGCCCTCGCCAGAAGGTGGATCATGAGCAGGGTAAGCCCTCACTTACTCGATGGGAACTGCTGCAAAGGGGTGAGCGGAGAAGTCGTCTGCGCCTCTGCCCGATAACCGGACGCTCCCACCAGTTGCGGGTCCATATGATGTCGATGGGCCATCCAATTCTTGGCGACCCACTCTACGCCGAGGGTGAGGCGCTACAGGTGGCCGAACGGCTACTGTTGCACGCATCACGCCTCAGTTTTCATCACCCTTCGGACGGTGATGCCATGAGCTTCGATTCGCTGCCGCCCTTTTGACCCTCAGGCATCCAGGCGATTTCTCACCATATCGACAAGCCCGTCGCAGCAGCCGTATACCTCCAGAGAGAGCTCCTCAATCGAATCGCCGTGGCAGAGAAAGCGTGGATGTTCATTGTGTACCGGGCACTTCATGTCCTCGACCCGATCAACGATAGAGTCGACTATCTGCTGTAGCTGGGCACTCTGTTCAGGGTCTTTAACATCAGCCGGATTGAGTGGCTTGCCACCTATCTCAAAGGCAAAGGGAATCTCCACAATCTTCTCCTCATACTAGTTGATCTAACACTAACAAGATACGGGCGATGTCGGAAGCGGTCTGTCGGAGTATCACCAAGGTGATAGGCAGGGGGCTTGGATTTGGCGTCCATCAATCCCATCTACAGGTGATAGCTGAGACTGGGGATAACAGGAGGGGGAGATGGGCTGCACTGTTGAGAGGTTAGTCAATGAACATGTTGTCTCTGTAGAGGGGGGCGAGACCGTTCAACGCGGTGTGGCTCTGATGGCAGAAAACGGGGCCGGGGCGGTGGTGGTAACCGATGCGACGGCTGTTGTGGGTCTCTTTACCGAACGAGATCTGCTCAATCGAGTGGTGGCCCAGGGGCTGGATGCCGAAACTGTTACCCTGGCTGAGGTCTGCAGTCGCGATCTTGTTGCCATAGAGTACGATTACAGCTGCGAGGCGGCGGCCCGCAAGATGGAGATCAACGGTTGCCGACGGATGCTGGTTAACCGCAATGGTCGATTTATCGGTATGGTTACGCTACAGGCCGTCGCCCACGAACTGGCTCGCAGTGGGGTGGGGCGTAACCGTTTTGCCGATCTCTTTGTAGGTCTTACTGTTGCAGCCAGTATCGTGATCGTCGCGCTACTTCTCTATCAGTTGCCTGCAATGATGCGGGTGGCAGAAAGGATCGGCTAGTTTTCATACGCTCTTTTTTACTCCGCCCCTTGGGTGGTAGCGCGCTATCCGTTATGCTCTGCGCTTCCTTCTGAAGTGGAGCGCAGCCATGTCCGGTAATTCCCCAAAACTGAATGATAGTGAGCTGGCCCAGCTCGATGACTTTCTGCTCTCCGAGGCCTGCGACGATGAGACGCTCACCGTTGATGAAGTTCATGGTCTGTTGAGTGCGTTGCTGGTTGGTCCTCACGCCCCTGATGAGAGTGAGTGGCTGGTTATGTCCTGGGGAGAACCAAACTTTGTCGATGAAGCTCAGCAGCAACAGATGTTGGGACTGATGCGTCGACTCTGTCGTGACATCGAAGTAACACTCCAGACCGGGCGAGATTTTGAGCCACTGGCGGTTGAAATAGAGGAGAACGGCATGATTGTTGTTGCCTATGAAGGGTGGTGTTACGGCTTTATGCTGGGGGTGGAGAGTGCTCAGGATGTGTGGGACACATTGCCTAAAGATGAAGGCAATCTGCTGGCTCCAATGGCACAGCTGGCACTACTCAACTCCGATGAAGAACCCGAGATGGACGAAGATGAGTATGAACAGTGGGTGGAGCTTCTCCCCGGTGCGGTAATGGGGCTCTACAGTTATTGGCACCAGTAGGGTGCCCAAATATAAAGAACCCCGCAGATGGCGGGGTTCTTACGGGTAAACCTTAGTGTGGTTTACTGCGGAACAACGTTACTTGCCTGCAGCCCCTTGGGGCCCTGCTCCAGCTCGAAGTTGACGGTCTGACCTTCGACCAGTGTCTTAAAACCGGTGCCCTGAATGGCGCTGAAATGAACAAACACATCATCACCACCATCCTGTTGAGAGATAAAGCCAAAGCCTTTGGAGTCGTTAAACCACTTTACGGTACCTGTAGCCATATTTAAAACCTTCTATTAAACAGATAAACGGGTATTGCATACAGCTGGTGAAGCGGGTGTTTCAGAGGTAACGCTGTGGTTGCTGCCAAAACTTCTTAATCACAATCTGTAGCACTGCCGACTATACCCCGATTGATTTGTGAGCACCACCACAAAATAGGGGCATTAGACAACGCTTATGGAGGCAATAATCGGGCTATAACGGTATGATGAGAAAAGATAAAAATGGGGGTGACAGAATGAAAAAAATAATGGGTTTAGTGCTGCTAATTGTGGTGGTTGCGGGGGCAACCTCGCCTGTCTGGCTGAGCTGCGATATCAAGTCCGATCTGTGCAGTCGCTGGTGCGGGATCAAGCATTATGACTCCACTCTTAATGCTGCAGCCTGTCGTGCCGAGTGCGTGGGGGACAAGCTTAACTGTCTGGCGAAGGAGGGCAGAGTGGTAACGCGCTAGTCGGGTAATCGATCTATTCACTGCGTCGTTGGCCTGGCCAGAGATAGTTCGCCGGAAGGTAACTCAGCACTCCTGCCAGGATACCCGGTGCAACACTGTAGAGCGTATTCGCCATTCCCGCCTGTTGCCACAGCAGGAAGGTGCCGACGCCAGAGAGGATCATCACGATCCCCGTTGGTTGGGCTACACGCCTTCCCAGCGCCAGAAACAGAACGAGTGGTGTAAAGGCGGAACCGAGTAATCCCCAGGCATCGAGTACCAGTGCAAAGACCGAGTCGGCCCCGGTTAAAGCAATAAACACCGCTATCCCAAGCACACTCGCGGTGGTCAGTTTGGCCACCCACAGGGCGTGCATCCTGCCCGGGTGCTGGACAAAGTCGCGAGTTACCGCGGCGGAGCAGGAGAGGATAAGGGAGTCGGCGGTGGAGAGGGTGGCGGCGAATAACGCTGCCAGGACCAGCCCGGTCAGCAGTTCCGGTAGTACCTGTTGTGCCATGGTTGGTAGCGCCAGTTCCGCGTCAAAGGCGGAGCTCTCGGGAAAGGCGATACGGCTTAACAGCCCAACCATAATCGTGGCGCCGTAGAAGAGGGTAAACCAGCCGTAGTAGTAGAGACGCATACGGTTGATATGTGAGGCACTGTCCAGACTGATAAAGCGGATCACGATGTGGGGCTGCCCCACCACCGCGATACCACCAAACAGCCAGCCGAGGATAAACAGGACGATACCTGTGGAGGTGGTATCAGGAAACCAGCCAAGGTAGTTGCTATCAATTGCGCTCATCTTTGTCAGGGCGCTCTCCCAGCCGCCGGCCAGCTCCAGCCCTCCGATGATAAGCATTCCCATCCCCAGCAACATCACCAGCGACTGCGCCGCGTCGGTCCAGATAGAGGCACGCAGGCCACCGGCGGCGCTGTAGAGCAGGACAATGGTGGCACTGAGCAGAATTCCCCATCCGGGCTCCCACGTCAGCAACACAGCCGTAGCCTTACTGCCCGCTTTGAGTTGGGCGGCAGCATAGAGGGTGAGGAAGATGATGGTAAGAAATCCTACCAGGCGACGCAGGGTGTGGTTATCGGCACCATGCCAATGGGCCAGTAGTCCGCCGTAGGAGTGTACCCTGGGGGAGCGTGATGCGACGTAGAGCGGCCTCAATACGAGCAGTGAGACCAGCAGGTCGCCGACAATCCACCCCACCATCAACCATACCGAGGAGAGGCCGGTGGCATAGGTCAGGCCGATCATGCCGATGAACATAAAGCCACTGTTGTTGGTGGCCACCGCCGATAGGCCGGCCAGCCAGGCGGGTACCGTCTTGCCGGCCACAAGGTAATCCTCGGCACTGTTGCGGCTCTTTACCACCGAGGCGAGGCCAATCGCCAGAAACAGCAGTAACGACAGGAGAAAACTGGCGGTGATCATCGGCTACCTGTGCCGGATGAGATGTGTTTATTAACTCTTCGTACCATCATTATCCAGCATCTCATCGAGTCGGCCTGAATCGCGCAGATTGGCCAGCCCCATGTCATTTCGCGCCTCCTCGATATAGGTAGAGGAGAGCGCAATCGCCAGTTGCAACTCTTCGTGTGCCTGTTCCAGATGACCGAGGGTTGAGTTGGCACAGGCGCGCTGGTAGTGGGCATAGGCGTAGTCGGGGTTAAGCGCTAACG
>JAOUQQ010000137.1 GCA_029879245.1 Chromatiales bacterium | reverse complement strand
AGATCAATGCTTGTCTCCCCGTGCAGCAACACGTATTTTTTAACTATTAAAGCGGGTTCTGGTTAAGGGGCGAGAATGAGCGACAAGACCTTTGAGGTGGTGTTCAACGGCAAGCTGGTCGAGGGGGCCGTGCCGGAGAAGGTGAAAGCCAATGTGGCCGCGCTGTTCAAGGTTGCGGTGGCGAAGGTAGAGCCCCTCTTCAGTGGCGCCACAGTCACCATCAAAAAGGGGGTCGATGAGGCCACCGCCAAGAAGTACCAGATGGCGCTCTACAAGGCAGGTGCCATCACCGGTGTGGTCAACCGGGCGGCTGGTGTCACGGCATCTGCCGCTGCCCCGAAGGCGGCGGCCAGTCCCGCGGCCGCACCACAGACGGCAGCCAAACCCGTCACACAACAACAGGCCGCAGCGGCTGGTGACAAGTCAGCTGCAGATGTCGGTTTGCAGAAGTCGGTGGTTAAGCAGGCCCCCGCCAGTGTGGGGGAGCTTGCCGGTGCCAATATCGATGCCCCCGGTACCGTACTGGTGGAGCATCAGGATATTCCCGTGCCACAGATCGATACCGGTGCACTGGCAATGGATGCACCGGGGGTAGAGTTGGTCACCCATGAGGAGATGCCGGAGCCGGTCTTTGACCTGAGCGGTATTACCATGAGTGAAGAGGGGGCGGTACTGGGTGAGGAGACCGCATTTGAACCACTGCAGGTCGATACCAGTGGTATGAGCATGGATGAGCCGGGGGTCGTGTTGAAGGAGCATGAGGAGGTGCCGCCGCCGCAGATCGATACCAGCAAACTGAGTCTCGATTGAGCCCCCTCCCGAAGTGGTGAGTAACTGCGCTATACTCCACCGCCGTCACGAACTGGCTCTATCGTAATCTCCCCCGCACTCAGGAACACACAGCTTTGCAGTTACAGCATCAACAGATAGCCAGACAGCTTGTCGAGGCGCAGATCGCACCACTATTGCACCAGCGACGTATCGGCCTGGAGAAGGAGTGTCTGCGGGTAAATAGTGAGGGGAAGATCGCCCAGACTCCCCATCCCTCGGCACTCGGCTCGCCACTGACCAATCCCTGGATCACCACCGACTACTCCGAGGCGTTGCTGGAGTTGATCACCCCACCCTGCAGCAGTGCTACTGAGGCGGTTAACTTCCTGCGCGAGGTGGAGCAGTTTATCTACGGTGAGTTGTACGATGAGCTGTTGTGGCACACCAGCATGCCCTGTGTGATACCGGGTGAGTCGAGCATCCCGCTGGCCCGCTACGGTAGCTCCAACGCGGCGACGATGAAGACGGTCTACCGCCGCGGGCTCGGTTATCGCTATGGCCGCACCATGCAGGTGATCGCGGGGGTTCACTTCAACTACTCGCTGGACGAGACGCTATGGCAGGCACTGCAACGTTTCGAGGGGGATGGGCAGCCATTACAGGCCTATATCTCAGCCCGTTATTTTGATCTGCTGCGTAATATGTTGCGTATCGGCTGGTTGATCCCCTACCTCTTTGGCGCCTCGCCGGCGGTCTGCAAATCGTTTGTCGGCGGTGAGATGGGGCGACTGGAGTCATTCGATGAGTTTACCTTCTATGCCCCCTACGCCACCTCGCTGCGGATGGGGGATATCGGCTACCAGAACAACAAGGAGAATGAGAACGGCATTAAGGCCAACTACGATAGCCTGGCGCGCTATGTGGAGAGCCTGGAACGTGCCATCGAAACCCCCTGTCCTGAGTACGAGAAGATCGGGGTGAAAGTGGATGGTGAGTATCGCCAGCTCAACGCCAATATTCTGCAGATTGAGAATGAATACTACAGTACCGTACGCCCGAAACAGCTCCTGCAGGGCAACGAGAAGCCGGTCCGCGCACTGCAACGTGATGGGGTACGCTATATCGAGCTGCGCTCCCTCGATGTCAATGCCTTTGATCCGCAGGGGATCAATGAGGAGCAACTGCGTTTTCTCGAGGTACTGATGCTCTACTGCCTCTTCAGTCCCAGTCCGCCGATCAGTGCCGTTGAGAGAAGGGAGATCGACTTCAATGAGCTGGAGACGGCACACCGGGGACGGCAGCCGGGGTTCAATCTGATGCGTTGCGGCGTTGCTACCCCCTTGCGGGACTGGGCACTGGAGGTGTGTGATGCGATGCTGCCCTATGCGCAACTGCTGGATGAGGGGACGGGCGAGGGGGAGTATGTGGCGGCGCTGCAACTACAGCGTGAGTCGGTACTCAATCCTGACCTGACCCCCTCAGCCCGTATGCTGGCTGAGATGCGTGAGAGGGGGGAGAGTTTCTTCGCCTTTGCCCGACGCAGGTCACAGCAACACCAGCGGTGGCTGAGTGAGTTGCCGCTGTCGCCAGAGCGCAGGGAGATACTGCGCCAGGAGGCGGAGCACTCACGGCAGCGGCAACGGCAGATCGAGGAGTCGGATCGCGTCGACTTTGATACCTATCTACGAGACTATTTTGCCAAGTAACTACTTCGGCTGTTGTGCCTGGAGCTGGAAGAGGTAGCGCTGAAGCTCTGCACTCTCTCCGGGCTGTAGCCCCTCAAAGGAGAAGCCGTAGCGCAGTTTGACCAGATTATCGTCAGTGGTCACCTCGCTGATGTTGCGTATCACCATGGTGATGCTCATCTCACCATGCGCGGGCAGGTATAACCTGCACCCGGTCAGGCGCTCTCCAACCTTACCCTGCAACCTGCCGGAGCGATCCAGCGCACCCAGGCCGCCGGCACTGAGGTCGATGATCTCAAGCTTACATGGAGGCTCTCCTGTGCCATGAGATATTTCACAACCTGGGCCGTTGATCTTTGGGGGGTGTACGCGAAAGAACTGGCGGCGTTGCCTGCGGAACAGGCTTTCAGGCATGGGTGTTGCGATCGCTGGCATCCCCTTGAAGCGAGCGCTTTGCAGTCGTTCACAGCTAAAGCGGATCGGCACCCCATGGTGTTTAGTGGTGCAGACCAGACGCCCTGAGGCGATCGCCCGCTTTGTCTGTGCCTCATCGGGACCGTAGTCGAGTACCAGCAGGCCACGCTCTTCCAGTACCCCCAGTACGGCGGTGAGTATGTACTCTTTGCCATCATTGAAGTAGGCGGAGATGATATCGGGGCGACGCGCCAGGGTGATCAGCAGCAGACGGATCTCCGAGCGATTCTGCAACACAAAGCGATTTGTGTCGTCCAGCTCGTTGAGCGGTGAGTGTCTGGCGTCCGTATAGTCTGGCATAAGTGGTTTAGGGGTGCAGTCCTGATGCTATTACTCTTCTTTATCGATCTGGTGGTTTGCGAGGCAAACTCCAATAGCCATATTGGCGCAAGGCGATGGCTACACGTACAATGTGCGGCCATTTTGCCGGATTAAAACCCATGTTTTACCCCGAATCCTTCGATGTCATTGTAGTTGGCGGCGGTCATGCCGGTACCGAGGCGGCTATGGCGGCGGCCCGGATGGGGGTGCGCACCCTGCTGCTGAGCCACAATATTGAGACCCTGGGACAGATGTCGTGCAATCCGGCGATAGGCGGCATCGGCAAAGGGCATCTGGTCAGAGAGGTCGATGCCCTGGGCGGGCTGATGGCACGTGCTACGGACAGGGGAGGGATCCAGTTTCGCACCCTCAACGCTAGCAAGGGACCGGCGGTGCGTGCCACCCGCGCCCAGGCCGATCGTATCCTCTACAAGGCAGCGGTACGAGAGGCGCTGGAGAACCAGCCCAACCTCACCCTGTTTCAGCAGGCGGTGGAGGACCTTATTGTTGAGGGCGACCGGGTCACCGGGGTGGTGACGCAGATGGGGCTCAGCTTTCGTGCCCCTACTGTGGTTCTGACCGTCGGCACCTTCCTCGCAGGCCTCATCCACATCGGCCAGGTCAATTATCAGGGGGGGCGTGCCGGCGACCCGCCCGCCAACGCCCTGTCACACCGTCTGCGCGAGCTGCCGTTTCGGGTTGATCGCCTCAAAACGGGTACCCCGCCGCGTATCGATGCCCGCTCACTCGATCTCAGTGTGATGCAGGTGCAGCCGGGCGACGATCCGGCACCGGTTTTCTCCTTCCTCGGTAGTCGCGACGAGCACCCGCCCCAGGTCAACTGTTACATCACTCACACCAATGAGCAGACCCACGACCTTATCCGCGGCGGCCTGGACCGCTCGCCGATGTACAGCGGGATCATCGAGGGGGTCGGGCCGCGCTACTGCCCCTCAATTGAGGATAAGGTGGTGCGCTTTTCCGACCGCACCTCGCATCAGGTCTTTATTGAGCCTGAGGGGCTTACCACCCACGAGGTCTATCCTAACGGTATATCTACCTCACTCCCCTTTGACGTGCAGCTCAATCTGGTGCGTTCGATCAGGGGGTGCGAGCGGGCTCACATCACCCGCCCCGGCTACGCCATCGAGTACGACTTCTTCGACCCTCGTGAGCTCAAACCGACGCTGGAGACCAAACACCTGCACGGCCTCTTCTTCGCCGGGCAGATCAACGGCACCACCGGCTACGAGGAGGCGGCGGCGCAGGGGCTGCTCGCCGGGCTCAACGCCGCCCGCCAGGTGCAGGAAAAAGAGCCCTGGTATCCGCGCCGCGACGAGGCCTATCTTGGGGTGCTGGTCGACGACCTCATCACCCGCGGCACCGCCGAGCCCTACCGCATGTTCACCTCGCGCGCCGAGTACCGCCTGCTGCTGCGCGAGGACAATGCAGACCTGCGCCTCACCCCCATTGGCCGCGAACTGGGGCTGGTGGACGATGAGCGCTGGGCCGTCTTCGAGGCAAAGCGCGAGGCGATCGAACGGGAACAGCAGCGGTTGCGCGACACCTGGGCGCGCCCCGCCGAGGTGCAGAATGCCGAGGAGGTGCTGGGCAAAGCCCTTGTGCGCGATTACCGCCTCGCCGAGTTGCTCGCCCGTCCCGATGTAAGT
>JAOUQQ010000136.1 GCA_029879245.1 Chromatiales bacterium | reverse complement strand
GCTGCAACAGCTCGTCGTGACTCCCCTGCTCAATGACGTGACCCCCATCAAAGACGTAGGCGCGGTCGGCCTGTTTCACCGCGCTGAGTCGGTGGGCAATAATCAGTGTCGTTCGTCCGGCGAGGAATTTACTCAACGCACCGTGTAGCAGCGCCTCGGTCTCCGCATCCAGCGCCGAAGTCGCTTCATCTAAAATCACCACCTTCGGGTCACTCAGCACCATACGGGCAATCGCCAGACGCTGGCGCTGGCCGCCAGAGAGACGCACCCCGTTACGCCCGATCAGGGTATCCAGCCCATGGGGCAGCTCCTCCACCACCTCCTTGAGCTGTGCCACCTCCAGGGCGTGCCACAACTCCTCCTCTCCGGCCTCTGTCCCCAGGGTGAGATTGGCCCGCACTGTGTCGCTAAACAAGGCCGGATGCTGCAGTACCACGGCGACGTTGTCACGCACCACATCGAGCCCGATCTCGCTCACCGCCACCCCGTCGAACAGCACCCGGCCACTATCCGGGGGATAGAGGCCGAGGATCATCTGCACCAGGGTCGATTTGCCACCACCACTGGCCCCCACCAGCGCCACCTTCTCACCAGGATTGATAACCAGATTGACCCGATTAAGCACCCTGTCACCCTCATCACGATAGCGAAAAGAGAGCTCCTCCACCGCCAGCCCGACCGTTGCCTTTGCGGCGAAGGGGTCGAGTCGATGCGGATAGTCTGGCTCCTGATGCAGGGAGAGCAGTCGGTTGATGCGCTCCAGTGCGGCATTGGCGCTGTAGTAGGCATACTGCACGTTCAACACCTCCTGCACCGGGGTCATCATGAACCAGAGATAACCAAAGACCGCCATCATCTCTCCGACACTCAAATCAGAGAAGACTACCAGCAACATACCGATGGCACGGAAGCTGTCGAAGCCGAAGAGGAAGATATTAAAAGAGAGGCGCGTTGCCGCATCGCTCCGCCAGGAGAAGGCGATGGAGTGGTCGCGTATACCTCGTGCCTGTTCGACCACTCGTCCAATGAAATGGGATTCGCGGTTGACCGCGCGGATCTGCTGAATCGCCTCCAGCGTCTCACCCAGCGACTGCTGGAACAGCTCGAAGGCGCTATTCTCACGCCGCTTCAGCTCCTTGACTCGCTTGCCAAAAGCGACGGTGAAGTAGATCACCAGCGGATTCATCAGCAGGATAAATAGCGCCAGTTGCCAGTGCATCCACAGCAGGATAGCACTAACACCAATTAGCATGAGTAGCGAGATCAGCGTCTTGCTCAACGAATTGCCGATAAACTCGTCAATCGCATTGAGATCGGTGACAAAGTGCGAGGTAACAGTACCGCTGCCCAGTGTCTCATACTCCTTCATCGAGATGCGTTGCAGCCGCTGCAACATCTCACTGCGCATGGTGAAGGTGATCGATTTGGCGATGCCGGTAAAGATACGACTCTGCCACACTGCAAACAGCAGCGCGGCAAAACGTAACAACAGGGTAAAGAGCAGAATGGCCACCACATAGAGCACCGGCCCGTGCCAGCTAACGGGAAAGAGATGATCCATCGCCGCAACCAGCGTTGCAGGTTTCTCCAGCAGCACCTCATCGACCAGTAGTGGCATCAGCAACGGTACCGGTACCGCCAGCAGGGTGGCAACCAGCGCCACAACGTGGGCCCGCAACAGTTGTTGTCTGTACCCCAGCGCCATGCGCCACAGGTCATGCCAGTTAAAACTCACGCAGTTATCCTGATCATTCAAACCAGGCGCAGACGATGGCACGGTGACTCAGATAATGCAAACGGGAGAGAAAAAAGGGCGACCGTCCATGGTCTCACAAGATAGAAATAAACGACGCTCCAGCGTCAACTATGGAGGGAGTATCTAACTACAAAGCTACCACAGCTTTAGAGTCGTCATCCGAAGATGACGGCTGATGACCATCTACATGGTCAGCAACTGGAACGTATTATGCCGAGGTAAGATGAACTTGAATATTGGGAGAATCACACGCCCACTAAGGGTAAACCCTAATGCGTTAGCCGTGTATCTATCCCTCCCCCTGTAAGGAGTGGAGTAATACGTTCATGCGCACCAGATGAGAGAGCGAATCGGCCTTAAGCTTCTCCATTACCCGGGCGCGGTGGGCCTCCACCGTTTTGAGACTTACCCCAAGGGTAGAGCTGATAACCTTGTTGGCGGCACCCTCCACCACCAGCTCCATCACCTCACGTTCACGAGGGGTCAGGGTAGCCAGACGGTCACGCCACTCATCAAGCTGCGCACCACTCGCACGCTGCTGACGGTCCGACTCAATCGCCCTCTGCACACAGTCGAGCAGCAACTGATCGTTAAAGGGTTTCTCAATAAAATCAAAGGCCCCTGACTTGAGGGCACGCACCGCCATCGGCACATCGGCGTGGCCGGAGATAAAGATCACCGGCAGCTGGATATCACGCTCTTCCAGCTCCCCCTGCAGCTCAAGGCCACTCATTCCAGGCATACGTATATCGAGTAACAGACAACCGGCACGCCCCGCCGGACTGGCGTCTAAAAAATGGCTCGCCGATTCAAAGCTCTCGGTCTGCAACCCCACAGACTGCATCAGGAATGAGAGCGAATTACGCACCGCTTCATCATCATCCACAATAAATACTGTTGCTGTGTTACTCATGAGTCATCCCCTCTCTGCGCAGTGGGATTGTAATAGTAAATGTCGTACCCACACCCGATTTACTGTGTAAGCCCATCTCTCCACCATGGGACTCTATAATCCCTTTACTAATCGATAACCCAAGCCCCATCCCCTGTTTCTTCGTCGTCACAAACGGGGTAAAGAGTTTATCCTGAACCTCGCGGCTAATGCCGTGTCCGTTATCACTTACCTCGATCACCACCGCCGAACCCTCCTGACAGGCGTGTACCCGCAGTAACCGTTCTCCTTCGTTATCCTGCATCGCATCAATGGCATTACGGATCAGATTAAGCAGTACCTGCTCCAGCTGGATACCATGCGCCCAGAGGGTTGGCAGTGATGACTCGAGTTTAAGATCCAGTTTCACCCTTGCCTTGCGCAGTTCTGGCTGCACAAACTTAAGTAGTGAGCGCAGCAGCTCCTCAATATCGACCCAGTCACTCTCTGGTGCCTCCTTGCGCACAAAGCGGCGTAACTGGCGGATGATCTCTCCGGCACGCTCCGCCTGTCCGGCGACCTGTTCCATCGCCGCTACCATCTGTCCCACCTGCGTAATTCCCTCGGCACTTTGCAACATACGGATGCAACCGCGCGTGTAATTACTGATCGCCGATAGCGGCTGATTTAACTCATGTGCAATCCCCGACGCCATCTCTCCCATGGTACTGAGACGGGCCACATGGGCCATCTCATTCTGGTGCTGACGAGACTCCTCGGCGGCACGACGGCGCTCCGAGATATTACGAAAGACAACGACCGCACCTGTCGCCTCTCCCCTGGCATTACGGATTGGTGTACTGGAGTACTCCACCGGAATACTGTGCCCATCCTTGTGCCAGAAGACATCATCATCGACATATCGGGCCTGATTATCACGAAAGGTGTGATAGACCGGACACTCACCGCTGGGAAAATGACTCCCATCGGCATGGGTATGGTGTAAAAGCAGATGCTGATTCCTGCCAATCAACTCATCGGCCCGCCAGCCGGTGAGAGACTCCATCGCCTGATTGACAAAGGTGGCGTTGCCCTCGGTATCGACTCCGTAGATACCATCGGCGACCGAGTCGAGGATCAGGGCATGCTGCAATTCCAGCTGAGTCTTGGCTGCCTTAAGTGCCCGATTAAGGCGCAACACCCATGAGGTCATTACCACCATAAAGAGTAACAACACCACCCCACCAAATATCCAGCCCCAGTAACGTACTACCACATCAATGAGGGTAAATCGCTCCTGATGCTGATAGGGCGGCAACTGCAATTCACGTAACAGGTCGTGTACCGGCTGGTAGTCCAGGGGAATGGTCCATCCGGCATAATTTCCGGCGACGGCAGCAGGGTGATCCTGCGGCATCCTGGCAAGGGCGACAGAGACGCTGGTCGCCAACGAGTTAGGGGTGTGTCGCACTTTACTGAATGGCCACTCAGGGTAGAGCGTTGTGCTGTGAACCAGCGGGAAGTTTTCGTGCTCTCCTATCGTTGTATGCTCATGAGCATTGATGATCCGAAACTCACTTAGTTTTATGCGCCCCTCATCCTGCATCCGTTCGAGAATATCGGTACGCACCGTGCCCACATCGACCCGTCCTTCACGGACCGCCATCACCACATTATCGTGAGTACCACCGAAGGAGATCTTACCCAGCTCACGGTAAGCGTTAATTCCCACAATCTTTAGCTCGCGTAGCGCCATCATGAAGCCACCCAGCGAGGTCTCATCCACCGCCATCATCGTCGCACCGCGCAGGTCGGTAAGCTGATTGAGGTCATACCGCTCGGCACGAGCAAATAACACCCCCCCGAAGAGATTATAGGGACGACCCTTCCAGCTATTTTTCATCGTAGCGATGCGAGAGACGCGGTGGCGCACCTCCAGATTGACGTAGATCGCCGGATTAACCAGAATAAAATCGACCGAGCCGCTACCTACCGCAGGGTCGACCTCGTCAAAGTCCAGCGGCACAATGGTGAAGTGAAATCCGGGGAGTTGTTCACCAAGGTACTCCGCCGTTTTTGACCAGTGGGCAACCGTCGCCTCATCACCACGGTGGCTAAGTACACCAATTGTCACCGGCTCCTCGGCACAGAGCAGCGGCGAAAAGGTGGCAAACACCAGGAGTGCGAGGAGCCGCCTCATTCCAGACGCCACACCAGCCAGGCCACCGAGATTACCACCAGTAACAGTGCAAGCCAGAGGCGCAGCGATGAAGTCCCATCCTCATCATGCCGCCCATCAACATC
>JAOUQQ010000057.1 GCA_029879245.1 Chromatiales bacterium | reverse complement strand
CGTTATCCTGCTGTTTGGTACCAAGAAGCTGAAGAACATCGGCGGTGATCTCGGTGGTGCGGTCAAGGGTTTCAAGAACGCCGTCAAGGAGGGGGAGCAGGAGCAGCAATCCTCTATTGAGAAGAGAGAGGGCGAGGTGATCGAGGGCGAGGTCAGCAAAGAGAAGGATAAGGTTTAGCCTCCTGTCGTAATCATTAGTTATGTTCGATATCGGTTTCTGGGAGCTGACGGTCATTGGCGTTGTGGCGCTGCTCGTCATTGGTCCTGAGCGCTTGCCGGGTGTGGCCCGTACAGCCGGAGTCTGGTTTGGCAGGGTGCGTCGCTTTGTCTCCTCGGTGAAGGCCGATATTGACCAGCAGCTCAAGGCGGAGGAGCTGCAGAAGATCATGGCGGAACAGAAGCAGAGCAGTGGTCTTCACGAGATCATCGAGGAGACCCGTGATGCGGTGGAGTCGCTCAATCAACCGGCTGACTATCTGGTAAAGAGCGAGAGCAATCGTGCCGACGAGGCAGGGGCAGAGCAGGAACCACCCGCGATAAAGCAGCAGGATAATGTCGACAAATCCTGAGTCGAATAGCCCCGATCTGGAAGCGCCGCTGGTCTCGCACCTGATGGAGCTGCGCGATCGTCTGCTGAGAGTGGTGATCGCGATATTACTAATCTTCGGTGGCGTGTTTTATTTCGCCAATGACTTCTATCATCTGGTTGCCAACCCCCTGCTAGCCTATATGCCAGAGGGTACCAGCATGATCTCCACCAAACCGGCCGGCACCTTTTTCACGCCGATGAAGCTGGCCCTGGTGCTCTCTATATTTGTTGCGATGCCGTTCATCCTCTATCAGATATGGGGTTTTGTCGCCCCGGCACTCTACCAGCATGAACGACGCCTGATTCTGCCTCTACTGGTCTCCAGCTCACTGCTCTTCTATGCGGGGATGGCCTTCGCCTATTTTGTCGTCTTTCCGCTGATGTTCAGCTTTTTTATTGCCGTTGCCCCGGAGGGGGTGGCGGTGATGACCGACATCAGTGAGTACCTCGATTTTGTGCTGAAGATATTCTTCGCCTTTGGCATCGCCTTTGAGGTGCCGATTGCCACTATCCTGCTGGTGTGGACCGGCATGACCACCCCGGAGAGCCTCTCCGCAAAACGCCCCTATATCATCGTGGGAGCCTTTGTGATTGGGATGCTGCTCACCCCCCCCGACATTATCTCGCAAACCCTGCTGGCATTGCCGATGTGGCTGCTGTTTGAGGGAGGGTTGTGGGCCTCACGCTATTTCCTCAAAGAGCAGGAGAGTGAGGTAGAGAGTGAATCGCTCGACAGTGAGGAGGCGATGGAGACGGCGCTTGACCGTTACGAGGCCGAGGAGACGGCGCTGGGTGGAGATCAGGATCAGAGTCAGGAGAAGCCCTGAGCCTGATCTACCTCTGCTATGTTAGGGCAGTACAACAGGGAGGCGGCAGAGATTAGATATCGTGTTCTTTCTTTTATGTTTCTGTTTGCGGTGGGCGCATCCTGCGCAGCACAGAGCCCGCTTCGCAACCACCACTCCGCCTACCTGGCGATGCATGCCGATGATGCGGTGCAGTGGCGGTTGTGGGACGATGAGGTAGTGGCCGAGGCCGAGCGTGAGCAGAAACTGATCTTCATCTCCAGTGGTTACTTCGCCTGTCACTGGTGCCACGTGATGCAGCGTGAGAGCTTCCAGCATGAGGTGATCGCCGTCCTGCTAAATACCCGCTTTATTCCCGTAAAGGTAGATCGCGAGCTCAACCCCGAGCTTGATGCACACCTGTTTGAGTTTGTTGAAAAGAGCCGTGGTGTCGCCGGCTGGCCCCTTAATGTCTTTCTTACCCCGCAGGGACACCCTCTGACCGGCAGTGGCTATCTTAAGGCGGATGAGTTTCTCGCCCTGATTAAGGACCTGCAGGTGCGCTGGGAGAATGAAGGGGAAGGTTTGGCACGACTGGCAGCAGAGGCAAGCAGGGAGCTGGCGGGACAACCATCGGTAGCCGGAACTCTGCCACGTAACGAGCAAATTGATGAGATGCGCCGTCGTCTGTTCGATACCCTCTTCAGCAAGGCCGATCTGCTGGAGGGGGGGATAGGAGAGGGGAAAAAACTTCCGCATGCCCCACTTTTGCGGGCACTGATGTCGCTACCCGCCGAGAGAGAGTTGAGCGATTACCTGCAACTGACGCTGGGGGCGATAGCCGGGAATGGCCTGCACGATCACCTGGGTGGCGGTTTTTTCCGCTATACCGTCGACCCAGCTTGGCAACAACCCCACTTCGAGAAGATGCTCTACGACAACGCCCAGTTGGCTGGCCTCTATCTGGATGCCGCACAACGCTGGCCGGCGGGGCCGTGGATGGAGACAGGTCGCAAGACTCTGGATGCGCTGCTACGAGACTTTGCCCACCCTGATGGGGGGTATATCACATCACTCTCTGCACTGGATGGTGAAGGGACCGAGGGGGGCTACTACCTGTGGCAGGAGGAGCGAATCGAGGCACTACTACCGGTCGCAGAGTGGCGTATCTTCCGGATGACCTGGCGGCTGCAGGGGGGGGATGAGTGGTCGGGCGAGTTGCCGATACAGGTCACAGGGGCGACGGGCCTCGCCACAACCCTGCGCATGCCACTAAGCCAGGCGAACCAGTGGTTGGAGAATATCCGCCAGCGTCTGTGGCAGGAGCGAAACCTGCGCACTCTGCCGCGAGACGAGAAACGCCTTGCCGGCTGGAATGGCCTGCTTCTCTCAGCGCTGGCGAGGGGATCTCGATTGGAGGGTGATGCCCAGTATGGGCAGGCGGGGAGGGGGTTACGAGACTACCTCTTTTCACTATGGGATGGTGAATGGTTGCTGCGTATGCAGGAGGGGGAGGATGTGCAGCAGCGAGCTGGACTGGAGGATTACGCCTATGTGGCTCAGGGATTGCTCGACTGGGCCGAGGTGACGGGAGATGGAGAGGCGAAAAAGCTGGCCGCCCGTCTGGTTGGTGAGGCGTACTATCGATTCTATCGTGATGGGCACTGGTATGTGGAGGGTGGCGGGGCGACGGTGGTGCCGACAAGAAGGTTAATGCGTGATGGGGCGCTGCCATCACCGACGGCGGTGCTCGCCGCGCTGGGACGCCGTTTTGGTGCGGCGTCACCGCTGATCCCGGCGCAGATCAACGCCATCCTATTTGCTGATCCGCAGCAGGTCATGGCGAGGCCACTTGACTATCCGGGTACCATCGCCGAGATTCAGCAACTGAAAAAGCGGGGCAGTCGGCTTAGCCTCGAATAAGGCGATAGAGGATCGGGATCAGCAGCAGGGTCACTAGCAGGGAGACGGTGAGGCCGAAGATCAGGGTGACCGCTAGCGGCTGCAGCATCTCCGCCCCTTCACCCCACCCCAGGGCCAGCGGGATCATACCGCAGACGGTGGTCAGGGTGGTCATCAGGATGGGGCGTAGCCGCAGCCTCGCCCCCTCCAGTATCGCCTCATCGAGGGAGTGTCCACCCGCTCGTGCCAGGTCGAAATACTCCACCAGAATGATCGCATTGTTGACCACGATACCGGCCAGCATGATCATTCCCAGCCAGACCGGCATGGAGATAGGCAGGTCAGCCAGTTGCAAGCCCAGCCCAACCCCAATGGCGGCAAACGGTACCCCCAGCATGATCACCAGCGGATTGCGCAGCGATTCGTACTGCACCGCCATCACTACGAAAACCAGAAACAGCGCCAGCCCCAGCAGCAATCGGCTGTGGCGTTTGCCCGATTGCAGGGTCTCATATTCGCCACCATCGTAGAGGGTGTACCCCGCGGGCAGTTCAAAGGTGTCGATGCGCTGGCGTATCGTCTGATAGACCTCGCCGAAGTTCAACTCACCGCTAAGCGAGGCACTCACCTCAACAATGCGACGCTGACGGTCTCGCCGTATTTCGGCGGGTGAGGCGATGAGGGATATCCTTGCCACCTCGCCGAGGCGCAGTGAGTCGCCACCATCACTGCGCAGCAGTAACTGCTCCAACGCCGATGGGGTGTCGACATCGTAGTAGGGGAGACGAAGACGGATATCGTAGGCGCGGTCACCCTCCAGGTAGTCGCTGATCATCTCTCCGCTGAGGGCCAGACGCAGGGTGCGGGCGAGTGTCTCGACCCCGATGCCAAGGGCGCCGGCGCGCTGTCGGTCGATCTGGATACTCAGCTCCTGTCTCACCTCTTCGGCGGAGTGTTGCAGGTTGCGTAGCCCCGGTGTCCCCTGCAGGTGAGTGATCAGCCTATCTCCCAGCTGGCGTAGTTGCTCCAGATCGCCCCCCTGCAGGCGCAGGCTGATGTCATCGTCACCGCCGCTCAGGCGGATACCACGAATCCCCCGGCTGCGCATGCGAATCTTGAGGCCAACAAACCCCTCGCCCTGCAGACGTTTCTGCATGCGGCCAATCCACTCTGTGCCACTGAGTGAGCGCTGTTCGCGGGGGGTTAGTTGTACCGTGATCTGACTGCTGTTGCTGGTCTCTCGCTCGGTACGGCCAAAGATGAAACCGCCGACGATGGTGAAGACGCTCTCCACCTCGGGCTCGGCCTGCAGCAGCTGTTCGATTTGGCGCACATAACTGTCCATCTCGCTCAGGGCGGTGCCCGGTTCGGTGGAGAGACTGATGGAGATCTCTCCACTGTCCATATCGGGGAGGAAGGTATCACTGGGCGAGCTGAGTTGTAGCACGCTATAGGAGAGGCCACCAAGTAGCAGGACAACAAGCGCGATCCTCAGTTTGAGTTGGTGAATGAGAAGGGAGAGCAGGGCGTGGTAATACCCCTGTAACCGATCCATTATCTGGTGCATGGAGTGGCTGAGGCTACTCTGCCCATCGAGCCGCAGCTGGACCGCCCAGGCCGGTACCACCGTCAGAGCTACCACCATGGAGGCGAGAATGGCGGCGGAGATGGTGAAGATCAGCTCACGGAACAGCAGGCCAACCAGCCCGCCGATAAAGAGAAAGGGGAGGATCGCCGCAAGGTTGGTCGAGGTAGCGGCGACGATGGCGCTGTTGATCTCACGTGCCGCCTCAGCGCCTGCCTCGGCCCGCGCCTCTCCCATCTGCTGGTGTCGCTGGATATTCTCCAGCATCACGATGGTGTTATCGACCAGCAGGCCGACCCCCAGTGCCAGTCCACCGAGGGTCATGATATTGAAGGTGAGCCCGCCCAGCTCCATCAGGGCGAAGGTGACCATTACCGCCAGCGGGATGGCACTACCGATGATCAGGGTACGGCGCAGGTCACCAAGAAAGAGGAACACAACCACCATCGCCAGCAGGGTGCCACTAAGGGCGGCGAGGGTGGCGTTATTGAGGGCGTTGCGTACATAGATTGATTGATCGGAGACGGTACGGATGGTGATCCCCTCGGGGATCAGCTTCTGCTCACGTAGCTCGGCAAACCGCGCGGTGACCGCCTCGACCACCTCGACGGTGTTGGCGTTGGGCTGTTTCTGCAGGGAGACCTTTACGCCGGGGATACCATCAAGGCGAACCTTGATGCGTTCATCACCGTGGCCGTCACTGATACGGGCCAGCTGCTGTAGCGGTGTGGTGCTGCCATCGGCAAGTCGGATGGGCAACTCGCGCAGCGCCTCAATCGACTCGAAGCGGGCGGAGGTGCGTGTGTTGAGTTCACGGGATGTGGTGATGAGACGACCCGCCGGTAGCTCCTGATTGGCACTGCGCAGACGCTGAATCAACTCATCGGTGGTCAGGCCGATCGCGGCAAGGCGCTGCTGGTTGGGCTCGATCAGGATCTCGCGCACCACCCCGCCGCCCACTTCAACCGCGGCCACCCCAGGCAGGTTGAGAAACTGTTTGGAGAAGTCGTAGTCGACCCAGTCGCGCAGTTTGACCGGTGTTAGCTCCTCGCTGCTGATGACATACTCGGCGACCGGGATCTGCGACGGGTCACGCTTATAGATCACCGGCGGCTGGATAGTGTCGGGGAGGAATCGCTTGGCGCGATCGAGGCGGGTGCTGGCATCGCGCAGCGCCAGGTCGATATCGTGGCCGTAGGCAAAGCTGAGGTCGACACTGCTCCCCCCCTCGTTGCTGCGCGACTGTATTGAGATAGCCCCTTCGGTGATCGCCAGCTGCTCCTCCAGTTGCCGAGTGACCCGGTCCTCCATCATTGCAGCAGGGACGCCCGGGTCGAGGATACGAACACGAACCTCCGGGTAGATGAGGTGGGGCAGCAGGTCGACGGAGAGCTTGCCCAGGGCAAAGAGGCCCAGCACGATAGCGGCCAGGGCGATCATGGTGACCCCTATCGGGTGGCGAATCGACCAGGCGGCGAGTCCGCCACCATGGAGGGTGGGGCGCAGGCTCATGGCCGGGACAGATCCCCGCCACGCAGGGTGACACTCATCCCCTCACCCAGCCCGAGAAAGCCGCGTGTGACAAACTGCTCACCGACACTCAACCCCTCCATTATCTCCACCCGCTCGCCAAAATAGAGGCCACTGATCACGCTGCGGCGCTCCAGACGGTTTTCACTATTTATGACAAAGACAAACTCGCCGCGGCTATCGCGGCGCAGGGCGTTGTAGGGGACGAGCATACGCTCACCACTGCGCAGCGTTAACTCAACCCGGCAGAGCTGCCCCGGCATCGCACCGCGGGGTGTCGACTGCAGCAGTATCTCAACGGTGCCCTGACGGCTGCGCTCATCCACCATCGGGTGGATACGCTGAATGGTGCCCTTAAAGCGGGGTGTACCCAGGGCGTCGATAGTAAGGCCGACCTCATCCCCCTTGCTGAGCCCGCTCATCTCCAGTTCAGAGATGCGAAGGGTGGTAATGAGATTGCTGGTATCGATAAGGGTGAGCAGATGATAGAGGCGGGGCAGGGTATCACCGGGCTCCGCCAGCCGATCCCCTATCACGCCACTAAAGGGGGCGAGCAGCGTGCTCTGTTTGAGGCGGATGGTTAACTCCTCCTCTTCGGCGCGTGCAATGTTGAATGAGGTAGTGGTGCGGGCCAGTTCATTCTCGGCAACCACGCTACTGCCCTTCAGCTGCTTTAGTCGCTTAAGCTCCAGCTCAGCCTGACTGCGTTGCGCCTCGGCCTTCTTTAACTGTGCCCGCAGCAGGGTGTCATCAAGTTTTGCCAGTACCGCCCCCTTCTCGACCTGGGCCCCCTCGTGGAAGGGAAGCGACAACAGTACCCCCTCCTGTTGCAGTGAGAGGTTGACGCTACGCAACGGGTGGAGGGTGGCGTTGCGCTCGATGGTGCGGTGGGTCTCCATCAACGCGGCGGTGGTGCTCTCAACAATCAGCGCTGGTTTGTTGCGGCCGGGAGACTTCTCCTCCTGTGACGAACCACACCCGCCAAGCAGCGCTAGCAGTAGCAAAAGCAGAAATGGATAACGGAAAATCATATCGGCAGTATGGTCTGTACAGTCAAAGAAAAGTGTAACCGATTTATGGGGATAATCGCCTGTTTTTTATATAAGAACCTGCTGATTTATTACTGCGCTTTTTTCTTGTCATGGGAGTAGGAACAGGGCAATCTGACGAAGTTTCAGCAAAGAAGTGTACTGAGTCTAATTTGTAAATCACATACTCAAATAGGGGGTATCATGCGATTTAATGTCCGTTCAATTTTCACGCTAGTGATGCTGGCTGTTACCACGGTCTCAATGGCAGCCGATGAAGAGAGCATCGTTTTTAGCGCGGCACCAACACACACCAAAGCTGAAACAAATAAACTTTATAAACCGTTACTCAATCATCTTAGTCAGTCTACAGGCAGAAAATTTATACTGGAGACGGCGGCCAATGTTGTTGAATTTTCGACGCGCATGCGTCTGGGTCAATACGATTTAATCTTCGATGACCCCCACTTAACCGCGTGGCGAATAGTGAATATGCAGTATACCCCTGTCGTTCGTCTGGATGGCGCTATTAAGATTGTTGTGGTTGCAAAGAATGATGTCAGTGTGAATTCGCTACAAGAGCTGGAGAGTGGTGTTATTCGAGTCTGCTCCCTGGCATCGCCCAATATTTCCACTGTGGCCTTTCTGAGTCACTTTACCAGTCCGGTGCAGCAGCCCAGTCTGATACGCACGCAGGGTGAAAAAGAGTTACTACAGTGCATTATGAAGGGGCAGGGAGATGCGGCGGTGATGCATGAGAGTTTGTGGGCGTCACTGGATGAGAAACGCAGGGAAAACTACCGGATTGTTGCTGAGCTGGGGCGCGAATATCCCGAACGCACCCTGAGTGCCAGCACCAAAATAGATGAGACACTGCGCAAGCAGATCGCCGAGGCAATTCTGAGTGAGGAGGGACAGAAGGCGACACAGGCGCTTCGTGAGGCCCTCAAGAGAGAGAGTTTTATCCCGGCCGGGAGTGAGGAGTATGAGGGGCTGCAGCAATTATTGCGTTCGGTGTGGGGTTTTCACAGCGGCTAGTTGTACCAATGGACGGCATCTCTCAGATAGTGTGTCGTTTATAGAAAATCGAGTAGGCGACTAAATTGGTCGCGGTGATGTTTTATCCGTTGTGGCAGTACCCGTGCTAAATTATTGTTATAGTCAGGGATAGAGATACGCGCTCTCTGCGTACAAACGGAAGGTGAATTTGTGTGACCCACGACGGACTTATTGAAGCCCTCATCCTGCTAGCCGCTGCGGTGCTGATCGTTCCGCTGTTTCAGTTTCTGCGCCTGGGTGCAGTGCTCGGTTTTCTTGCCGCTGGGATGATAATTGGTCCGGGGGGACTCGAGCTGGTTACCGATGTAGAGGAGGTACGCACCCTGGCGGAGCTGGGGGTGGTCTTTCTACTCTTCATTATTGGCATTGAACTTAAACCCGCACGCCTCTGGCTGATGCGCCGTCAGGTTTTCGGCATGGGCAGTGCGCAGGTCCTGTTGACCGGTCTGGTGTTGACGCTAACACTGGTGGCATTCTCGGTGGAACTGCGGGTCGCTACTCTACTGGGGCTTGGTCTGGCCCTCTCTTCCACCGCCTTTGTCCTGCAGATCCTCACAGAGCGCCGTGAACTGGGCACTCCTTATGGACGTACCTCCTTCGCCATCCTGTTGTTACAGGATCTGGCTGTAGTTCCTCTATTGGCGCTGGTGCCACTGCTGGCGCAACCCGACAGCACCGTGGGTGGTGATATTGGTCTGGCGGTTGTTGAGGCGGTGGCAATGGTGCTGGCCGTGATCCTGTTCGGTCGTCTGTTGTTACGGCCACTGCTACACCGGGTGGCCCTGCATGGTAGTCAGGAGATCTTCCTTGCTACGGCGTTACTGTTGGTACTTGGCATTGCCGTGATGATCGAAAAGGCGGGAATGTCGATGGCGATGGGGGCCTTTCTTGCCGGACTGTTGATCGCCGACTCGGAGTTTCGTCATCAGATCATGGCTGATATCCAGCCCTTCCGGGCAATGTTACTGGGGCTCTTCTTCATGGCGGTTGGCATGAGTGTGGAACTCTCGGTACTGCTTGCCTCACCGTTAAGAATAGCCGTAATGCTGGTGGCGTTGATTGTGATAAAGGCCAGCGTTCTGTGGCTGGTAGCTCGTATGTTCGGGGTCGGTAAAATAGCAGCAAAAAGAAGTGCGCTGCTACTGGCACAGGGAGGGGAGTTCGCCTTCGTATTATTTGGCGCAGGTTTCTATGCCGGACTGCTTGAGGGTGCTATCTATCAGGAGGCACTACTGGTAGTTGCCCTGAGTATGGTGGTCACCCCATTGCTGGCCATGCGCTCAAAATCTGACTTTGAGACGGCGGACGAGGAGGATGCAGGGCAGCAACTAGACCCCGCGGCCAGTGAAGATGAACCGGAGGTGTTAATAGCGGGATTCGGACGCATGGGGATGCGTATTGCCACCCTGATGCAACAGGCCGGGGTACGATATGTGGCCATCGAACAACGGTTACCGATGGTGACACGAGGGCGCAGTAACGGTTATGCCGTCTACTTTGGTAATGCAGCACAGCACGAGGTGTTGCACAGTGCCGGGGTGTCACACGCCAAATTGATGGTGGTCGCGATTGATAACCCGGAGGTCGTCGAACATGTGGTGGCAGAGGTGCGTCGCTTATATCCCAAATTGCCCATCTATGCTCGCGGGCACAGTCGCCACCGCTGTGAGTCGCTCATCCAGATTGGGGCAACAGGTGTGGCTTCCGAAAATCTGGAGGCGAGTCTGCAGTTAGCGAAGTTTGCCCTTATCCGAGCGGGTGTTGATGAGGAGATGGTAGAGCAGCAACTGGAGAGCTACCGCTATGATTATTACAATTATCTGAAGCATCAGGGTGAGGAGAGGTAGTACGGCGGTCTTATGTGTGTTTCAGTGAAGGGTATATTTACTGACGGCCTCATCCCATGGAAGGGGCCTGTCGTAGTAATACCCCTGCAGGCGATCAACCTTAAGCCTACGCATCGCATCGGCGCACTCCTGTGTCTCCACACCCTCGGCGACAAGTTGCAAACCAAGGGAGTGCCCCATCGCGCAGATGGTCTCCAACATAATCATGCCATCTTCACTATCGAATCGTTTGATAAAGGACATATCGATCTTTAACTCGTGCACAGGCAGATTGTGCAGGTGTGAGAGGGAAGAGTAGCCAGTCCCGAAATCATCTAATGAGAGGATAAAGCCTGTTACCCGAAGCGACTCCAGTACCTCTCTGGCACGATTAATACCAAGTTGTGTGAGACTCTCTGTGATCTCCAGTTTAATTTGCTCAGGCCGGATACCGATATCTTTTACCACCGAGCAGATCCAGCCATGAAAATCACCCTGCATGAGTTGACGGTTGGAGATGTTAATCGAGAGTATCAAACCGTCATGCGCGGCGGCAGTAGATGCGAAGTTTGCTATTGAAGTGGCTACGACATGCCGACCAATGCTATGAATCAGCCCAAGATTTTCTGCCATCGGGATGAAAACGCTGGGGGAGACCCAACCATATTTATCATCCTGCCATCGAGCCAGTGCCTCAAAGCCACAGAGTGATTCATTGTCGCTGGAGACGATGGGTTGATAATAGATCTGGATTGCATGGTTCTTAACAGCCTGGCTAAAACGGTTGGTCATATCGAAATCATAAAAGCCAAGATTACTTTCACGAAGTTCAGTATAAATTTGCACATTATTTCTTCCCTGGTCCTTGGCAAAATAGAGCGCCTTATCTGCCTGAACCAGAAGACTTTCTGCTGAGTCGGCATCATCTGGATAGATAGCACCTCCGATACTTAAGGTAATCATTCCCTCTACATTTTCGGCCTCAAGTTCATATTCCAGTTTGTGCATGAGTGCGTGCGCGACATCACGTAAATGAGAGTAGTGCTGAATATCGGGTAGTAGCACGACAAACTCATCACCACCCCAACGGGCGAGTGTGTCACTTGAGCGTAGCCGGAGTTGCATGATATGGCTAACAGTAATCAATAGGTGATCGCCCGCCTTGTGGCCGTGTATATCGTTTATCTGTTTAAAATTGTCGAGATCGATAAATAACAGACCAAGTTTTGTGCTATTACGTTGGGCCTGTGCCGCATCGTGCTCAAGTCGTTCGTCCAGTAGTGCCCGGTTCGGCAGGCCGGTCAGACTGTCATGCATTGCCATATATTGAATCTTCGATTCTTGCAGATAGCTTTCGGTAACGTCACTAAGAATGGCTCGAATGTGAATGTTACTGTCAGTACTACTCTCAAGCATGAATTTTCCGCCAATCCAGCGCTCAGCATCGCCGTGATTTGCAAGGCGAAATCGTGCTTTGTGCACAGTATCGGATGAGTTTCCAACTTGTGACAGCATTGTGGCGACACTCTCCCTGTCGCCATCAATAATGTAAGTGAGAAGATTGTTATTCTGAGGCATGTCGAGCTTGTCTGGATTGACCATCTGCAGCCAGCAATCTGATGCGGTGATAATCCTTCCATCAATAGACAGCTCCAGTACGGCTTCATTAAGCAAATTCATGGTTCTGATGTAACTTTTTTGCATAGCCTCGGATTTAAGGGCCATTATCCCTAGATCTTTTATCTCTGAAAGCTCACTGCGAAAGCCAAAAAGTGCGAGTAATCTCTCCATGAGGCAGAATCGGGTAAATCCGGATTGAAAAAGATTGATACTGATAAAAAAGAGAATGGCGAGCAGAAGCAATAACATATCTTGATAGAGATACATGATGATGCCCAATATGGTCAGTAGAAAACCTGCTATCACACGGATAGAAGGCTCTATATAAGGCAACGTTGAACTGTTAGTGTCAGCTTCTGTTCGATCCATGTTTTATGAACTTGTGTTAGCGCGATCGTCACTGTGCAGATCTGAATATACGTGTTTTTGTCATGGCTGCGCAACCACGGCCCCTGGCTGACCGGTTAAGTGGCGGATTTCGGTAAAAAAGCGCGTAGATGGCGTGATGAGTGCTTACGAGGATATAAGGTGAGAGATTGGTGGGCCCACCAGGACTTGAACCTGGGACCAAGGGATTATGAGTCCCCTGCTCTAACCAACTGAGCTATAGGCCCGAACGCGGCGATTATACGGAAAAAAAAAGAGGGCGTCTCGGTTGTGTTTTGCGCTTAAATGAAAACGGCGCCAAAAGGCG
The DNA here is from genome assembly GCA_029879245.1 of Chromatiales bacterium. Taxonomy (GTDB): domain Bacteria; phylum Pseudomonadota; class Gammaproteobacteria; order Thiohalomonadales; family Thiohalomonadaceae; genus JAPHSX01. The sequence goes on along the minus strand of JAOUQQ010000057.1, from coordinate 3,099 downwards.
CCGTCTGGGTGGGGTTGTAAGCGGTGAGCCGACTACTTCCCCTCGGAGTCGAGGAAGCTGCGCAACTGCTCCGACCGGCTCGGGTGACGGAGTTTGCGCAGTGCCTTGGCCTCGATCTGGCGGATACGCTCACGGGTAACGTCGAACTGTTTACCGACCTCTTCAAGGGTGTGGTCGGTGTTCATGTCGATACCAAAACGCATACGCAGTACCTTTGATTCGCGTGCGGTGAGTCCCTCAAGTACCCCCTGAGTCGCCTCGCGCAGCCCCTCGGCGGTGGCCGAGTCGACCGGTGATAGGACGTTGCCATCCTCAATGAAGTCGCCCAGATGTGAATCTTCATCATCACCGATGGGGGTCTCCATCGAGATCGGTTCCTTGGCGATCTTCAGTACCTTGCGGATCTTGTCCTCAGGCATCTCCATACGCTCGGCCAGCTCTTCCGGGGTAGGTTCACGGCCCATCTCCTGCAGCATCTGACGGGAGATGCGGTTGAGCTTGTTGATGGTCTCGATCATATGCACCGGGATACGGATGGTACGGGCCTGGTCCGCGATGGAGCGGGTAATGGCCTGACGGATCCACCAGGTGGCGTAGGTGGAGAATTTGTAGCCACGGCGGTATTCGAATTTGTCGACCGCCTTCATCAGGCCGATGTTGCCCTCCTGGATGAGGTCGAGGAACTGCAGGCCGCGGTTGGTGTATTTCTTGGCGATGGAGATCACCAGGCGCAGGTTGGCCTCCACCATCTCCTTCTTGGCACGGCGTGCCTTGGCCTCGCCGATCGACATGCGACGGTTGATATCCTTGATCTCGGCGATCGCCATGCCGCACTCATTCTCCAGGGAGGCGAGCTTGTTCTGGAGGCGCAGAATCTCCTCCTCCTGCAGCTTTAATGCTTTGGCATAGGACTTGGAGCCGGAGGTATGATCTTTCAGCCAGGAGAGGTTGGTCTCATTTTCCGGGAAGCTGGAGATGAACTCCTTGCGCGGCATTTTGGCACCATTGACACACAGCTCCATGATGTTGCGCTCATGGCTACGAATGCGTTCAATGAGGTCTCGCAGGTTCTGCACCATACGATCCACCAGCTTTGGGGCGAGGCGGAACTCCATAAACATGGCGGTCAGCTCCTCCTGCAGCTTGCTCGCCTGTTTGGACTCCTTACCATGCTTGCTGATGGCGGTGACGGTGCGCTTGTAGAGCTTCTCCAGCTCCTTGATGCGTCCACGAACCTCTTCGATGTCGAGCCCGGCATCTTCTTCAACGGTGCTTGAATCGTCATCATCGTCACTGCTGTCGGCAGCAACGGTGGCGGGCACGGCGGGTTCGTCGCTCTCATTGGGATCGACAAAACCGGTGATCACATCGGCAAGGCGCATCTCTTCGGCCTCGACCTGGGCAAATTCACGCAGCAGCTCGGCAATCGTCTCCGGATGGCTGGCCAGCGAGATCAGCATCTGGTTCATGCCCTCTTCGATGCGCTTAGCAATCTTGATCTCGCCCTCACGGGTGAGCAGTTCCACGGCACCCATCTCACGCATATACATGCGAACAGGGTCGGTGGTGCGGCCAAACTCGCTGTCAACCGAGGCGAGGGCGGCTGCGGCCTCTTCGGCGGCATCTTCATCGGTGCTAACAGAGTCACCAGTAATCAGGAGGGAGTCCGCATCGGGGGCCACCTCATGTACGGTGATCCCCATGTCGTTGATCATACTGATGATGTCTTCGATCTGATCCGGGTCGACGATATCACTGGGCAGATGGTCATTGACCTCTGCATAGGTGAGATACCCCTGCTCTTTACCGCGGGCGATCAGTAGCTTTAGTTGGGATTCCTGAGATTGCTGCATCGATACCTTACTCACACGTCTGTGCCCATCGGGCGTAGGAAAACTCCACATTATAGCCTATTTATGCCGTTCTGCACGTTGCCTGTGGATAACTTTGTGTTTCTGATGCCTTGAATATAGACGGGGTTTGCGATTGCGCCAGTTTAACTGCGCTAAAAACGTGATTTTTATCGCAATTTTTGCAACAAAGTCTGATATTCACTACGTTCGTCAGCACTCAGTTCACCAAATGGCTTTTGCGACAACTCCTGATGACGCTGGCGTAATAGCTGTTGCTCTAGCCCGCGAACAGCACCCGTGAACTCGTTTGACAGGTCATCCTGTTCGGCATCAAGCAGTAGCTCCCGCTGCACCAGGGTAAAGAGATGGCGCTCCTCTTCGCGGCCCCGCCACTGTTCCAGCAGCGCCGCGGTCGTGATATGGGGGTTGTGCTGGATTAATTCAACGATTTCAATGAATAACGATACGCCGGGTAGCTGCAGATCGGCAAAACGTTGTGGTTCACCGGCTTCGGATGCCAGCGGAGGGTGGTGCAGCAGCAGGGTGATGGCGTGACGCAGGTGTGAGGGTTGCTGTTTTTGCCCGGAAGGGCGGCTTGTGGTGTGGCGCTGCTGAGGCCTTGACGTGGCGGGTGCGGCCAGCCCCAGCATCTGTGTCAGCTGCTCGGTGCGCATATTGGCCAGTGGGGCGAGTCGCTCCAGCAGTTTGTGGCGGTAGATCCCCTCGGGCAGCTTGCCGATGATGGGGCGACTCTTCTCTACCAGCCGCGCCTGGCCGTCGAGCCGTTTAAACTCACCCAGTTGCTTGAACTGCTCGATGAGAAACTCATCCAGTGACTGCGCCTGTGCCATCTGTAACTCAAAGGCGGCCTTGCCGATCTGGCGGACCTGAGTATCCGGGTCCTCCCCCTCGGGCATGAACATAAAGCGCAGGCGGCGGCCGTCGCGCATGTGGGGCAGGGCGATCTCCAGACCGCGCCAGGCGGCGTCGCGTCCGGCGCGGTCGCCGTCGAAACAGAAAACTACCTCATCGGTGGCGCGAAACAGCTGCTCCAGATGTTCGGCGGTGACGGCGGTACCGAGGCTCGCGACCGCATAGCGGATGTCGTACTGCGCCAGCGCCACCACATCCATATAGCCCTCCACCACCAGCAGGCGGGGCAGCTCGCGGTTGGCCTGGCGTGCCTCGTAAAGCCCGTAGAGTTCTCGTCCCTTGTGGAAGATGGGGGTCTCGGGGGAGTTGAGAT